>JAVFAO010000089.1:0-19206 GCA_034002465.1 Myxococcota bacterium
AATATTGACTTGTAGGGGCGCACCTGCGTGTGCGCCCTTGAAAGGAATGCGCAATATTGACTTGTAGGGGCGCACCTGCGTGTGCGCCCTCCCAGGATTCTGCATATTTGAGCGAGTCCTGACCCCTGTGTCGCTCACAGAGCGCACGACCAGTCATTTCCAAAACCGCGGTCGGCAGGCTGGAAAGCCTGACCCACGCAATCGAAAGTGAGCGAAGGGCACTCCATCCCCGCGAGTCATCGAGCGGGGTCGGTGCCCGAGAGCGAACGAATGCAAACAAGCGAGCGAAGCGAGGCCTGAGTCAGCGTCTGTCGCGGGCGCATCCGATGCGGCTGCGCAGCGCTGCGAGGGTCTCGCGGGAGCGAACGAATGCATTGAGCTGCGCCTTCCGTCGATGTTCAAAGCTGTCGAGCGGCCGCTTTGGATTCCCGAGAATTGCTCGAGTGGTGTTGGGCAGCCGTTTTTGATTCCCGAGAATTGCTCGAAGCCCGTCGACGGCCGTTTTTGATTCCCGAGAATTGCTCGAAGCCCGTCGACGGCCGTTTTTGATTCCCGAGAATTGCTCGAAGCCCGTCGACGGCCGTTTTTGATTCCCGAGAATTGCTCGAGTGGTGTGGGGCAGCCGTTTTTGATTCCCGAGAATTGCTCGAGTGGTATCGAACATCCGGTCTTCGGGCTGCAGAGGTCGAAAAGTGGTCCCTTGTTTGAGTCGAGGTAGGATGCACCGTGCATGTCGGTGCTTCACCGCTGCCCGCGGCGATGCACCTCGCATCTCACCTCAGGGAGCCCCCAGTGGAACGACAAGCCGAAATTCTCAAGGACGCACCGGCCAAACCCAACAAGGCTGCGCTACAACGACAAGCTGCCCACGGGCGACGGGTCCTCGAACGCTACCTCGAACGGCTCGGGGCCAGCGCCCAGCGGCTGCGTCATGGGCCCGAGGCCGCCGAGCTGTTCTGCGCGCAAGCCGAGCTCTTCGAAGGCTACCGTGAGCTCAACTCAGCTCGCGCCGTGGAGCTCTATGGACGCGCCATCGACGCCTTCTCCTTCAGCCGGCCTGCCCACCTGGGCCTGCGTCGCCTCGCCAGGCGCGCTCACGACGCTCCCTCCACCATCGCCGCTCTCCAAAGAGAGCTCGGAAACGCCTCCCCCGAGCGCGCCAAGCTCCTCCAGAAAGAGCTCATCCGCACCTACCTCTACCAAGCCGACAAGGCTGGGGAGGCTCTCAAGCTCTTGGAGTCACTGGAAGAACAGCGTCTCGCAGCGCTGCGCCCAAAACGCGAGCCCAAAGCCCCAAGCATCCAGGATGCTCTCGAAGGCGAGACCCCCGAGACTGCAGAGAAGCCCTCTGCTGTCGCCACCCCGCCTTCTCCGTGGCGTGGTGCCGAAGACTTCTTCCTCTGGGAGGACACCCTCTGGGCGTCGGCACAGTGGAAACGCTACGAGGAGCTGCTCCGAGACGCCCTCGCTCATCACACCGAAGATGCCGATTTTACGAGGCTTGTCGAGCGTCGCCTGCTGCATCTCTACCAGTCCATCCTGCCCGATCGAAAGCAGGCCGACATCATCCTCGAGCACCTCGTCGAGCAAGGCAAGCTCGACCCCGAGCTCGTCGAGCTCGCCCTGCGTCGCTACGGCGCCGCCAACCGCATCGACGACATCGTCGACCTGCTCAGCGAGGCCATCAACGACCCCCTCTGCGCTGAACACGAGACCATTTACCGTATGATCCTGGCCGATATCGCCAGGCACCACTTCGACGACATCGAGCACGCCATCAACATCATCCGCGATGGCCTCGAGAAGCACCCGCAAGAGGCCATCCTCGTCGCAGAGTTGCTCTCGCTGCACGAGGAAAAGGGAGACCCCGCTGGGCTCGTCGACGCCCTCGGCAGCCAGCTCGAGCTCGCCAAGGACGGCCCTGAACGCGCCGAAATCCTCTTCCGAATCGGCACCCTACTCGCCGAGGCGCTGGAGGTCCCAGAGGCCGCAGAAGAGGTCTTCGCCGACGCCGTCCGCGAGAACCCGCAACACCGCGGCGCCGTGCGTGCCCTCGGCAAGCTGCTCCATGCCCGTGAAGACTGGCGAGCCCTGGCTGCCCTCTACGAAGCCGAGCTCGACGCCCACGACGAGAGCTGCGTCTGGCCCAAGAGCCTCACCCTCGCCGAGCTCTACGAGGAGAAGCTCGCCGACCCCGAGCGCGCCTTCGCCCTCTACGCAGGCGTCCTCGAACGAGAGCCCGCCTACTTACCGGCGCTCAAAGGCGCGAGCCGCGTCGTCGTGCAGCTCGGCAAGTGGGTCGAGCTCATGCAGCTCTACGCCAACGCCGAGGCCGCCTCTCACGACCCCAAGCAGAACGCCTACTTGCTCGAACGCATCGCGCAGATCGCCGAGGAGCAGCTCGGCGATCTCGAGACCGCCGCCATCGCCCTCGAGGGCTTGCGTGCCATCGATCCCCGCCACCCCGCCGCCGTCTCCGGACTCGCCAGACTCTGCGCGCGGCTCGGCAAGTTCGACACCCTGATTGCCCTCACAGACGACGAAGTCTCCTGGACTGAGGACGCTAACTCCGCTGCAGCGCTGCTCGTGCGCAACGGAGAGCTGTGCGACGAGCAGCTCAACGACCCTGAGCGCGCCAAGCAATACTATCGGCGCGCGCTCGAGCGCTTGCCTGGATATCTGCCAGCCCTCGAGAATCTCGGCCGCCTCCTGCAACGTCAGGGCGAGTGGAAAGCCCTGGTCGAGCTCGGGCTGGCCGAGGTGGAAACCCGCACGGACGATCCAGACGCCCTACGTCGGCTGCACGCGGTCGCGGAAATCCTCGAGCTGCGGCTCGAGGAGAGGGATGAGGCCATCAAGATCTACTGGCGCTGTCTCGAACGCGACCCCAACGACTCGCTCGCTCGCCACGCGCTGGTGCGCCTGCTGCGCCTCGGCGGAAACTGGGAGGAGCTGTGTAAGGTGCTCGAAATCGAGTCCAAGCAGAGCAGCAACGCCAACCCTGGTGCCACCCTCTTTCGCTTGGGTCAGATTCGCGAACATCGCCTCAGCGATGCGGAAGGCGCTCTCGACGCCTATCGGCGCGCTTTCCTCGCCGATCCCGACAATGCCGTTCTGCTGCACGCCTGGCTCGCTGCGGCACGCAAGTCCGCCCCAGACGAAGAAACCCGCAAGCAGCTCGCCAACGCCGCTGCCAAGCCCAAAAAGAGCCCCACGCGCGCCGACCTGCTGCTCGCCCTGGCGGAGCTCACGCTGTCCGAATCTCACGACCCGCTGTCTGCGGCGGGCTTCTACGAGAAGGTCCTCGAGCTCGCCCCTCAGCGCGAGAGCATCGCGACCTTGCTCGCCATGGCCTTCGCCCGCAGTGGCAGATGGGCTGAGCGCACAGGCCTCGCCATCGCGCAGCACCGCGGAAGCGCTGAGCGACGACATGCCTTCGAAGCGGCCCTCGTCCAAGGTTTGCCAGAGGCGCTGAGAGCGCATGCCCAAGCCATGTTGCCGACGCTTGACACGAGCGAGACCGAGCTCACCCGCATCTGGGGGCTCTTCTTTCCAGAGCTGAGGCCATCACCCCTACCAGAGCTGCTGCGCAAGAGCGTTGATCCCGACGCCCAGGACCTGCGCCGCTGGGTCACCATCCAATGCCTGCTCTCGGGCGAGTCCTGTGAGCCCTCACTGCTGCTCTTGCCGGAAATCAGCAAGCACGCTCTGACCCTGCGACCAGACCTCGAGCTGCTCGCGGCCTACTTCGAGCTCGGCGAGACGCACGCCAAGCTGCTGGAGGTCTTTGCCGCGCAGGAGGAGATGGCGCCCAACGAGGCGGAGCGCGCCGCCCTCTCCTTGGAGCGCGCCAAGGTGCTCGAAAAGGCAGGAAAGCCGGAGAAGGCCTTGGGCGTGGTCAGGGCGTGCTTCGAGTACTGCCGATGGGATGAGCCCTTGCGCGAGGAGCTCTACGCCTACCTCGAAGAGCACGGCGACTGGGAGGCACTGGTGGCCGAGCTGCGCCGTCATCTGATGCACATTGAAGACCCAGCGCTGCAATCGAAACTATGGCTACGGCTCTCGTCTGCGCTCGAGCACGGCGTCGGTGAGCTGCGCGAGGCCCTGCGCGCGCTCGACGCCGCTTATCGTTGCTTCCCTGCCGATGGAACGTTGCTCAAGGAGATCGCCCGAGTGGCCGAGGAGCTCGGTGAGAGCAGCATCGCGCGTCGCGCCATCGATGACTTCCTCCAATATCACCAGCCGCCCATCGAGGCCGAGCTGGACGTGGCGTCGCGCCTGGTCGAGCTGCACCTGCGCTATCCCGGTGGGGATCCGCGGCGGGTCATCGCCTACCTCGAGGACCTCGCCCATCGCAGCGCCGAGGACGAGCGTGTGCTGCGTGCCCTCGCCACTGCCCATGGCTCGGCGGGAGATGCCTATGTGGCGGTGGACATCCTCTTGCGCCTCTGTCATCTCCCCTATCGCGAGGAGGAGCTCGAGCTCTGGCTGCAGCTGGCCGAGGTCTACGGGCGCCAACTCGGGGAGAAGGCGAAGGCAGAGGACCTGCTTTGGGAGCTGTTCGGGGTGTTCCCCAGCAAGAGCGACGTCTGGCAGGCCATCGACGACTTCTACCCTGGGCGCGAGGCGCGGGCGCGCTTGGCTGCACGCCTCGACAGCGTCCTGTCGCGTGCCGTGGAGCTTGGCTTCGAGCGGCGTACGCAGCGGCACTACCTCACCATCTTGGGGCAGATTGTCGGGGAGGAGCTGGGGCAGTGGAAGCAGGCACAGGTCTACTTCTCCGACGCCATTGAGCTGGCCGAGGTGCCGACCCCAGAGCTGTCGCGACAGCGCGCGTTGGCGATGTGCAAGATCCCGACGGAGCGCGACGCGGCCTTCCGCGGCTTCGCCCAGTTGCTTGCTGAAAACCCCATTCAGCCCGATATCTTGGAGCTCGCCATCGGGATCTGCGACGAAGCCGAGGCCTACGACCGCGCGCGGATTCTGCGCCAGATCGCGGCGCTCTTCGTGCCTGAAGCAGGATTGCATGAAACTGAGGCCAGCGGGCGTCCGAAGATCGATGTCAACCGTCAGCTCGACGACAGCGTCTTGCAGCAGCGCCTGTTGCACCCCTCGTTGCGCCCCATCCACGAGCTCTTGCACGAGGCGCTGCCCATCGTCGAGGCGGTCTATGGGGAGCAGATCCCGAAACTCTCGGTGCTCGGCGGCGCGAGACTGCGCAGCCGCGATGAGGCGGCGGAGTCCTTTGCCACCATCGCAACACGCCTCGGTCTGAGCGGCGTGCGCGTCTTCCTTGGAGAGAACGAGGCTCCCACGCCCATGGTCTTCGCCTCACCGCCAGCCTTCTGGATTCCCGATGAGCGCTGGACGGCCATGGGCGCGGCTGAGCGGCGCCACTGGGCGGGTTATGCTGCCGGCTTGTTGTGGACCGGGGTGGCTCCCATGGTCTACCTCGATGGCCGTGAGCTCTGGCAGTTGCTCGACGGCGTGCACTATCTGGTCACAGGCAACGGTATCGAGGGGCGAACTGCGTATACCATCGAGGCTTCGGAGAAGGTGAAGAGTCCCTGGTATCGGCGTGCGCGCAAAGAGATTTCGGCGCTGATTGTCAAGGCTGGAGAAGCGGTTGGCAGCGAGGATTCTCACCAGTGGACGGGCTGGTTGCGTGCAACCGGCGACCGTGCGGGGCTACTCTTCAGCGGCGATGTGGGCAGCAGTATCCGCGCTGCCTTGGCTGGCGATGGCTGGCTGAGTGGGGAGCTGGATGCTTCGGCGCTGAAGGCGCAGCTCGAGCGCAACCCGCGCTTGCGCGACATGCTCAGCTTTGCTCTCTCCGACGACTATTTGCATTTGCGTCACAGCGCTGGTCTCGGGCCTCGGCCCAGCTCCCTGGCGCGTTGAGTATTTTTGTCGATTGGGCGCTTGTCCTGTTCCCCCAAGTTTTTGTCGATTGGGCGCTTGTCCTGTTCCCCCAAGTTTTTGTCGATTGGGCGCTTGTCCTGTTCCCCCAAGTTTTTGTCGATTGGGCGCTTGTCCTGTTCCCCCAAGTTTTTGTCGATTGGGCTTTGCGCTGCTTGAGTGATTCACGTTGAGCGCTTGTGACGAGGTAGCGGTTGTGATGAGGGCGCAGGTTTTCATGGAATTCGTACGCTGCGGCTCGCCCCGATGGCTGGGATTGATGCTTTCGATGCTGCTGTGGGCTTGTTCGGGGGCGACTGTGCCATCGGGCGGCCCAGTGCTGATGCCGGTGGAGCCGGTGCCGAGCGAAGACACCGTGGAGCCAAGTGAAGCCGTTGCACCGCAGTTCGTGGAGCGCTTTGACGGGCGAGTGCGGGCGGAGAGCGTGCAGCTGGTGTCGCGCGATGGCGTGGCTGCAGCGGCCTTCGATGACGAGGCAGGGGATGCGTACCTGCTGACGCGCGAAGGTCTGCACAAGCTGGCGAGCCGTGCCCATGTGGGCTGTCTGGCGATGGACGCGGAGGGGGGCATCCTCTTGGGTCTGTTGCTGCGCTCGAGCACGCAGCCAACGAGCGCGCTGGAGGTGCACCACGTCGACGAGAGTGGAAATGCGCTGCAAGCGCCTTGGACGCCGCAGGCACCTGAGTTGTGGGTGGATCCAGGGGCGCGCTGCGTGTTGTTGCCCACCGAGGATGGTTTTGGGGTTTTGCTTCGGGCGCGCGAAGCGACGGCCGATGCGGTCTTGGACCTGTGGTGGACCCACAGCGCGGGTCAGAGCCGAGCATATGGACAGGGGCCGAGTCTGCCGACGGTCTATGACGCAGCGCCTTGTGGCGCGAGTGCGCTGCTGGTGCTCACGAGGATTCGGGCGGATGAGCGCGGTGTGAAGCGCCAGACGCATGTTTTCTATGAGCTCGATGCAGCGGGAGCGCTGCATGAGCTCGCGCTGACTGTGCCTGAGGACGCGAGCTTGGGGCTGGCCTCGGAGCCGCGCTCGGCGGCGCTGCTGTGGCTGCGTCCGCCGTTGTCTTCGCCGGGTCAAGGGATGGAGGTGGCTCAGGCGAGCGTGCAGACGACGTTTCTCAATCCGGCATCGCTGCGCACGGCGACGGACGAGGTCCGGCTGCGCACCGAGGTGTATCGCTATGTGTCTCGGGAGAGCGGGCCGCGGGCGTTCTTTCTGGAGGGGCGTTGGCACATGATTTTGGCGCCGGAGCCTTTCAGTCTGCACTTGGGCACGGAGGATGCGCCCTACCACGAGCTGCTCTTCTCGTTGGAGGAGGGGCGCTCGACGCCGGAGCTGCTGCCAGAGGGGCTGCACGCTCTGCGGGTGGTGGACGACGTGCAGGGAGGCTTCGCGCTGGCGCTGGGGGCTGCAGACCCGGAGCGACCGGGCTTTCACCTGGGCTTGTCGAGCCTCGAGGGCGGCTTCTCAAAGATGGAATTGGAGCTTGCTCCGCGGCAACCCGAGGAGGCGACTCCTGTTTCTTGAGGCGTGGGCCGGACCAAGCGTCGTGCTAGATGTCGGGCAGCAACATGCACATCGAGCCGTTGCAGTAGGTGGTGGGACCACAGGCGGGGTTGTTGCCGCATTGACAGGTCGTGCCATTGCAGCGTGAGCCCGCTGGATAGGAGCAGAACTGTCCGCTGCTACAGCGGCAAAGGTAGGAGCCTGTGATGCCGGTGCAACTTGCCCCAGTGACACAGCTGTTGCCGCAAGCACCGCAGTTGGTGGAAGTGCTGAGGGAGGTTTCGCAGCCGTTGCTGGGGTTGTTGTCACAGTTGGCGTAGCCGCTGTTGCAGAGGAGTGTGCAGACGCCGCTGGTGCAGCTTCGAGAGGCGTTGCCGCCGCTGCCACAGGAGTTGCCGCAAGCGCCGCAGTTGGTGGTGGTGTTGAGCGGGGTTTCGCAGCCATTTTCCGGGTTGCCGTCACAGTTGCCCCAGCCGGAGGCGCAAGTGAGCACGCACTGGCCCGCGGTGCAGGTGGGGGTGGCGTGGCTGGTGCTGCACTGGATGCCGCAGCCACCGCAGTTGGAGGTGGTGTTGATGTTGACCTCGCAGCCGTTTGCGGGGTTCCCATCGCAGTCTTCGTAGCCCGAGTTGCAGTCGACGACACAGACACCGCTGCTGCAGCTTCGGGAGGCATTGCCGCCGGAGCCGCAGGCGTTTCCGCAAGCACCACAGTTGGTGGTGGTGTTCAGCTGGGTCTCGCAGCCGTTGCTGGGGTTGCCGTCGCAGTCTCCGTAGACGGAGGCGCAGGTGAGCACGCAAGCGCCTGAGGTGCAGGTGCGCGAGGCGTTGCCGCCGCTGCCGCAGGAGTTGCCGCAAGCACCACAGTTGGTGGTGGTGTTGAGCTGGGTCTCGCAGCCGTTGCTTGGGTCGTTGTCGCAGTCATCCCAGCCAGCGGCGCAGGCGAGCACGCACTGGCCGTTGCTGCAACTTGGAGTGGCGTGGTTGGTACTGCAGACGATGCCGCAGCCGCCGCAGTTGCTGGTCGAGGTGATGCTGACCTCGCAGCCATTGGCAGGGTTGCCGTCGCAGTTTTCGTAGCCCGCATTGCAGTCGACGACGCAGGTGCCATTGCTACAGCTTCGGCTGGCGCTGCCGCCAGTGCCGGAGCAAGCCACACCACAGCCGCCACAGTTGGTGGCGCTGTTCAGCAAGGCTTCGCAGCCATCGGCGGCGTTGTTGTTGCAGTCGCCGTAGCCGCCAGCGCAGATGAGCTGGCAGAAGCCGTTGCTGCAGCTTGCATTCTGCACGTTGGTGGTTCCACAGACCTTGCCGCAAGCACCACAGTGGCTGGTGTTGTTGTCGAGGTTCTGCTCGCAGCCGTTGGTGTTGTTGCCATCGCAGTTGCCGCGTCCCGCGGTACAGGCATAGACACAGCCGCCGTTGGCGCAGCCAGTGCCGCTGGCGACCACGTTGGCATCGTCGAGGCAGCTCTGCTCACAGCCATTGCAGTGCTCGGGGTTGGTGTCGGTATCGACGCAGGTGCCCGAACAATTGATGAGGCCACCGCCGCAGGAGAGGGCGCAGGTGCCACCGGAGCAGACCTCACCAGGTGCACAGACGCTGCCGTCATTGGCTCCACTACAGTTTCCGCTGGCACCGCAATAGTTGCGATCGCTGCTCGGATCGACGCATTTGCCACCGCAGACGATCTGTGGTGACTGGCATTGCAGTTCGCAGCTACCACTGACGCAGCGCTCTCCCAGGGGACAGGCCGTGCCGATGCTGCTCCCGGTACATGAACCGCTCGCGCCGCAGTAGGTATTGTCGTTGAGCGGATCCACGCAGCGTCCTGCGCACACAATTTGCCCAGCAGGACAGCTCACCACGCAGTTGCCCCCTTGGCAGAGCTCGCCGTTGTTGCAGCTACGACCGCAGGTTCCGCAGTGCGAGCGGTCGGAGTCGAGCTGCACGCAGTTGCCACTGCAGTTGGTGTAGCCTGGCAAACACGAGACCGTACAATTCCCACTCTGGCACACTGTTCCCGTGCCACAGGCGCGTCCACAGAGCCCGCAGTTGGCGCGATCGGTCTGCAGATCCACACAGCCTGAGCCACACTGGGTCTCGCCTTCCACGCAGGTGATGGCGCAAGCGCCGCTGGAACAGACGTTGCCGGATGGGCATGCGTTGCCGCAGACACCGCAGTGTTCGATGTCGCTCTGCAGGTTGACACAGCGTCCGAGGCAGTTCTCCAGGCCAAGCTGGCAGGTCAGGGAGCAAACGCCAGCAGAACACACCTGGCCGGGGTCGCAGGCGTTGCCACAGAAACCACAGTTGCTGGTGTCGGCCTGCAGGTTGACGCAGACGTTGTTACAGTTGGTCTGGCCGTCGAGACAGGAGACATCGCATTGTCCGCCCACGCATTGATAGCCTGCGAAGCAGGTGTTGTCGCAGTCACCGCAGTGTTCGTTGGAGCTCGCCATCTCGAAGCATTTCTGCTCGCCCGAGGCCTCCTCGACACAGCACTTCTGACCGCTGGCGCACTGCTGACCGCCACAGTTGCAAATCGCGTCATTCGAGGGGTAACAACCTCGGGCGGTGCCGCTGCCACAGCAGGCCTCGCCCGCTTCGCATTGCGTGTCGCCCGCCGCCGCGTCGCAGACGCAGACGCCGCCTTCACAGGTCTCACCGGGACGACATTCGATCCCGCAGCCACCGCAACCCTTGGGATCGACCTCGAAGTTGAAACAGCCCAGGTCCGGACAGCAGGCTTGAAAGCTGCTGCAGGTGTCAAAGGCCCCACCAAAGCCGTAACACAGGCACTCACCCTTGAAACATTCTTGGTTGGTGGGACAGCTTCGGTCGCAAGCGCCGCAGTTGAAGTTGTCTTTTTGCACGTCGATGCAGGTCTCGCCACCGCAGCAAACCGAGCCAGGGTCGCACTCTGTGCCATTGCACAAGCAGATGCCATTCGTGCAGAGCTCTCCCGGCGAGCAGGCGAGGTTGCACTCGCCGCAGTGATAGGTGTTTTCGCAGTCGAGGCTGCCTCCCGTGCTCAGGACACAGCTCGTCTTGGTGTCCACACAGAGCTCCCCGCAGCACTCATAGCCGTCGGGGCAGTCCAGGCCACCGCAGCTGCCCGTAGTGTCCTGGCCATCGTCGCTGTCAATCAGGTCGAGCAGCTCTGCGTCGACGCAGACCTTCCCCAGGGGGTCGCAGAGCTGCCCCTCGGGGCAGTCGCTGTTCTCGACACAAGCACTCCCTGGCAGCGAGGTGTTGGCCAGGGTGCCACACGCTGCAAAGGAGAGCGCAACCATCGCACAGACCCAGGATTCGTTCAGTCGACGCATGGTGCCTCCCGCGAAGCTCAGACTACAAGACTTCGCTGCGCGTCGTCAAAGGCTGCAGGGCGCTGTCGATGGAAAAAGGCAAACAACTTGGTGGAACAGGCCAAGCGCCCAGTCGACAAGAAGTTGGTGGAACAGGCCAAGCGCCCAATCAACAAGAACAGGCCAAGCGCCCAATGGACAAGAAGTGAGCGAAGCGAGGCACGCGTCAGCGTCTGTCGCGGGCGCATCCGATGCGCCTGCGCAGCGCTGCGAGGGTCTCGCGGGAGCGAACGAATGCGTTGCTGCGTCGCCTCCGAGTGCTCGGCGCTGTTCGCAGCTATCAGGGCGTGGTTCCCAGGACCTCAACTTGTGTCGTTGACGTGCGGCCGCTCACTGTCGATCGCGCCCGCATTACCGCTCGGCACAGTGTGCTTCTCGCTGATCATGTTGCGAATGCACCTTGATCTGCTGGCGGAAGTGATCAATGTGTTAGGACTTCGGTCGACTGGCGCTGCGGTGGTGGCGCGCCGCATTTCTGCGACGCTGCCATTGCCTGCTCGAGTCGCCTTGTTCTTTCCCGTCTAGCTTGCTTTCGAGTTGATGGAGTAGGCCCATGTCACTCGACAAATTCGTGACGCTCGTCGATCTCTTCGAGCAGAGTGTAGCTCAACACCGTGATCGTCCCCTCTTTGGCGTCAAGAAGGCCGAGCACTACGTCTGGCTCAGCTATGGCGAGGTCGGCGCCATGGTCGACAAGATGCGCGGCGCCCTCGCGAAGCTTGGGGTGGGCGCTGGCGACAGCATCGGGATCATCGCCAACAACCGTCCCGAGTGGGCCATTGCCGCCTATGCGGCCTGTGGACGCGGCGCAGCTTTCGTCCCCATGTACGAAGCCCAGTTGGCCTCGGACTGGAGTTACATCGCCAACGACGCCGAGCTCAAACTGCTCTTCGTCGCCAACCAGGCGATCTACGAGAAAACACGCCAGTTCATCGACGAGATCCCGTCGCTGCAAGCGATCGTCGTCATGGATCCTGGTGGACACCGAGAGCACGACTTCAGCAAGCTGCTCGAGCTCGGCGCCCAAAACCCGGTCGACGCCGTCCACCCTTCCGTAGAAGACCTGGCATGCATCCTCTACACCAGCGGGACCACGGGACTGCCCAAGGGCGTTTTGCTTCGCCACAGCAACATCGTCTCCAACGTCAATGGCGTGCACGACTCCTTCCCCATCGTCAAGGAGGACGTCACCCTGTCCTTCTTGCCTTGGGCGCATATCTTTGGACAGACCGCCGAGCTGCACACCATGATCTCCTTTGGTGCTGCCATGGGCCTCGCCGAGTCGCCCCAGACCATCATCCAGAACCTGGCCGAGGTTCGCCCCACCATCCTCATCTCCGTGCCCCGCATCTTCAACCGCATCTATGACGGCATCCACCGCAAGGTGTCAGCAGAGAAGGCCTTCAAGCGCAAGATGTTCGAGAAAGCGCTCAGCGTTGCCAACCGCAAGCGCGAGCTCGAGGAAGCCCGACAGTCCTCCACGCTCGTCGGCCTCCAACACAGCATCCTCGACAAGCTCGTCTTCGCCAAGATCCGGCAGCGCTTCGGTGGCCGTCTGCGCTGGGCCATCTCTGGTGGTGCCGCGCTTTCGAAGGAGGTGGCCGAGTTCATCGACAGCCTCGGGATCATGGTCTACGAGGGCTATGGTCTCACCGAAACTAGCCCCGTGGTCGCCTGCAACGTCCCCGGTTCGCGCAAGCTCGGTTCGATTGGCAAGACCTTCCCTGGGGTGCGCGTCGTCATCCGCCCCGACGACATGGCACCCGAGGGTCAAGGCGAGCTCATCGTCTATGGGCCCAACGTCATGAAAGGCTACCACAAGCTGCCCGAGGAGAACGCCCGAGTGTTTACCGAGGATGGTGGCTTCTGCACCGGTGACATGGGCCGCATCGACGACGACGGCTTCCTCTGGATTACCGGCCGTATCAAGGAGCAGTACAAGCTCGAGAACGGCAAGTACGTGGTCCCTGCGCCCCTCGAGGAGAAGCTCAAGCTCAGCCCTTACATCGCCAACATCATGATCGAAGGCACCAACCGACCCTTCAACGTCGCCGTCGTGGTGCCGGATTTCGAGGTCCTCGAAGGTTTTGCCAAGGAGCACGGCCTCGAGCCAGCACACCAGGCACTGCTCTCGTCGCCCAAGGTCATGGATCTCTTTATCCAGGAAATCCAACGGCTTGGCGTTGACTTCAAGGGCTACGAACAGCCTAAGAAGCTGCTCCTCATCGAGGAGGACTTCACCTTCGAGAACGACATGCTCACGCCCAGCCTGAAGCTCAAGCGCCGCAACGTTCTCGCCCGCTACGGCAGCCAGCTCGAAGCGCTCTTCGAGGAGTAGCGAGCACGAGCCGAGCACAAACCCTCAGGAGCGCTTTGGCGTGCCTCCAGGACGGCACTCCCGTCGCTGCCTTCGCGACGACGCCCTCAGCGAGGAACCAAGCTCCCTGTTTGGCTGCTCGGGCGGCTTTTTTGTCGTCTCGGACATCTGTTTGCAGCTCTGTTTCGTAACGCCTCCCATGACGTCGAGCGTGCTTCGAAGGCTCGGCTTCGATGGCTGACGCGTGTTTCGCGCGATGGAGGTGCAGATGCCCAAGAGTGCAGAAGGTCTAAAGATTCCTGAAATCCGCTTCAAGCTTCGAAAAGACGGAGCGTGGGCTGAGCTGAGCAGCGCCGAGCTCTTCGACGCGCAAAAGGTGGTGCTCTTTGGATTGCCCGGTGCCTTCACCCCGACCTGTTCCTCGGCGCACTTGCCGCGTTTCGAGGAGCTTGCCCCGAGCTTCCAGCAGCACGGCATCGACCGCATCGTCTGCGTCTCGGTCAACGATGCCTTCGTCATGGAGGCTTGGGCTCGGGAGCAGCGCATCGAGCAGGTGTTGATGCTGCCCGATGGCAACGGTGAGCTGAGCGCTGCCCTAGGGATGCTCGTCGACAAGTCGGAGCTGGGCTTTGGGCAGAGGTCTTGGCGTTACTCCGCCTTGGTCGAAAATGGTGTCGTCAGCAAGATGTTCGTCGAGCCCGAGGTCGAAGGCGACCCGTTCACCGTTTCTGACGCCGATACCATGCTCTCCCACATTGCCCCAGGCGCGGCAAAGCCCCTCTTCTTCACCTTTTTCTCTCGGCTCGGCTGTCCACACTGTGCCCGCGCGCGCCAAGCCCTCGAGTCTCGTGGCTATGCCTACGAGGAGCTGGTGCT
Source organism: Myxococcota bacterium (assembly GCA_034002465.1). Taxonomy (GTDB): domain Bacteria; phylum Myxococcota_A; class Bradymonadia; order UBA4248; family JAVFAO01; genus JAVFAO01. The sequence goes on from JAVFAO010000089.1 coordinate 13,990, forward strand.
CGGCCGCGATGCGAGTGTTCGTGCCATGCGCGCCGTGAGCGGTGGGCAGACCACCCCACAGGTCTTTCTCGAGGGGCGGCGGATTGGAACCGCCGACGAGCTCGAGGCTTTCCTGCAGGGGCTTTAGCTCCTACGGAATGGCGCCAGAACCACTGTCGATAGCTACTGCGCCAGTCTGAACGTATCCGCGGCGATGGCCTTCTCTTCGTTGGTGGGGATGACGAGCACGCGGGTGGTGGCTTGCGGCTGGGAGATGTCAATCTCCTTGCCTCGTGCGTTGCCGTTCTTGTCCAAATCGATGGCGATGCCGAGCACGCTCAGGTCCTTACAAACCGTCTTTCGCACGTAGTCGGAATTCTCGCCGACGCCCGCGGTGAAGACCACTGCGTCCACTCTGCCGAGGGCGGCAGTGTAGGCCCCGATGTACTTGCGGATGCGGTAGCAGTAGACCTCGAGAGCGCGGGTGGCATCAGGCTGGCCTTGCGCCTCGAGGTCCTCGAGCTCACGCATGTCATTGCTGATGGTCGAGAGACCGAGCATGCCGCTCTTCTTGTTGCAGAGCGTGTCGAGCTGGTCGATGCTCATCCCCTTGGCGCGGGCGAGGTGGAAGAGAATCGCTGGATCGATGTCGCCACAGCGCGTACCCATCACCAGCCCTTCGAGTGGCGTCAGACCCATGGTGGTGTCCACAGATTTGCCGTTCTGCACCGCGGCGATGCTCGAACCGTTGCCCAGATGGCAGGTGATGAGGTTGCACTCCTCCAGGGGCTTGCCCAGAAGCGCCGCGGCGCGACCTGCTACGTACTTGTGCGAGGTGCCGTGGAAGCCGTAGCGGCGAATTCGCTCATCCTGGTAGTAGGAATACGGAAGGCCATAGAGATAGGCATGCTGGGGCATGGTCTGGTGGAAGGCCGTGTCGAAGACCGCGACCTGCGGGACCTTGGGCAGGATCTGTTGGGCGACCTGGATTCCGAGAAGATTCGGGGGGTTGTGCAACGGCGCCAGGGCGATGTGCTCTTCGATGGCAGCGAGCACCGCGTCGTCGATGACCACGGTGTCAGTGAAGGCCTCGCCCCCGTGCACCACGCGATGCCCGACGGCGCCGATCTCGTTGACGTCCTTGAGGGGGTCGCCGCTGGAGAGCAGGTCGATGACCAGCTTGAGGCCTTCGGCGTGATCGGCGATGCGCTGATTGAGGGTCTTCTTACCAGCGCTGGTCTGGTGGTCCAGCTTGCCCTCGGGCTCGCCGATGCGCTGCACCAGGCCCTTGGCGAGCACGTCGCCAGCGGGCATGTCGAAGAGTTGGTACTTGATGGAAGAGCTGCCGCAGTTGAGGACGAGGATTTTCACGAATTGACTCCTGTTCGGGACCAGCCTAAAACAACACTCGAGTACGGAGATGGCGATGCGCCTCCCGGCGCACCAGTGTTGCCCTGGCTTAGACCATGGCCTGGGCTTGGATGGCCGTGACGATGACGGTGTTCACGATGTCGGTGACCGTGGCACCACGGCTGAGATCGTTGATGGGCTTGCGCAGGCCTTGCAGCACCGGGCCGATGGCGACGGCGTTGGCCGAGCGTTGCACCGCCTTGTAGGTGTTGTTGCCCGTGTTCAAGTCGGGGAAGATGTAGACCGTGGCGCGGCCAGCAACCAAGCTGTTGGGCAGCTTGGTCTTGGCCACCGAAGGCTCGGTCGCTGCGTCGTACTGGATGGGGCCTTCGACAGGGAAATCCAAGTTGCGTGACTTGACGATGTCCGTGGCCTGGCGCACCAGATCAACGTCCTCTCCCTTGCCACTGGCGCCGGTAGAATACGACAGCATGGCCACTCGGGGCTCAATCCCGAAAGCCGCCGCCGTCGCGGCGCTCGCGCAAGCGATGTCGGCGAGCTGCTCGGGCGTGGGGTTGGTGATGACGGCGCAATCGCCGTAGACCAGGACCTTGTCCGGCAACGCCATGAAGAAGATGCTGGAAACGTTGGAGATACCGGGGGCCGTTTTGACGAACTGCAGGGCAGGGCGGATGGTGTCGGCGGTGGTGGTGGTCGAGCCGCTCACCATGCCGTGCGCGCGTCCCTTGTAGACCATCATCGTGCCGTAGAAGTTACGGTCCTTCATCAGAGCGCGGGCCGCATTGATGTCGACACCCTTGTTCTTGCGCAGCTCGAAGAGGGTTTGGGCGTAATCCTCGAAGACAGGGTCGGTCGCCGGGTCGACAATCTCGAAACCATTGCCAATCTCGATACCGAGCTGACGCGCTTCGCGGCTGAGCTTCTCTTCGTTGCCAATGACGATGATGTCGACGATGTCGTGCTTGCGCAGCTCGGCCGAAGCGATGAGCATGCGATCCACATCGCCCTCGGGCAGCACGATGGTCATCTTCTTGCCCTTGGCCTTGTCGCGCAGCATGCGCATGAAGCGGCGCGGCGTGACCACTGGCGTCTGCGGCGCAAAGCGCTTGGCGAGCAGGCTCTGCTTGTCGAGGTGCTCGACGAGCTCCGAGCGTACCGCACGCGCCTTGTCTTCTTGATTCTGGATCAGTGATGGGTGGATGCTGTTGACAGCAATGGCTGTCTCGTAAGTGTTTGCGTTGACTTGCAAAATTGGAAGCTCACGGCCCAGGTCCTTGACCAGCCCCATGACCTTGTCCTGGGGCATCAGTCCGCCGGTAAGCACCAGACCCGCAGGCTTGGGGAGTGTCTCACTGGCGTAGGCCGCCGCTGCTGCGAGCGCAATCTCGTCGCGATCGCCAGCGGTGATGATGAGCGCGCGGTGGGTGAAGTGTCGAATGGCGTTGTCCAGTGCCATCGCCACCACCAGAACCTCGCCGATGGGACCACTGCACGCTTTGCCTGCATCCGCCTGGCAGAACGCCAGCTCTGGGCAACCTGCCGATTGCACGATGCTTGCGTTGAGCTCTCGCACGATGTCGCACATCCTGGGCCGCGAGAGGGTCGAAAGCTCAGGAAGCACGCCGTAGACGGCGATCTTGGCCTCGCCGAGGGCAGCGCGCAATCCCTGCTCGAAGGCTGCGACGTCAGGAGCGTTGACGCGGTTGACCACCACACCCAGCATCTCAGTCCCACGCTCGACAAACTCGTTGCGAGCCAAGATGATGCCTTGAACGATATCATCGAGCTTGCGGTTGCGTGCGTTGGCTACGAGCAGCAGCGTGGCGTCGATGTTGCGCGCGATGTCGATGTTGATGTCGGAGTCGAGGGTGGGGAAGGAGGAGAGGCTATCGACGCCTTCGCAGACGATGATGTCGCGCTCCGAGGCGAGGCGCGCATGGGTGTCCATGATGTGGTCCATCACGTCTTCGAGTTTGCCGTCCTGAAGGGCCTTCTCGACGTCGGGGCGGGCGAGTGAGCAGCTCGGGTCGATGGGGGTGCTGATGCCTCGAGCTTTTCGCACGAAGCTCAGATCCGGATCGGCGTCAGGGGAGCCCAAAGTCACCGGCTTGTAGTAGTGGGCGATGGCTCCGTGTTGCTCGAAGAGCTCGAGCAGTGCGAGTGAAACCACGCTCTTGCCGGTCCCTGGTTGGGTTGCGACCACCATCAACGTCTGCGCCATGATTCGCTCCTCTCGAGGCCACACAGGCGGGTGAGCCAGGAACATCGAAGGAAGTCGGCCGCCTCCGAACTGACGTGAGGGGACGAGCGAATGCGATCGTCAGGCCTCGCGCGCGGTCGACTTCTTACAAGGATAACAGCGCGACGTCAAAGTAGGAGAACGCGCCTGTTCTTGCCGCAGCTTCACCGTAGGTGCACTTCAGGAGGGCCTTGACGAAGGAGCAGGACAGTCATATTCCATAATCTGCATGACTCGCGCCCAAAGGAGCTGCGGAGTCTGCACGTCCCACCTCTCATTACCACCGTCCGTGAGGAGTATCGACATGCAATCCATCGATGAGCCGCTTCGACTCTCCCTGACTTGGCCCGAGGCGGTTGCCCAGGTGGAGGCGGCGCTCGCCGCCGAGGGCTTCGGCATCATTACCCGCGTCGACGTCAGCGCCACCTTCAAGCAAAAGCTTGGCCTCGACTTTCGTCCCTACGTCATCCTCGGTGCCTGCAACCCCGGTTTTGCCCACCGCGCGCTCTCGACGGCCCCAGAGATGGGGGTGATGCTTCCCTGCAATGTGGTGGTCGAGCAACACGACGCCAGCAGCAGTCTGGTGCGCTTCCAGCAACCGAGTCGCATGGTGTCCAACGACAGTCCAGAGCATCTTCGTCTCCTCGCCGAGGAAGTCGAAAGCAGACTGAGCCGCGCGGCTGCTGCCCTGGTCTCTTGAGAACTGCACACTCCCTCGGGCCATGGGGGCGCCAAGGCTCAGCGCTCCAAGCTCGTGCTCAGCTTCAGCTTGAGCCGCTGAAAGCGTTTGCGAGCATTGGCTGCGGCGCGCTCGAGGGCGCTTTCATCGAGCTCCTCCTCGCTGAGCACCATGGCGAGCTCGCGCCAGCTCAGTCTCTGCCCAAGGCGGAGGGCGAGCAGCTCTCGGTCTTCTGGGGCGAGCGCTTGGATGGCCATGCTCAGCTTCGATTTGACCTCAGTCCTGAGCCACTCTGCGGTTTGGCTGCGGGAGAGCGCGGCGAGCTTCTCCTCGTCTTGGGTCAGCAGGGCTTGGCCGCGCTGCCGAAAAGGATCTGCAGCCGTTCGCAGCGCTGCGTTGCGGGCGATGCGCAGGCACCAAGTCTTGAGGCTGCTCCTCCCTTCGAAGTTGGGAAGTGCTTGCCACAAGCGAATTGAGAAGAGCTGGTAGGCGTCGGCGCTGAGCGACTCTTCTTTGAGCATTGCGCGGATGTAGGCGAAGAAGGCGGGCCCATGCAGACGCAGGAGCAGCGCCAGTCCCTCGTCGAAACGTTTGCTCTCTAGGCACTGCAGGATGGGTCGTTCAAGCTCGCTCGGCATGCTCAGCCCTTGTCGCACGGTCCAGGTTCATCACTACACAGGGTGATGCAGGAGGCAAGTGTGGCGAGGGCTCGAACGACAAACGCCGCCTCAGCGGGCGGCGTTGGAGCGGGTGCGCTTGGGGAAGCGCGATTGGTGTCGTTAGGGAGCGACCATCGACCAGGTCTGCTCTTTGCCGTCGGTCAGGATGCGTCCTTCGAGCTTCTCACCGGACTCGGGCTCTTCGCCGTCGGGACGGCAGGCGTATTTTTCCATCTGGTAGCCATTGGTCATGGCGGCGGCGACGGCCTTGTAGAGCTGGGCGAGTGCGC
>JAVFAO010000090.1:0-19170 GCA_034002465.1 Myxococcota bacterium
GCGTAGGCAGCCGAGGAGCTGTCGCCGGGGTTGGCGGCGCAAGTGGAGGCGCTGAAGCCAGCGTAGCCCGCCATGTCGAGGACGATGAGCAGATCCCGGCCGTTGCCGAAGCCCGAGCAGGAGTCTGCAGGGACGTAATCGATGCGGGGTTGATCGGCGCCAGCGAGCACGTAGGTCAAGAGCGTTCCGCCGTTGGGGCCTGCGCCGACGGACTCGGTGCAGTACTCGACGGGGCAACCCGTGATGACCTCGACGCCGACTGGGCAGGGGTTGATGTTGAGCTCGTAGTCGCCCTCGTTGGTGGAGAAACCATCGACGAAGATGAGGTAGCTCTCGGCGGCTTCGGCTGTGGACAGCGTCACCGACTCCGTACCCATCAGATCGCGGCAGGCGAGCTGCGTGGCAGCGGGCTGCTCACGAACGTAGAGGACGGTGTCGAAGTCACTGCCGGTGGTGCTGATAATGTAGCAACCGTCTGAGGGCGGGCTCCAGAGGAAGGCCAGGTCGGCAGCGCTGCCGCCACCGCAGCTACCGCTGAAGTCGTTGCCAGCGCCGACGGTGGTGCCGGTGGACACGGCATCGCCAACGGCGGTGCCCAGGTCATCATCGATGGCGATGCAGGGACTGGTGTCGTACGCACCGCAGTCGGTGGCGCAACCCAGCGTGCCACCTGCGAAACCTTGGGTGGTGCAGGTCTCGCCGTTGAGCAGCGTGCCGTCGCAGACTTCGCCGGTGTCGAGGGCGCTATTGCCGCACTCGTTGACGCAGGCGCCAGCCACACATTCCTGGCTGGTGGTCGCGCAATCGACGGTGCTGGAGGTGTACTCGCAAACACCCGTTCCTGGGTTGCAGGTGCCGGGAGCCGCGTACTGGGTGGCGACGGTGCCGGTGCAGAAGTCTGCAGGCGGCGCATCGCAGGTCACACCGAAGCAAGGATCGTCGGGGATGAGCTCCACCTGGATGGTGCGCTGGGCGATGCCATTCCAGTAGGTGGTACCGTATTCATCGACCTGGATGTAGAGCATGGGCTCGACGAAGCTGACCACTGAGGGAGGCGTTCCCGTACCCGTGCCATCGGCGAGCTTGGAGCAGAAGCTGCTGCTTTCACCAGTGGCGTCGCCGTTGCAGGCCACGGCGACCGCGCCGCCACCCGTAGGATCGACGTCGAAGGCCGCCAGCGAGCTGTCGCCCGGATCTGCAGCGCAGGTCGAGGCGCTGAAGCCTGCGTAGCCAGCCATATCCAGCACCAGGAGCAGATCTCGTCCATTCCCGAAGGAGCTGCAGCCAGCTGTGGGGAAGTCATCGATGATCGGGTGATCGACACCAGCCAGGACGTAGGTGTAGAGGTCGCCACCGTGCGGTCCGCCACCAGGTGTCTCGGTGCAGTACTCGACGGGGCAACCCGTGATGACCTCGACGCCCTCGGGGCAGGGGTTGATGTTGAGGACGTAGTCACCTTCGTTGGTGCTCGCGCCATCGACCACGATGAGGTAGCCCTGGCCAGCCATCGCGGCGTCGATTTGGACCATCGACTGCGGGCTGATGCCAGCGCCGTCGTTGTTGCACTCGAGCTGGGTGCCAGCGAGGTAATCGCGCACGTAGAGCACCGTGTCGTAGCTGCTGCCGACGGTGTCGATGCGGTAGCAACCGTCAGTCGGCGGCGTCCACAGGAAGGCCAGGTCGGGGGCAGAGGTGCCCCCACAGGTCCCAGAGAAATCGGCGCCAGCGCCAACCGTGGTGCCAGTGGAGACGTCGTCGCCAACGGCGCTGCCCAGGTCGCCATCGAGGGCGATGCAAGCGGTCTCGATGAGCGCGGAGCAATCGGTCTCACAGCTCAGGGGTCCGCCAGCGTAACCCAGCGACATACAGCTCTCACCATTGTAGTTGCTGCCGTCACAGGCCTCACCGGTGTCGATGAGCGCGTTTCCGCAGGGATCGTAGGGCGCGCTGCTGACGACGATGCTGAAGCTGCGCGCGGTGGTGTTGGTCCAGTAGCCAGTGCCGTACTCGTCCACGAGGACGTATGTGCTGCTGCCAGTGACCTGAATGTTGGTCAGCGCGGCGCAGGCCTGGGCTCCGTTGTCTTCGTTGCAGGCCAGCTCGACGCCAGCGGCGGTGGGATCGCCATCGAAGATCGCCAGTGAGGCGTCGGCGCTGGTCGAACCGGTGCAGGTCGAGGCGGAGATGGCGTTGATGCCCGTCGTATCCACGATGACGATCAGGTCGCGGCCAGGGGTGCCCTCGAAGCAGGCGCCTTCGGCGTCATCGACCACCGGGTGAACGTCGACGGGGATGGTGTAGGTGTAGGTGGTCTCGTCGCCATCGACGGTCTCGGTACAGAACTCGACCGGGCAGCCGGTGATGACCTCGACCGGCTCTGGACAAGGCTGGATGTTGAGCACGTAGTCGCCGGTCGCGCTGCCGTACGCATCGAGGATGAGCAGGTACTGCTGCGAAGCCATCGCGGCGGTGAGCGTCACGCGTGAGCGGGTACCCAAGCCCACGGCGTCATCGTTGCACGCCACCTCGGTGCCATCAGGCAAGGTCTGGACATGGAGCACCGTGTCGTAGGTGCTGCCCGCCATGTCGATGACGTAGCAGCCGTCTGCGGGCGGTGTCCAGAGCAGGCCCAGGTCGGCCCCGTTATTGGACTGGCAGCCGGCCTCGAAGTCATCGCCAGCGCCCACGTTGCTGCCGGTGGCCACGGCGGCGCCGATGGCGGAGCCGAGGTTGCCGTCTGCGGGCACGCAGCCGGTGGTGTCGAAGGCAGCACAGCCGGGTGAGCAAGCCAGCGTTCCGCTCAGGAAGCCTTGGCTCAGGCAGGTCTCGCCACCGAGCAGGTCTGCATCACAGACTTCGGTGGGATCGAGGACGGTGTTGCCGCACAGATCGGCGCAGGTGCCAGCGACGCAACCGCCAGAGGTGGAGCAGTCAATCGTGCTGGCCACGGCGTAGGAGCAGACACCGGCGGTGCAGGTGCCAGTGCTCTCGTAGACTTGGGCGTTGTCACCGGAGCAATCGTTGGCTGGTGGGGTGTCGCAAACCACGCCAGCACAAGGATCGACGGAGCCGACATTCAACACACCAGCATCAGTCAAAGCAAAGTCGCCACCAGTGCTGTCGCACAGCCTCCAGGTCTCGCCGCTGTCGGCAGAGACGGCGTAGGCATATCGGTAGCTGCCATTCGCCAAACCAGCATTGAGCAAGAGCGCCGTGTACTCGTCCCACCCTGCTTCATAGCCAGGGGAGGCGGTGTTGTAGCCAGCGTTGGGAGAGGCCGCGACAGCGGTCCAGGTTTCGGTCGGGTCGCTTTCGAGTCCGAACACCATCGACACAAGCAGCTGTGGGTGAGGATCTGCAAAGTCCGTGGGCGCATTGGCATCCAGATCGGTCAGGCCAGGCAGCGAGAGCCGCCCAAACACCGACTCATCGACCGAAGCCGAATCGAAATCGATGCTCAACGGCCATTGTAGACGGCAGTCGACCACTGGGCCGAGGTTGCAGTGATGTCCCAGGTCCGCGAAGGTGTCGATGGGCAGGCCCAGCCACTCGTCGGCGGGCACGAACTCATCGGACGCGTCGGGGTCACCGGCGTTCACACTGCACTTGCGACGCAGCGTCTGATTGACCGTGGTGGCGGGCGCAGTCCCCCATGCGCTGCCGGGATCGAAGCCGAGCTGGCCGATGACGTCCAGAAGCTGAGCATTGCACTCGAGGGTCAGGGTGTCATCGCCATTGAAGTTGGTGACCGAATGCTGCGTGTCGCAGCGCGGCGCCAGCTCGGGCCCACTCGAACCATTGCAGATCACGTAAGTACCGTGACCAGAAATGGTGCCACTCAGGTCCAACTGCTGGCTGATGCTGGTGCCGCCGTTGCTATAGAGCATCACGGAGCAGCCCGTCAGCGGCACGTCGGACGCCGAGGGATTGTAGATTTCGAGCGCCTTGTTGTTGGAGCTCCCCTCGACATACTCGCTGAAGAACAAGGTCGCCGAGCAATCGCTGACGTCGTAAAGACAAGTGAGGGTGTCACATGACAGATTGCCCGAGGTGTAACCCAGCGATTCACAGGTCGCCGTGCCCACGTCACCCTCACAGTCCTCTGCGCTGTCGACCACACCGTCACCGCAGCCCGCTTCCTGGCAGCTCAGACGGCATGCATCAGCCTCGGTGTCGCTGTTGGCGGTGCCATTGTCGCAGCCCTCGCCGCTGTCGACCACACCGTCACCGCAACCTGCTTCCTGGCAGCTCGTGCGGCAGGCGTCGGCCTTGGTGTCACTGTTGTCGCCGCCATCGTCGCAGCTCTCGCCCGTGTCGATGACGGTGTCGCCGCAGGAGGCTGGCTGGCAGGTGGTGCGGCAAGCGTCGGGCTCGCTGTCGCTGTTCTCGAGCCCAGTGTCGCAGCCTTCGCCTGTGTCGACGACGCCATCACCACAACCAGGGTTGGTGCAGTTGGTACGGCAGGCGTCGGCCAGCTCATCCGAGTTTTCCTCGCCATTGTCGCAATCTTCACCGTCATCGATACGGCCGTTGCCGCAGGTCAGCGGTGTCCCTTCGCAGAGCGCGGTGTCGAAAGCGTCGCAGGTCGCCGCACAGGCGAGGGTGCCGCCGGAGAAACCCTGATCGATGTTGGCGCAGGTGGCAGAGCCCAGATTCTCACCATCACAGACTTCCGCGGAGTCAATGACACCATCACCGCAGCCAGCGCTCATGCAGCTCGTGCGGCAAGCGTTAGCCTGAGTATCGGAGTTGAGCTCGCCTGCATCGCACTGCTCGCCACTGTCGGTGACGCCGTCACCACAGCTCGGCGCGATGCAGCTCGTCCGGCATGCGTCGGCGACACTGTCGGAGTTGAGCGCACCATCGTCGCATTGCTCGCCCGTGTCAGTGACACCGTCACCGCACTCGGGGAGCGAACAGCTGCTGCGACACGCATCGGCGATCGCGTCGGAATTGGCAGCGCCATCGTCGCAAGCCTCACCGCTGTCCTGCACACCATCACCACAGCTGGCCAAGGTGCAGTCGGTGCGGCAAGCGTCGGGCTGGTCGTCCGAGTTTGCCGTTCCGTTGTCGCACTCTTCCCCTGCCTCGGGGATGCCGTTGCCGCAGACCGCCTGTGTCTGATCGACCTCGACCTCCGAATCCATCTCCGTAGTTTCGACATCCGTCAGTGGTGTTTTGCCGCCGCTGCCGCTACAGCTCATCACCAGCGTCAACAGGACCGCCGTCAACCAATGCTGGTTCAACCTCGCCATGCTTCCCTCCTTGAGTCGGCCGAAGCAGACAATCGACTTCGGCGGACAGTAACAACAGATTACACTGACAAGCTCTCCCCTTGTCGTCAAGCCTTTCGTCACTCGCGTTTTTCGCAGAACGCTCGCCAGGCCTGCGCCCGCCCCTCAAACCGTTGCCTCAGTCGAGAAAACTTGGGAAGCAGGCCAAGTGCCCAATCGACAAAAATCTTCGCTTGACGCGAGGGGCGGCGGACATCGAGGATGCGAAGGGAGGCACGGGCAGCGCTGCGAAGTTTTCGTGAGAGCGGAATCGCGATAAAGCCAGTGAAGCCCGAAGCCGCCGCCCACCCCAAGATCGCGGCGACGCCCCAAAGCAGCAAACCAGAGCCTGAGGAGAGAGATCGATGCGGCGGAGAAGCAGCCAGCACTCTGAATCGAATCACCACTGTGCAACGCAAGCTTGTGCTCGCGCATGGCGCTGCCCGCTCTGGCTAGTGTTACTACTCGCCAGCTCGGCGGTGTCCTGTGGCACACAGGGCCCCACGGGCTACGCAGCGAGCATCGGCAAGCGTTGCGCCTCCGCCCATGACTGCGCAGCGAACCAGAAGTGTCGCGGACAGGTCTGCGAGCTCGACCATGGCGCGTGTCTCACAGAAAACGACTGCGGCTCGAAGCGCTGTGAGACGGGCTACTGTGCCCTCCCGACACCCGCGCTCGCGACCGGAGAGAGCGCCAGGACACGGACGAGGGCACTGCCTTCCGAGTACTTGGCCGCAGGTCGCGACGGCCTCGTCGACGCCCGCGGTGGCCTCGTCATCGGGCTCGCCTCCACAGCCACCGTCTCCGCACCCGACATCTACTGGGGCGCCTGGAAGCTCGCCTACTGGAGAGCCGAGGGCAGTGACCCCGCCACCTGGACCACCACCCGGACCGACCCCAACGATGCCCCCGAGCGCTTCATCTTCGTGCACCCTGACGGCGCCCGCATGCTCGTCTATGTCCGCCCCCTGCTCAAACAGGATCGGCTCGAGCAGGTCGCTCCGCTCAGCGTCCACCTGCAACGTATCGTCGCCGCCCTCGAGAAGGGAACCAGCTTCGAGGACGCCCTCGCCCTCCATGCTCTAGGGGCCGGGAGCTATACACTCGAGCGAACGGAGAGCAAGGCCGGACGGCTCGCGTCCCTCGATGCGCTCGGCTTCGAAGCCCTGCGCAACATCCCCACCGGCGCCGAGCAGCTCCGCTTTTTCGTGGCGCGCTGTTCCTTCGGCGGCACCGAATACTACGCCGTCGCTGGGCTCGCCGCTTCTGTCGACGGCTTCGCCGCACACCAACAGGATTTCAAAGATTTTCTCGCCATGCTCCGCTTCGCGGGCGTCAATGCCAAACTCGACGCTGAGCGAAAGTGAGCGAAGGGGCAATCCATCCTAGCGATAGCGGGCTCGGTGCCCGAGGGCGAACCAGTGCAAGCGAGCCCAACCCCGCGGCATCGAAATGCGGCGACAGCGCTGACAAGCTTCCATCCTCCCGTTATACTCAGCAGGTTGAGAATGATGCGTCGTGGAAGCGCTCTTCCCCACGCGTATGCTCGTGCTCTTCCTCACGCTCAGTCGACCCCAACGAAAAGCCTTGAGATCAACGGCCAAGATAGAAGTCGTGCGAGACGGAAGCGACGTTGCCTGCCGCTTCTCTGCGAGCACCTCGAGCGAGTTTTCCAAGCTCTGCCAAGACGCCGAAAAGCTCGGCGGGCTGATGTTGCCACCAGAACCTTCTCTCCAGCTCAACGAGATGCTCGCCTTGTGTCTCGCGTTTCAGGGTGATGAGCGCTGGTTCTCTGGCCGAGTGGTACACAACGGCCCCAGAGGCGTCGCTCTCGAGCTGCGCCCCGCCAACAACGACGCCGCCGGACGCTGGTCGGCGTTCTTCGCCACGCCACAGAAGCAGACCCAACCGCTCTCCGACGATGACGACATCGGTTTGCTGGATAATCCCTTCCAGCCCCCCCTCTCCATCCCCGCGGCGAGCCTCGCCCCAAGTCATGCACGTGAGCGCACCGCCCCTACCCCGCCACCCCGCTCGCTCTCACCCTCAGCCCCAGCACATCCCGCTCAGCAACACTTCCAGGCTGAACACACTGCACAAGGCGTGCGCGCCATTCAACAGCATCAAAACCAAGCTGTTGCGCGACCTGCCCGCCCAACCCTCACGGTCCAAAGACCTGTCACCTCCCCGTTGAGCTTTGGTGAGGAGCGGGAGGCCTATGTCGAGCTGCGCCCGCCACCTGCCGAGCCCGCGACCAAGCAGACCATGCTCGGTATCCCAAGATTCGACCCGGAACAGCTCCAGCGTGGGCCGTCCGGGGCCTGGGAAATGTGGCGCAGTGAGGGACTTGGTGCACATCTGGAGCTCGCCGAAGAGCTGCACCAAAAAGATCTCGACGCTCGCCAGGTCCCTGCTCTGCTGTTGACCATCAGCGGCCTGCGACGAGACACCATCCTCGAGCTGCGCTTCGATCAACATGTCTACCACTTCGGACTTCAGGCGGGACTCGCGGTGCTCGCCGAGCACACCCAGGGAGCTAACACCGAGACGCTGGGCGATTTCCTCCTCGCCCAGCGAAAAATCGATGCAGCCACGCACCAGGCAGCGCTCGCTCAGAGCCAGTGCAATGGCTGCACCTATGAAAAGGCCTTGGTCCGCTCGGGCAAGTTCGGCTACGACGAGCTCTTGGCCGCTGTGCGCCTACGCATCGGAAAGGCCATCAGCGCCGTCATCGGGATGAGCGCTGGCCGTGCCCGTTGGGCCTTCGTCGACGACCTACCCGTCTCCCTCCCAGTGCCACCCATCGCGCTCCCCAAGTTCGTCCATGGCCTGGTCCTCGACAACTTCAGTCAAAACACCAGCGCCCTCATCAGCTTCTGGCAGCAGAACGCCAAGCGACTCGTCAAGCTCAAGCCGTCCCCGCCAATCTCCATCGACAAGCTGGGGCTCAACGAGCTCGAGAGCTCCGTCATCGCCAGTCTCTCGAAGACGGCCATCACCGCTGCCCAGCTCCAGTCGCGACTTCGCTCCACCCAGAACCAAACGGCGGCGCTGCTCGCCACCCTCGAAACCCTGGACATCGTCCTCTTCGAGCAGATCGCTGCCACCGACCGCGAAACCGCCATGGTCGGGAGGCTACGCGAGCGCATCGAGCTGCTCCTCGGCGGCGATCACTTCACCGCCCTGGGTCTGCATTGGTCTGCCTATCAAGAGGATGTCGAACAGGCCTACAACAAGCAGAAGCTCGCCTACGTACCTTCCCAGTTCCCAGAAGGCGTTCGCCAGAGCCTTGCCACCCTTCTCGAACGCCTCAGCCAACGCTTCGAAGAGGCCTACGAGGTCCTCAAGGACCGCACCGAGCGAAGTCGCTACCGCAGAGAAATCATCAACCCCGCCCAGATACAAATGGGCGTGAACCTGTACATCGACCAGACTGAGTGGGCCATCGTGCGCGCTGACCGAGCCACCATCGACGACGGCCTCAAGCGCATCATCGAGCTCGAGCCAGGAAATCAAAAGGCCCGAGAACTGCGTGACAAAGCCCGCGGACGCTAGCTCGGCATCTTGGCTCGTGCCGGAAACAACTCGAAATCACAGTGTTTTCGAAGAGAATCGGTGGAAGAGAGCCCACCTTGGGGATTCAGGGCCGGCTGATGTTGACCGATGCCGCGTTCTCGAGCTTCTGCTCGTCGCGCGCGACCAGGGTCACCGTGCTCAGACCCTTGCGCAGCGGAACATTCACGACGAAGCGTTTCTCGTCGCGACCGCCTGTACCGTAGTCCAGTTTTTGCGCATGAATGCGCAGCCCGTCGCGGTGCCACAGGTAGACGCGATAGTCCGAGACCTGCGTGTCGTCACGAAGCAGACCACTGAGCTCATAGCTCTCGGCATCGACCAGCAATGGCGCCGGATCGAAGCTGATGCTCGGCGCCGCCAAAGCCGTCAGCAGCTTCAAGTTCGAACTTGGCATCGCGCTGCTGGCATCAGTCAGCAGTCCACTGGCCACCCAAGCGCGCTGCACTTGCTCTTCGCTCCCCCAGCGCACGCGCACCATGCTGCCGTCAGCGGAAACCGCCTCGCGCTCAACCACGTCTCCGGCCTGCGCTTGCGCCACCTTCAGCGCGTTCGCAGAAGGATTCGAGACCAACTCTGCGTTCTGTGAAAAGACCGCAGCCCCACTCGCCGTGTTCAGAGCGTCAGCCCTCGCCTCCACCGGCAGGAGCAGCTTGTGGCTCAGCTCTGCGCCAAACTGAGCGTCGTAGACGGTGAGCATCAGCTCGAGCTGAGAGCCTCCGTCCTTGCCACTCTTCACGTCGAACTTCATCAACGCCGGAACCGTCTGTCCAGCCTCGAGCTTTCCAAGGCTCTCGCGCCCTTTGGACAGATAGACCGCCTCGGCAGACTCATTCTTGAGCGCGACGACCACTTCGACGGCGTCGCCAGGTCCGCGGTTCTCAACCAGCGCCACGAAGCTCACCGACTCACCGAGCTGCAGCTGACCATCTCCGTTGCCCGATTGGCTATCGTCGATGTAATAAGAGAGCGCAAACTGTGGCCGAGCAGTCTCGGCGACCGTCGCCAAGCTTTCCGCCTCCACGTCATTTCTGGCACCACTGGCGTCAGAGAAGACAAACTCCAATCGGTCCGTCCTCGCTTCGGCACCAGGCGGAATCTTGGTCTTCAAATCCCACTCGCGGCTCTCGCCAGGAGCCACATAGCCAAAGAGCAGCTCCCGATCGTCGAAGAGCGGCGTGTTGGCGTGAATCACCGCATAGAGCTGAGCGATGGCTTCGCTGCCGTTGTTCGTGACCCGCGCCCGCAAAATGGCCTCAGTACCAGGCACCAGGCTTTCCACAGGCTCGCCCTCGGGCCCGACGAAAGAAGCCTCGAAGGAGAAGGGCTGTGGCTGCACCTGCGCCAGAGACCGCCAATCCAAGCCCCGCGCGGAGAGCGCGGTCGCCAGCTTCTTGTCCTCTTCCTCAATCACCTTGGGGAGCACACTCGAGGATTCGTCGAGCATGCCCGAACGCGTCGCCGACTTGGTCTTGAGAAGCAGCGTGCGGGCCAAACGAATCTCGAAATCCTCATAGTACTGCTCACCCTCGGCACGGTCTTGGTCCTCCGGTGCCAAATACTTGATCGAATAGCGGGGCTCCTCGGGCGCGCGCGTCTTGTCGCTGCTCAAGGTCAACTCCAGCGTCCCTTCGCGCCGCACATTGTCACTCTCCATCAGGTCGATTTCTTCGTCCTTCCCAATGAAAACCGGCACCACGCGGATATCGGGCGGAATGCCCACACCTTGGATAGAGATGTCACCAGGCGTCAGGTATTGCGCGATGGTCATCTTCAGCGCCGAGCCATCATCGTTGTCGCGCAGAATCTGCACCGAGCCCTTCCCGAAGGTGCGTTCACCGAGCAGCACTGCCCTGCCATGGTTGCGCAAAGCGCCTGCGACGATCTCGGACGCCGAAGC
This sequence comes from Myxococcota bacterium, assembly GCA_034002465.1. GTDB lineage: Bacteria > Myxococcota_A > Bradymonadia > UBA4248 > JAVFAO01 > JAVFAO01. The sequence continues at coordinate 10,747 of JAVFAO010000090.1, forward strand.
CGAACCTGCATTGATCAGCACGACGATGGGGTAGGTGGCCAATTCGTCCTTGAGGCGAGCCTTCTCCTCCTCGCGGTTGCTGCCATTGATGCCCTCACTGATAACGATGGGCAGCCCTGCTTCCAAGAACGCGTCGGCCACCTCGACCGCTTGATTCAGCAGACCGCCTGCGTTGTAGCGCAAGTCCAAGATCAGTCCGTCGATACGGCCCATGCTCTCTTTCATCTCCTCGAGCCGAGCGAGCACGTCCGTGCCGGTGTTCTTCTCGAAAGATTTAATCTTGATGTAGGCAAGCTTATCCTCCTCCAGGGGGTGGCTCACCAAGCTGCGGATGGCGATCATGCGTCGTTCGATGGTGAAGGGACGAGGCTCGGTCCAACCCTTTCGCGTCACATCGATGTTGACCGTCGTGCCAACCTCCCCTCGCAACCTGTCGACGGCCTCTTGCAACGGCATGTTGATCGTCGACTCCTCACCGATGCGAACGATCTGATCGCTCGCCTTGAGACCTGCTTCCCAAGCAGGCGTTCCCTCGATGGGACTGATGATGGTCAGCGCCTCGTTTCGGATACCGATCACGATGCCGATGCCCCCGAAACCGCCGTGGCTCGTGCGCATGTCTTCGTACATCTTGGGGGTCAGCAAAACGCTGTGAGGATCGAGGGTCGAGAGCATCCCGTTGATCAGCAAATACTCGAGTTCGTTGAGCGGCTTGTCCTCACGCAAATTCTGGGTCACGAAGCTCATCACCTCGACCGACATCTCGTGCACATCGGAGAGCTCCTGGATCGCCGTCAAATCAAAGAGCTTGCTCTTGGTATTCACCCTCAGATTGACCATGCTGGGCTTTGAGTCCAAGGGCTGATCGAACTCTGCCACGATCTCCACCATGGCAGACTGCAAAGCGTCCAGGCCATGGCCCATCATGTTGCGCCAGTCCACGCGGGAGGGGTCGTAATACTTGGTTTTCACCAACACCAAGGTGTGCTTGAGCAGCGCAAGCTTGAGCTCTGTCTCGGTGCTGAGAGGACCATTACTGGCAAACTCAGGCGAGCTCTTCGCCGCAGGCTCGGAGCGCAGCGCCACGTCCTCGCCTGTCGCCGTGTCGGAGGTGATGGCCTGACATGAGCCCACGAACAGCAGCAGAAGCAAAACGCCAAGGCGCTGCGCATCACGCCGAATCCCAGCTACTCCAAAGCGCTTCGAAGACCGCAGAGATGCACGAGAGCGAACGAATGCATCGCAGTGTGCGTCTTCGCCGCCAACTTCTTGTCCATTGGGCGCTTGGCCTGTTCCCTCAACTTCTTGTCCATTGGGCGCTTGGCCTGTTCCCTCAACTTCTTGTCCATTGGGCGCTTGGCCTGTTCCCTCAACTTCTTGTCCATTGGGCGCTTGGCCTGTTCCCTCAACTTGTTGTCGGCAGAATTGCTGTTTCCCCTTTGTTGCCGAGCAGTTCCCGCCAGAGTCAGAGCATATTTGTTGCGGGCAGATTTCCATGAATTCACTCCTCATCGTAGCGGGCAATCATCACCGACGGCACACCATCGATACGCAGCAGCGCTTCGCCATAATGCTCGGCGCTACACACCATCACGATGCACAGATCACGAGACTGGATCAACGACATCGTCGCCGCCCGTATCTCCGAAATGCTGAGCTGGGCCACGGCCTTCGATAGGGATGCAACGGCATCGGGGGGCAGACCATAGCGCAACAGCCGAGCGCTCTCCAAAGCAAGTGTGTGTGGACTGTCGAAGGCAAGCAGCATGTGCCCCGCGACATAGTCCCTCGCCAAGACCAGCTCTTCCTCAGAACCGCCGTCCGCGACCAATCGATCGAGATTTTCGAGAATGATCTCGAGAACTTGCATTGCTCGGTCAGGAGCAGCGAAGGTCGAGATGTAGAAGGTCGTGCTCATGGCGTCGCGCCAGCGCGAAGCCCGCACATCGTAGGTCAAGCCACGCTGCGTACGCAGCGCACGAACGAGCCGCGAACTGAAGTTGCCGCCCACCAGCGCGACAGCGACCTCGAAGGCAGGCCAAGCGGGATCGTTCGGCGCTGGCGCGAGGTGCCCAAGCACGAGTTCGTTTTGCGAGCGCATGGGCTTGTCGACGAGCAACACACGGCGCCCCAGGCGCGGTGTCAGTCGGGGCTCGGGCAGCGCTGCAGCTTCCACGCCGCTCGCAGGCCACGTCTGTTGCGCGAGCAGCTGCAAGCGCTCCAAAGAGAGCTCACCAGCTGCCGCTAGAATCATGTTCGAGGGCACGAAATGCTGCGCCCAGAAGCGCTGGACGTCTCGCAAACTAAGGTTCTCCATCGATTCGCGTGTGCCCAACATACGAGATGAGAGAGGACTTCCTTCGTGGACGAAACGCCGAAAAAAGGAGAGCGCGAGCTCATGGTCGTCTTCCCGCAATGCGCTCTGCCGAATGAGTGTCTCCTCGATGAGCTTCGAGAACACTTCCTGCTCTGAGGGCGGCTTGGCGAAGAGCTCTGCAAGCAAAGCAAAGACTTCTGGTGCCGACTCGGCGAGGAGCTCGACGCGCAGCAAGATGGTGCTGGGTTCGACCTGAAGCTCGAGCCTCGCGCCCAAGTCCGCCAATTGGTCATCGAAGACCCGCCAATCACCGCCTCCCCAAAGCAGCGCCCGCGCCGACACATACGCAAGCCCCTCACGATCTGGGGGATCGTTGGCGCTGCCACTGCGAATCAAGAGATTCAGGGTGACCAGCTCGTCTGGACGCTCAACCAGCAGCAGCACCATTCCGTCGGAGCCGAGCGCGCTTTGGACGCGACCAAACTCAGGCTCTGGGTTGGCTTTCGCCACGGGGAGCAAATCACAGCTGCTGAGCAGCAGCAGCAGACTCGCCGCAGCAAGGAACTTGACGGAACAGGCCAAGTGCCCAATCGACAAGAAGTTCGCCAAAATGCGCAGACGCCTACGATTCATGCGGGACCCCCAGCAGCTCCGTCAGGCGACTCGCCCCTAGCCAGTCATCTGCCAGCGCCCGAAGCTCCGCCTCGCCCACCGATTGCAACACGGCTTCGTATTCGAAAAAGCTGCTCGCCCTACCGCTCGTCACCCACGCCTGTCCGAGCGCTTCCGCCAAGGAGTCAAGCTCGGCGCGCCGCACCACGAAATCCAAACGCAAGCGCTTGCGCGCTCGCTCCAAGAGGGCAGGCTCCAGCCCGTCACGAGCGAGCGCGGAGATGGTCGACAGCACAGTGCGGCGGACCTCGCGGTGGCTAACCCCCTCCTTCATGATGAGCTTGATTTCCCAAAGTGAGCGACAGGAGAACTCCCCAACCCAGCCCTCCAATTCGGCCAGCCACTGCTTCTCGAGCTTGAGCTCTCGATAGAGCAAGCCGAAAGGCGGCGCGAAGAGCGCCTCATTGAGCAGCTTGAGCGCCACCGACTCACGCGAAGCTGCAGGCGGAGAGGGATATCCAAGCAAGAGCATCTCAGTGTCGATAGGCATGGCCACTGTCTCTGCGCGGGCGCTCTTGGGCAAAGGCTCACAACGCTGCTCGGCACTAAGCGGCGTGCCCAGCTCATTCGGCATCGCGTCCTCACGCCCTATCTGTCCAAAGCTCTGCTCCAAGAGCTGCAACGCATGCTGCGTCTCGAAATCGCCGACCAGGACCACCGCGGTGCTCGCCGGCCGATAATGCTGCTTCCAAAACGAGCGCAGCGTCTCCGCGGAAATCTGCTGCAGGTCTTCTCGCCCCCCTACGCTCGAGCGGCGATAGGCATGCTCTGCAAACGCGAGCTGCCACAAGCGCTCGATGAGGATGCCCTCGGGGTTGTTGTCCACACGGTAGGCCCGCTCACGCAACAGAACATCGCTTTCGGCCTCCACCAAGGCCTCAGAAAAGATGGGGGCAGTCCAACGCGCGAGCTCGAGCTCGAGCACGTCGCTGAGTTGCCATGAAGGCGCCTTGAGGTAGAAGGTCGTATACTCGAACCACGTCATCGCGCTCGGATCCATACCATGTCGTTCCATCGCGCGATCATACTCACCGTCCTTCATGGCATCGCTCGCCCGAAAGAGCATGTGCTCCACGAAATGCGCGCAGCCCGAGCCACCTTCGGGATCCCGAGCACTCCCCGCGCGAGCCCAGAACTGAAGGGCAAGGACCGGCGCTGAGCGCTCCTCCACCAGGATCGCCGTCAGACCATTGGAAAAGCGGAAGCTCTGCATCAGCCAGCGCCCGGAGCGGGCCTGCTCGAGCCGCTCGGGTCCAGCCTCGAGTGAGCCCACCCTCTGCGAATGCGCATCTTCCCCGCCCGTGTCCGAAGACACCAATCCAAGCCCAACGGGCGCGCTCGCCCCCTCCTTCGCTGTACAGGCCACCGCCGGAAGGAGCACTAGGACAAAGCCCAAGGAAAGCAAATAGGAATACGCACTATTGCGTTCCCCGCACAGCCTGCCCATCCGCATGCGAGCGCTGAAGCTATCCGCGGCTCTCCACTCGCCGCGACTCTCTGTGCGCACCGCCTCCCTCATCGCCCTTCCCGAACATTCACATACAGGTACTCGGTTCGCTCGAGTTGAGCGCTGTCCGTCGCGACGAACCGAATCCGATTGAGGCCTTCGGAAAGACCTAAGGGAATATCGAACTTGGCTGTTTTTGTGTTGAAAGACTCGAAGTAGACCTTTCGTGTTTCAGGCAACTTTTCGGACTCGTTGGTCACGTAGACCAGAATACGATCGAGAGCCACGTCGTCGCTCAACTCTCCGCGAAGGCTCAGCTCCGTTTCATCCGTGCTCAAAGGCAGGGCCTCGAAGCGCACCTGCACTGGACTGACCGAGAAGAAGGGCACCACAGCAACGCTCTCAGGCTCAGTGGCCACGCTCAGAACCTTGGAGCGAAGCCAGCCCTGCTGCTCACCGACGCTGACCCGGCACCAATCCTTCGCGGCGGTCTCACACTGCACCTGCACGGTCGAAGACGTGCCAACCCTGGCGAGCACGGCTGCGTCCTCGGCAGGACGAGCGCGCAAGAGCTCCTCCATCGTCAGCGCCAGCACTCCTCCATCTTGCTGCACGCTCTTGACTCCGCTCGCCTCGAGGCGAACAGGAATTTCGAGCTTGGCGGTGCTGTTTCGCCCCAACACCTTGTCGTAGACCTGCACCTCGAGCTGCAACGGCTGCTCGTCCACCGGCCGTGCGGTCAATGAAAAGCTGAAGCGAGTTGTTGCAGAAGGCGCCAGCGCAGTCCCCTGCTCGCGAGCCTGATGAAGATAGACCTGCGCACCGCTTAGGTTTCTGAGCAACGCAAGCGGCTCAGGACTCTCTCCTTTGCCCTCATTGTGCACCTGCACAAGCACCTCGATACGCTCCTCAGGCTCTGCCATCCCATCGCAGCCGAGCTCGTCCAGAATCACATAACTCATCGAAAATGAAGGCATTTCCCTACCTACAGTAAGGACCTTGTAGCGCTGGCTCAGCAGAGCATCCTCACGAGTGTTCGACAGCTCATCGACGTCGAAATCGACATCGACCATGTCCAGCCTCGAACGTAGCGCGGCGTGGGTGCTGGCCTCGAGTCGGCGCGTCACGCTGGCACCAGGCTCCACACGACCAAAGGCAAGCTCTCGGCCATCGAATGGGTCGAGGGTTGAGCGGGTCGCGGCAAAGAGGCGCGTGATCGGCTCGTCACCATCATTGTGAACGCTCACATCGAGCAGCACACGGGCACCTGCAGGCATCACCACATCGGCCTGCGGAAACGCTCCCAGGTCGAGTTCGGAAGCCGGCTCGAGGCTGCTCGCGATCCTCACCGAAAAGCGCGGCCTATTGTTCATGTTCGAGCTGCTCCAATCGACCTCCAGCGTCTCGAGGCGAGCGGTCAGCGCCTTGTCCTCAGCAGCAGAGACCTCGGCGAGCAGTTGCGGCAAACGCGAGAGGAGGGCTGCGCGCTCATGGTGCTCACTCTCGTCCGCACTCTCGAGAATGGCGAGGAGCAAGCGCTGTGCGACGCGAAGCTGTGGATCCTCGTCAGGAGCAAGCTCGCTCGTCTCCTCCGCAGGCACTGCTTCGTCGTCTGCCGGCGCCTCGAGCTCCTCGTCGGATTCCGCCAGCGATGCCGCCTCGTTGGCCAGATAGCGAAGTGTCCAGCCAGGACGTTCGCCAGACTTGGCGCTCTCATGGTCGAGATGGCTGCTCAGGTCGGCCTCTCGCCGCACCCAGGCTCTGTTGTGGAGGCGCATCTTCTGCGCGTCGACGATCATCGGCTCGAGCTGCACATCGGGAACGATGCCCACAGACTGAATCGACACATCTCCCGGCGTCAAATATTGCGCCACGGTCAGCTTCAGCGCCGAACCATCCTGCAACTCGTAGAGCACTTGAACCGAGCCTTTGCCAAAACTCGACTCACCCACGATCAGCGCGCGATCGAGATTCTTGAGCGCACCCGCCACGATCTCGCTCGCAGAGGCCGAGGACGAGTCGATGAGCACGATGACGGGGTATCGGGGCTCGTTGCCATCGTCCTTCGCTTCGTAGCTCTTGCGCAGCCTGTGGCCGGAGCCCACCGTGGTCACGATGTTTCCAGAACGAACGAAATGATCACTGATTTCAATGGCTTGCTCTAGCAATCCACCAGGGTTTCCACGCAGATCCATCACCAGGCCACGCACGCTCTCAGCGTTCTCCAGCGCTTCGAGCTGCGTCGCCATGTCTTTGTAGGTGTTGCTCTGGAATCCAGACAACGCCACGTACGCGACCCCATCTCCCAACATTCGGGAGCTCACCGATTCGATCTTGATTTCGTCTCGGGTCACCTCGAAAGGCCGAGGCTGCTCCCACTTCTCCGAGGGACGGTCCACGAGCAGCTGCACCTTGGTGCCCGCCTCCCCGCGCAGCAGCTCGACGGCCTCGGAGATGCTCATGTTGAGCGTTGCAACCCCGTCGATGTCGACGATCACGTCGCCTTTGATGATCCCGACCTTGCTCGCTGGCGTCTCGCCTTTCATCGGTTCAATCACCGTCAGGCGACCCTCGACCATCCGCACCAGAATCCCCAAGCCCCCAAACTTTCCCCGGTTTCCCTCGACCATGTCCCGATACGCCTTGGGACTGAGCAGGGTGCTGTGCGGATCCAGCGTACCCAGGATACCGTTCACGGCTGCGTATTCTATTTCCCTCGGTTCTCCTTCTCCGAGATGCTCCTGAACGAAGCGAAATACCTCGCGAAACTTCAGGCTCATGTCCCACAGGCTGTCGACGTCATCGAACCGAAATCGTTTACTCTCGCGCCCCACGGAGAGCAGCACCTCGGAAGGCGAGTCGGCGATCGGAGCATCGAAGCTGGCGACGATCTCGGGCACACTCTGCTGAATCTCGTTGAGCCCTGCAGCCAGCATCCGCCGCGGTTCGCAGCGGCTGGGGTCGACATAGTTCTCCTGCACCTGGAGCAACACGTGGTTGAGCACCGCGATGCTCGACAGGTCATACACACCCTCGCTGAGCCGTGGTTGAGCGAGCAGGGAATTGGGATCCCAAGCAAACTGCCAGCGGCCACGGCTCTGATAGAGCGTGATGCCAAAGACGATGCTCAGGCTTATCGCCGCAATGCCCAGCCGCAGGACGCGCTTGAGCTGCTCATGTGGCTGACGGACGCGAAGCGAGCGCAGCGGACGCGGCGCAAAAGGCTGGTAGCGCGGATCCTGGCTTTGCTCAGGGCTTCCGGCCGTATCCTCGAGCTCAGCCAACTCGGAGCGCTCCGCCTCCTGCGTCACCGGTGCAACGCACTGTCCCTGCCCAAGCTCACCCTGCGCAGTCAACGACTGCGCGGCATCGACCGCATCGCGTTCACGACCTGTCTCACTCACGACCGGCTCCGCTGCTTCTCGTTCCTGGTCTTCTCGCACTGTCCAAGAGTGTCAGCGCACCCTTCTGCCCCAAGCTTCGCCACCCTCGCCCGGCACGGCCGAGCCCTCACGACAACATCCGATAGTCAGGCGTCTATTCTCCCACCCGAAGCTTCGGGTGCTTCACACAGATTGACCCTTGCAAGCCACTGACGCAAGGGCCCCACCCAAGCTCCGCGTCGCGAGCTCGTCTCCAAGCGAGCTGTGGCGCTTGCCTCAAATGGGGTTGGGCTCGAAGAAGAATCGCGTGCTGACACCAAAGCGCTCTTCCAGGCGCTTGCCCAAGGCCCGCACCCCGAAGGTCTCCGTGTTGTAGTGGCCAGCCGCGGCCATCAGAATCCCCAGCTCGAGCGCCATCGCCCTGCTGCCCTCATCAGCCTCGCCGGTGAGATACAGGTCCGCCCCAGCGCGTGCAGCTTCCTCGAGCGACGAGGCGGCCCGGCCACTGCAAATGGCCACCCGCTGAACCACTCTGGAGCGCTCTCCAAGCAGCAGCACCCTGGCCCCAAACACCAACGCCAACTGCGCTTCCAGCTCGGCAGCCG
>JAVFAO010000091.1:0-19140 GCA_034002465.1 Myxococcota bacterium
TTTGTTGGAGGACGAAGACTTTCGTCTCTCCGCGAGCCTGGTGCTCGAGCCGCTTTACGAGGCGTCTCAGCAGTGGTCCGAGCTGTGTGCCATTTTGGAACTGCAAGCTGAGGACAGCGACGATCCTGATTCACGGGTGGGCTTGCTGCGCCGTATCGGCGAGCTGCGCCAGAATCGTCTGACCGACATTGTCGGTGCTTTTGACGCGTGGGCCAGAGCGATTCGCATTCGCTTCGAAGAGGAGTTCCAGCTTCAGCTCGAGACCCTCGCCGATGTGTCCGACGACTTCGAGAGCTTGGTCAAGGTCTATGACGAGCTGCTCGCCTCGGTCTACGAGCACGAGCTGATGCTCTCGTTGCGTCTGCGTCTTGCTGAACTCTGTCGGGATCGGCTCTCGGACCCAGCGCGGGCCGAGGCGTACTATCTGTCTGCCTTGGAGGTGGAGGAGAGTAACCCTGTTGCCTTGCTTGCGTTGGAATCACTCTACACCATCCGTTCGGCTTGGCCGGAGCTGATGGGGATCCTCGAGCGACAGATCGAGAATCAGCTCGATCCCGAGATTCGGCGCAACCTCATCCTGCGGGTCGCACAGCTTCAGGAGGAGATGCTCGAAGACGCCGAAGGTGCGATTTCCAGCTATCTCCGCGTGTTGGATGCAGAACCCTCCGATATCGATGCGATTTCTGCGCTCAAGCGGCTCTACCGTGCTGGGGAGCGGTGGATCGACCTGGTCGATCTGCTGCAGCGCGAGATGGACATTGCCAGCTCCAGCGATGCGCTGCTCGCGATCAAGTACGAGCTCGGTCGCGTGTACCAAGTCGAGCTCTCTGAGTATCAGCAGGCTGTGGACACCTTCCAGCACCTGCTCGAGCTCGATGGAAGCCACGAGGGCAGCATCGAGGCGCTCGAACAGATGTTCGAGGCGGATCAAGAGCGGCTCGCCGTGGCGCAGGTGCTCGAGCCGATCTACCGCACTTTGGGCGAGTGGAACAAGCTGGTGATCGCCCTCGAGGCGCGCCTGACCGAGACAAGTGACGAATACGATCGCGGTGAGCAGCTCAAGGAAATTCTGTCGATTTGGGAAGAGCAGATCGGCGATCAAGCCCAGGCATTTGGAGTGGCCTGTCGGCTCTTCGGCGAGCGCCCGGCTGCAAGCGAAGCGCAACAGGAGCTCAAGCGCTTGGCTTTGGCTTTGGGGGCCATCGAGACCTGGGCCGAGCACTATCAGCAGGCGCTGGATGGCGACAAGCTCTACGACTTTGCGGATCGCATGCCGTTGCTCCTCGAGTTGGCCGAGATCCACGCCGAACGACTGCGTCAGCATGAGCGCGCACGCGAGATCTACCAACAAGTGTTGACCGAAGACCCTGCGTGTGAGCAGGCGCTCGACCGTTTGGAGTGGAGCTACAACCAGCTTGGCGAGTGGGAGGCCTTGGTCTCCTTCTACAACATGCGCTTCGACGTCTGCGTCGAGCCCGATGAGCGCGTCGCCATCCTGTTGAAGGCAGCCACCATTCAGGAGGATGTCCTGCACGACGTGGCTGCGGCGATTGGCTCGTACCAACGGATTTTGCTCAACGATCCCGAGGATGAACGGGCGTTGCGCGCGCTCGAGCGAGCCTACCGGCAGACGAGCCAGTTCGAGGCGCTGGCAGAGCTCTATCGCCGAGAGATGGACTTCGCCACCGACACCGAGGCCCAGGTCGAGCTCTTCCATCGTTTGGGTCTGCTGCTCGAGAAGCAGCTCGAGCGTGTGGCCGAGGCCTTGGATGCCTATCGTTCGGTACTCGACCTCAACCCCAAGTACGAGCCCACGCGCCGAGCCCTCGAGGCGTTGCTGCGCGAGCTCGCGCAAAGGGAAGGAGAGGAGCGCGAGCTGCGGCTCGAGATCGCCTTGCTCCTCGAGCCGCTCTACAGCGAGAGCGAGTGGACCAAGCGTATCGCAGTGTATGAAGTGCAGCTCGAGCACATCGACGATGTCTTCGGGCGTGTCGAGATCATGGTCAAGCAGGCCAAACTCTATGAGCACTTCGATGCCGACAAGAGCCACGCTTTCGAGGCCTATGCCCGCGCTTTCGAGAGCAACCCCTCGGATCGATTGGTGCGCGCCGAGCTCGAGCGATTGACCAACGAGCGCGAGGCCTGGTCCGAGCTGGTGACCATCTTGCTTCGCGGGATCGAGAACTGCGAGGACGACATCGAGCTCGTGCAGATCTTGCAGCGCATCGCAGAGATCAACGAGCAGCAATTGGGCGACGCGAACAGCGCCATCCTCTGCCACAAGCAAATCCTCGAGCATGATCCTTCGAACGCCGCGGCTGTCGAGGCGCTGGAGCGGCTCTATCAAAGTGGAGAGCACTACGAGGAGCTGGTCCAAATCCTGGCCGTGAAGGCTTCGAATCTCAATGATATTTGGGAGCGAAAGGACCTCTACTATCGCATCGCCGACTTCTGGGAGAAGCACCTCGACGTGCCCGCCGAGGCGATCGCCACCTACCAAACCATTTTGGACATCGACGACGAGGATCACACCGCACTCGATGCACTCGAGCGTCTCTACCAACGCACAGAGAACTGGGCTGCTCTCGTCGATGTGTTCCGACGCAAAGTCGACCTTTCCGCGTCTGCCGAGATGCGCTTGCGCTACCAGTATGCACTTGCGGCCCTGTATGACGAGCAGCTCGCCGATCCACATGAGGCGATCGAAGCCTACCGAACCGTGCTCGCCGAGAACCCCGGAGATCCAACGGCGATTCCTGCGCTGGATCGGCTCTTCGAGGGGCAGGAGCAGTGGGTCGACCTGCTCGAGGTTCTGGAGCTGGAGCTGGAGCTGGCCAATCAAGCCGGCGACGCCGAGCTGATCAATTTCGTGGCCTTCCGCATGGCTTCGCTGCTCGAAACCAAGCTCGACGATGTGGTGCGTGCCATCGAGTTGTATCGCTCCGTCCTGGAGCGAGAGCCTTCGCACGAAGAGAGCTTTGCCCGCCTCGAACACCTGCTCGCCGATCCGGCACATCGCCGCGACGTGATGCCGGTGCTCGAGCCGCTGTATGAGGCCTTGGAGAGCTGGGAGCGGCTGCTCGCCCTCTATGAGATGAAGCTCGAGGGGCTCAGTGATCTCTATGACCGACGAGAGCTGATGCGACTGATGGCCGCAATCTTCGAGCAACGCCTGGCACAGCCTCAGCGTTCGTTCGAGCTGCTCGCGCGCGCCTTCGCCGAGAATCCGAGCGACGAGGTGGTGCTCGCGGAGTACGAGCGTCTCACCGCTGCGTTGGAGGCTTGGGAGGCGTTTGCGGCAAGCTTGCAGGCGCTCATCGCAGAGACCACCGATCCAGACCTCTTGCGCGATCTTTGTCTTCGTGCGGCCTCGGCCGTTGAGCAACGGCTGGGCAAGGTGGATGAGGCGATCGCTCTCTATGGGCGGGTCATCGAGCTCGACGAGTACCATCCAGAAGCGCTGGCGAACCTCGATCGGCTCTACCAACAGACCGAGCAGTGGAAAGAGCTGGCGGAGGTTCTCGAGCGTCGTATCACGCTCGGTGCCGAGCGCGAGCAGATGCTCACCTTCCGCTTCCAGTTGGGGTACCTCAAGGAGCACATCTTCGAGGATCTGCCCGCCGCGATCGAGAACTACAAGCAGATCCTATGGGAAGATGCCGAGCACGGTGAAGCCTTGGTCTCCCTCGAACGGATTGGCGAGAACCTCGAGCAGCGCTTGGTCGTGGCCGAGATCCTCGAGCCCATCTACAGCTCCAAGCAGCAGTGGGAAAAGCTGCGTGATCTGTTACGCTCTCGGTTGGAGGTGATCGAAGACGTCAGCGAGAAGACCGCCATGCTGGCACGCATCGCGACGCTCTCACGGGACGAACTCGCACAGCCCGAGCGGGCTTTCGAAGCGCTGGCCGAGGCGCTCGAGCTCGAGCCCTTCAATGAGAACACCATCGCTGAGCTGGAGGGGCTCTGTGAGCAACTCGGCAACGATGCGCAGCTCGCGGCATCGCTCGACAAGGCCAGCGCTGCCTTGGATGACGAGTTCTTGGCGCGCAACCTCCACCTCAAGGTGGGGGCGCTCTACCTCGAGCGGCTCGGGGAGCATGCTGCTGCAGAGCGCAAGTATCGACAGGTTCTCGAATCAGACGAGAGCAACAACGAAGCGCTGGAGCGACTCGAAGCCATCTATGTGGCCACCTCCCAAGCTGCGAGCTTGCTCGAGATCTTCGATCTGCGCATCCACTTCTGCGACGATCCCTTCAGCCGCAAGGCTTGGCTCTACCGCGCTGCGGAGATCGCGCTCAATACGGTTCGCGATGACACCAGGGGCATTGCCTATCTAGAGTCGGTGCTCGAGCTCGACGCTGCTGAAAACGATGCGTTGCTCGCCTTGACTGAGCTCTATCAGAGCAAAGAGAAATGGCCCGAGCTGGTGCGCGTGCTCGAGCAGCGTGCAAACGCTTCGATGGATGCCGCGGAGCTCTTCCAACTGCGTTTGCGCATCGGCGAGGTGGCGCGACACAAGCTCGGGGACCGCGAGCGCGCCCTCGAGGCCTATCGAAACGCCCTCGACTTCGAGCCGAGTAACCGAAAGCTGCTCGACACCCTCGAGGAGATCCTCGTCGAGGCCGAGCAGTGGTCGGATGTGCGCGATATCCTCATGCGGCAGCTCTCGCTGGCGGAGGAACCTGACGACCGTATTCTGATGCACATGAAATTGGCCGCGATCGCTGCTGACAAGTTCCAGGAGAGTGAGCGCGCGATCGAGAACCTTCGACAGATTCTGGAGCTTGATCCCAGTCACGAAGAGGCCCTCGGCGAGCTCGAGTCACTGTATGCAGCGGAGGGGCGGTACGCCGACCTTCTTGCCGTCCTCGAGCAGCAGAAGGAGCTGGCCAGCTCGGCAGAGGAGCAGATTTCGCTCAACATCCGCATCGCGCAGGTGGCGGGCACGCATCTCAACAATCGCGCCATGGCGATCGCGAGCTTGCAGGAGGTGTTGCGAATCCAGCCAAGCAACGTGAAGGCCATCGCGGTGCTGGCGAGCCTCTTCGAGCAACAAGCGGACTACGGTGCAGCTCTGGACTTGCTGAACGACCAGTACGAATACACGACCGAGAAGCGAGAGCGCGCGGCGGTATTGGTGCACATCGCACAGATTCTGCAGGGGCCTGGCAAGGATCCGACGCAGGCGGAGCATGCTTACGTGCGTGCGTTGCATGACGACGCGACCAACCTCGACGCCATCGATGCCCTCCTCGGGCTCTACCAGGCGGCGGGTGAGCATGCCAAGCGCCTCCGTATCCTCGAGCTCAAGGTTGCGACCGTGGCGAGCATCGAGGAGAAGAAGTCGATTCTGCTCTCGATTGCCGAGACCGCCCGAGAGGAGCTCGCAGACTTCGCGACCGCTGCGCGTGCGCTGGAGACGGTCTATCAGACCAACACCGAGGACCTCGAGATGGCGGAGCTCTTGCTCGACGCCTACATCAAGAGTGACGAGTTGGCAAAAGCGCAGCCGCTGCTCGATGGTATCATCGAGCAGCTCGACGCCGCCAAGCAGAACAAGCGCTTGCCGCCGTTCTACCACATGCGCGGACAGCTGGCCTTGAAGGCCGGCGACCGCGAAGCAGCCCTGGCATCCTTCAAGTCGGCACACGCCATCAACGCCACCTATATGCCCAACCTCTTCGATCTCGGCAGGCTCTACTTCGAGCAAGAGGATTGGCAGGAGGCGATGAAGTACTTCCAAAACATGCTCCTCAACCAGATGAACATCAAAGAGAAGAGCATGAAGGTGGAGGTGTTCTACTATCTCGGCATGGTGCGGGTGAAGACCGACGATCCGCGGCGTGCACGAGACATGTTTACCCGCGCCCTCTCCATCGAGCCCAACCATGCACCCAGCAAGGAGGCCTTGGGGCAGCTCTAGAAGCTCGATTGTTGAAGCCAGAAGGCGCCACCGACGCTGCCTGCGTCGTCAGCCCGCAGAGCGCGCCAGGGAAGGCGCACGAGCGGGTGAGGGTGAACGACGCAGTGACGCCCACCGGAGGCGAAATCCGCGTTCTGCGGCGGCGATAACGCCTGCCTAGCCATCCTCCAAGCTCGCGGCGAGGATGGCGCTGCGAAGGCTACGGCGAAGAGGCTCTGTTCTGCTTCAGCGCGAACGTTGGAGCAGCGTTCGTGCAGCGTCGCATCGACATCTGTCGCGATTTCGCGTATGCCGAGCCTGTCCCCGGCAAGCAGGCCAGGGACGGGGGAGGGCAGGCGGTGCATGCTATCGTGAGCGAAGGACTCTCGAGTCCCGCGGCATCCACAAGGTGCCGAGCGCGACCGAAGGGCAGCACAGTTAGAAACGCATTCCCCATTTCCCGCGGAATTTTAGCCAGTTATAGCCAAAATAGGCAGTGGCCCCAAGGCCGATGAGGCCCACGAACCAGTGAAGGAAGACGAAGGCAGCTACGCTACCTGCACCCACCGCCAAGGTCACGAGCCCTTTGTTTCTCGCTTCTCGCTTTGTCAATTGACTTCGACTCATGGTTTCCTCAAGCATAGGACACGCGAACTCTTTGTCGTCTGCGTCACCGCCGCTGTCAAGGGTGTCGCGTATTGTGTCCGGGGTTCGTTTGTCGAGTTCGGGGCGTCGCTGCGGAGTCGTGGCGACAGACCCTGCCAAGTGGCTTCGCAGTGAATCTGGGCTCCTGGGCTTGGAGCTGCGGCGTAGCCTCCTCTCGTGTGGAGCATAGCATGTCCAAACGAAGTCGTGTCATCCGGATGGCCCTCGAGCGCTGGCCCAACGCGGCGATGAGTCGCGCATTCGGCATACTGAGCGAGCGTCGCTTCCCTCCTGCGGCGCAGACCAAGCTCAACCTAGCCTTTGCGCGCGCCGTGGGAATCCGTCTGGAGGAGTCCGAGCTCGAGCTGCAGCACTACCCGACGCTCAATGCTTTCTTCACCCGGCGTCTCAAGGAGGGGACCCATCGCCTCGACCCCAACCCAGAGAAGCTCATCGCCCCAGTTGACGGCGTGCTCAGGGACTTTGGGCGCATCGACTCAGAGCGTCTCGTGCAAGCCAAGGGGCTGAGCTACTCCGTCAAGGAGCTGCTCAACCACGATCCGTTGAGCGCACATTTCGAGCGCAAAGCGTTCGCGACCTTTTACCTCTCGCCGCGCGATTACCATCGTATTCATAGCCCCTGCAGTGGAGAGATCCTGGCTCATCACTACGTGCCGGGCTCACTGTTTCCAGTGAACGCGCTGGGCCTCCACAACATCGACGAGCTCTTCTGCCGCAACGAGCGCTTGATCACTTTCGTGCGTAGCGGCCAGCAGCACCTGGCCATCGTCAAGGTTGGGGCCACCTGCGTGGGGCGGATTAGCGCGACGGCCTGTCCCTTCATCAGCAATCAAGGTCAGACGCAGCCTGAGCGAAGTGAATGGGAGACGCCCCCCTCGCTCGAACGGGGAGACGAGGTGGGGGTGTTCAACCTCGGAAGTACAGTGGTCCTGCTCTTCGGGCAGGCCGACTTCGTATTTGAGCCCGACTTGCGGCCAGGCCAACATATTCGCATGGGGACTGCGATTGGGTCCTGGGCTCAGCCGAGCTGACGCTCGGGCACATCGAGATGAATTGCCCGCTTCGGCACATGTTCTGGCTTGTCACTGCGTGCGCCCTGTTCTACGATGAACCGGCCACTGGTTCGCGCCCCTTGGTGCGCCTCGTTCAGTGATCAGCGAACTACCTATGACCCAAGAGCAGACGCCATCACAATCTCAAGACGTCTCATCCGAGACGTCTTCCTCCGTTGACTCGGTGAGTGTCACCCTGGGCGTCGATATCGACCCGGAGACCGAGGCGTTGCTTCGTTCTCTGGATATGCCCTCAGAGCCTCCGAAGAGCGAGCTCGAGTCGAATGTGCCTCTCTCGGGAGTGCTCAGGCGACCACCCAAGGCGCGACCCAAGAGCGATGCGGTTGCAGCAGTCGAGAGCCCAGCGGCACCCATCAACGAGGTGATCGGTTACCAGCCCATCGCCTTCGAGACGCCCTGGGAGAGCATGGCTGCAGAGGAGTCCGAGCCGGCGTCTGCTCTGCCTCCCAAGGCAGAGGTGGAGCTCAACGCCGAGCTCGATGCCTCCCAAGCCGCGGAGCTTCCAAGCGCCTCCGAGGTGGACGATCCCACTCCCGCAGGTCCAATCCACATCAAGCCGAGCAGCTCAGCGAAGCGGGACGAGGAGAACGAGGCTGATGAGCTCGAAGACGACGAGCTCCAAGAGGTCGACGAAGGGCCTGCACCGCCGCCAGCGCTCAAGCCTCCACCGCGTCCTCTGCGACCACCACCCGCGCCGCCGGCGCGGCGCGACGAGGACGACGAGGGCGCCGCAGGCGGAAAACTCGATGAGGGCCGCGATCTCGACCACACTGCTTTCCCTGACAACGGCTGGTACAACGAAGCCTTTGGCGATGACTTCTTCCGCACGTTGCCCAAAAACTTCCACAAGCACACCTTGCGGGAGGTCAACTTCGTCATCGATCGTCTCGGCATCGAGCCAGGCGCGCGAGTGCTCGACCTCGCCTGCGGTTTCGGTCGCCACACCATGATCATGTCGAAGATGGGTTACGAGATGGTCGGGCTCGACCTCTCCATGACCCTGCTTCAGAAGGCGTTGAGCGAGGCACAGCGCCGAAACCTGAGCATCAAGTTCATCCACGGAGACATGCGAAAGCTCGCCTTTGCCAATGTCTTCGATGGTGTTTTCAATCTCCAAACGAGCTTTGGTTTCTTCAACGATCAGACCAACTTCCGTGTGCTTCAAGGCATTTATCGCGCCCTCAAGCCCGGCGGCCGGCTGGTGCTGGAGACCGTGAACCGCGATTTCGTCTGCGCAGAGTTGCCGCTCCGCGTTTGGTGGGAAGGCACTGAGTGCCTGATCCTCGAAGAGGTCGATTTCGACTACTTGCTTGGCATGCTCAAGGTGAAGCGCTCCTTCGTCTTCGAGGACTCATCGCGCGATCCCATGGAGCAGACCATCACGCTGCGGCTCTATTCGGCGAGTGAGATGCGAGCACTCCTGATGCGCGCCGGATTCAAGGTGCGCGAGCTCTCGGGCGATTACACCTTGCCTGGAGCCTTCTTCGGGACGACGTCGCGCCTCACCATCTTCGTCGCAGAGCGACCCATCGAGTAGCTCAGCTCGGGTCGATTGCGCCCATGCAGGGCTCGAGAGGAAGGTGTCCGCAGCACTGCGGCTGCCGCCCCTTCATCAGTGCAGAAGCCCCGAGGGCGACGCAGGCGTCGCAACGCTACGAGACCGACGAAGGCGGTGGTGCCCTACGACAAGCGCCACCACGGTCGTGCCTCGTGGCCGAGACGACGCGATCTTCGAGTGGGGCCAGCGCGCTGCAAAGTTGGGGGAACAGGCAAGCGCCCAATCGACAAGTGCAAGCAGCGGCGCTAGAACCCGCGAGGCCTGACTCAGCGATTGCCCTGCTTGGGGTCGGCGGCAAGCTCCGCCTTGACTCGGGCGATCTCAGCGGGATCGGTATAGAGCACGCCCTCGTTGTCGACGGCGTAGTTGAGCACATCATCGACCACGATGAGGCCATCGCGGGGGCGCACGAAGCCCACACCCTTGGTGTCATAGTGGCCCGTCACGCTGAGCTCCATACCGGCCTTGAGGTGCGGGTGCAGGTACGGATTGTAGTTCACAATCAAGAGGGACTTGGGTGCGATCATGCTATCGGCCATCGTCAAATAGAGCGACTTGCAGACCCTTCGCTTCTCTCCAGGACGAGGCCGGTTCTCTTTGGCCTTGGGGTCGGTGAGGAAAGGGCAGTCGGGGGCGAGCTCACGAATCACGCCCTTGACCTGCACCTTGGAGCCAAGGTGCTTGGCCTTGTCGAGCACGAGCCCTGTCACCGTCATCGTGCCGTCTGGAAACATCCGAGGCGCTTTGAGGATACTGTCGAGGTTGGGCTTGGCCGGCAGCATCACCGGGGCCTTGGCCTCGACCTGTGTGTGCTTGGCTGGCTTGTCGAGTTCCGAGCCGGAGCAGGAATACAGAAACAGGACGGATGAAAGGAGCCCGACGAGGCGTCCTGTGAAGGCCCTGTTGACGAGAGTGATACTTGGAAATTCGCGCTGTCTCATTCTCACCTCGTTGATGAGCGCACACGAGGCATGCTAACACGAATCGTTGCGCGCCGTCCATGGCGCACACCCCTCGGTCTTGCTTCGCAGCGCGCCTTCGCCTCCTACAGAACAGCACCCCATGGTTCACGAACGGCCGTGCTTCGAAGTGGCAGCTTCCAGAGCACGAACGGCAAGCGACGAGCAGCGTGCTCTGCATGCTTCTTCTACGGGCGGCTTTGCGTGCTGGAAAAATGCCCCAGGAGCCGCGCAACGAGCGCCGTGGCATCGGCGCGCTCCAGCAGAGCTTCAGCAGTCGACAAGAACGGCTCTGTAGGGGAATCGTCGGTTTCTAGCTTGGAGAGCAGCTCTTCCATCATCCGAGCCTGGCGCAGTTGCGCCATCTCCTCAGCGCTGGGGAGCCGCCGCTCGGCAAAACGAACATGATGCAGCTTTTCGAGGTGATAGAAGGAGCCGACCTGCGTGGGCAGCATGAGGGAGACAACGCGCCCGTCAGGACTGAGGAAGGCCAGACGTTCCAGGTAGTGAGAGGCAGGGTCGGGCAGGCCAATGTTGATGAGCAGTGGGAAGCTACGATCGTGGAGGGCTGCTGGCTCAGGTTCGGTGCAGACGATGTAGTCGGCAGCCTCCACCGCTTCGCGGCTTGGCAGTTCTTCGTGGTCGTCGATCAGCAACGCTTGGCCATCGAGACGCTCGACCATTCGGAAAGTGGGCCTCAGATCCTCGAAGCCAGCGCAACAAAAAAGGATGGGACGGGAGGGATAGAGCTCGAGCACCTGCATGAGATCATGACGAAGGCCCTGCTCCGAGACGGTGAAACAGGCGTGCACCGTCTGAGCTTGCGACTGCACCGTGCGCTCGACGAACTCGAAGCGTCCACCCAAGGCCGTGGCGAGCTTGCCCAAGCCATGACGGTTGGACTCGGCGCTGAAGACCACCTGCCGACGCTTGGCGACCAAGGTGAGAAGCTCGCGCAGCTGTTGGGCACCCTGCCGGTACGCAAAGTCATGCGCCGAATCGATGATCACCGTGTGCACGCGCCGAAGACCAGGGAAGTCTTGCAGCTGCTCTCGGGTTGAAAAGAGAACCGTCGTGCCCTGTCTTGCTCCCTTCGAGGCGAGCCCGAGTTGCCCCTGTCGGTCGCCGAGCAGCGTCGCAAACTGAGCTTGCAGATGTGCACCGCGTGCGTCGGACGCGACGACGACGAGCGCCTCCAAGCGCCCCTCCCAATCCAGTGTCTCGAGCAGAGACACCATCCATGCCGTCGACTTGCCTTCACCTGCGTCCGCCAAGAGCACCGTGTTCAATCCCGACAGCAGCAGGGGAACTGCCTGCGCCTGCAGGTCCTTGGGCGTCTGCAGGCCGAGCTTCGAGAGGGCCTGCAAGCTGCGCTGGGAGAGTTCGAAGGCCGAGCCTGCGAGCCAAGTGGGATGCGAAGAACTGGAAACTGCCTTACGATCGAGAACGCTCACGCCCTAACCTCCTCGGCCAAGCCGCACCAAGCGTGGGCTGCGCCGCATCGCAGCTAAGTAGTGCAAGCGCCTGTTCTTGGCAAGCATGGGGGGCGCAGGCATTAGCCAGCAAAGCGACGTTTCAGGTAGGCGAACAAGAGCCAATAGGCTTGCAGGCTCAGGAGCAGCAGGAAGGCGTAGACCAAGAGCTGCGGGTGCTCACTCAGAAAGCCGAACAAGACCACCACGAGGTAGAGAAAGAAAGCAAAGAGCAAGACGCCGCCGACAGTGGCGAGGCTGACGATGTGTGCCTTCAGGTTGGAGCGTCGCTGGTTCATGCCTCGTTTGCCTTTCTGCACGTTGCCAGGCGCAGCGTTCACCCATGCGAATCGCTGCTCTCCTCGTCTACGTTCTTGTACCCCGTTTCTCGTCGAGAGGCAGACTTTGGCAGTGGCTCAGTCAACGCAGCACACTGATGCAGGCTTGCGTTCGCTGCTGCAAGCGGGCAGAACACAGGCGCGGGTCGTGGCACTCAACCCTGGATGGGTGCGCTCGTGCTCAGCGAAAGAGCGTGGGAAGAAAGGGGAGCTCGTCGAGCTGCGCCTGGCGCAAGTAGCTGACAACACTCGGAAAACGGCAGTGGAGTGTACGATGTGGACTTTCGATGGCTTGCTCGCTACTCCGACGCTGAATGGGGTCTTCGAGAGCGGGCAGCGACCCGAGCCGAGCTCTCTCTGTGGATGGGCGTTTCGCGGTGCACATTGCCTTTCGGCGATACCTGGCCTCGCCCTGGCGAGTGTTCGTCGTTTGCGCTTCTTGCAGCTTTTCGAAGCCTACGAAGCGGGACCGCAGAGTGCTCCTCGCGTGGGGGGGTACCACCTGATGTTGCGCAAACAAGGACGCTACGCCCCTTGGGTTGGCTATCCGCGGGACGATGCGCCGCACAAGTTCGGCTTCTTCGAACTGAGGGTGGATGAACGCTATCCTCAGGCGCTGCTTCTCGATTTCGAGCCAACGAGGAAGCACTCGCCTGCGCTCGCCTTCTTGAGCCGAGCGCAGGCCTTTGCTGGTCTGAGTCCGCGCTTGCTTCGCGAATACCTGGTTCACCCAGACCCTTCGCATCCTGACCTGTTCTTGGGGAGGCTCGACTTAGGTCTGGGCCCGCTCGTACACCATCACTACTTCGTGTTGGAGCGTTTTCGAAAGCTCCGCGCTGACCGCTGAGGATGGCGTCGCGCGTTGCAATCCACCACGAGCGGGGAGCTTTGGTATGCTTCGATGGTCTCAAGAGGATGCTTCACTGGAAGCCCTGCTCGCCTATTTGCGCGACGGCAAGCTGCTGATTCTGCCCACCGAGACAGTCTACGGCATCGCCGCACCCATCGCGAATGCAAAGGCCATCGAGACCCTCTATGCCATCAAAGGAAGACCGTCGAGCAAGGCGCTGCCAGTGCTGGTGCCCGACGCCAGCTCGGCGCGCGCCCTGACCCGCCACTGGCCCGAGCAGGCCCAAGCCCTCGCCGAGCGGTATTGGCCGGGGCCGCTCACCATGGTTTTACCTGCGGCGGCACAGCTTCCACGGCAGGTCACCGCGGGCAAGGATAGCGTGGGCTTGCGGGTTCCTGCACAGGCCTTCACCTTGAGCCTGCTGCGGGCCTGGGGTGCAGGGCTCGCCACACCAAGCGCCAATCCCAGTGACCTTGCGCCAGCAAGCACCGTCGAGCAGTGTCAGCGCTACTGGCCCCAGGAAGAGGCCATCGCCGTCGCGGTGGATGCGGGCCCGACCTTGCTGCAGGTGCCGTCTACAGTGCTAGAGTGGGTCGAAGGGCGCTGGCACCTTCGGCGTGAAGGTGTCATCACGCGGGCAGAGTTGAGCGCGCTGTTGGCCTCGGATTTGTCTTCCTGATTCTCTTCTTGGCTGGATTGCTTTTTTAGTGTTTTCAAGAGCTTCGAGCTAGATTTTGCGCACTTTCGGGCTGCTTTCGTCAGCTTCGGGGAAGCTGGCTTAGGGCGAAGCGACGGGAACACTGGGGTTTGTCTTTGCGTACCGCGCTCCGACATGATGGGCTCAGTGATCGCGGGCGTGTTCGCGCCTCCAATCAGGACGCGCTGGCCATGGCCGAAGCGAGCGACGGCTCTATGCTCTTTGCGGTGGCCGACGGCATCGGTGGTTTCGAGCGAGGCGAGGAAGCGAGCCGTGTGGCCGTGGCGGCCGTACAGAGTGCTTGGCTAGAAGATCCGGGACAATCCTTGAGCTGGCGTCTTGCGCGATGCGTGAAGCTCGCCAATGACGCTGTTTTCAACCGCACGCGTGAGCTCGAGCTCAGGTCGTACATGGGGACCACCCTCATCATGCTCGCCATCCATCAGGGGGAGGGGGTGGTGGCCAACGTCGGCGACAGCCGCGCTTATCGTCTGCGTCGAGGCCGCTTGCAGCAGCTCAGCACCGACCATACCGAAGCCCAGGAGATGTTCGAACGCCACGAAATCGACGCCTCTGAGCTCGACGGACACGAGCTGGGACACATGCTGACTCGGTGTCTGGGCGTCGAGCGGGGAGTAGAGCCAGAGCTCATTGGGCCTTTTGCGCTCTGTGATGATGATCTCTATCTGCTCTGTTCGGATGGTCTGAGCGGGGTGCTCTCGACGCAGGAGTTGAGAGATCTGCTGAGCTACTTTCCCTTCGCACAGCAGGCCAAGGAGCTGGTGCGTCTCGCGAATCACTTGGGAGGCCCCGACAACATCAGCTGTCAACTCGTTCGCATTTGCCCCACGCTCAACGACGAGAAGGCTTCTTCGACGGCTGCTGAGGTTGCAGCTCTCGAGCCGCGTCCGCCTGGACATCGTTTCGCTCACGAGCGGCGACCGAGGTGGATTCTTCTGCTCTTGCTCGTTGGGCTGAGCTTGGTGGCGCTCTTGCTCTGGCTTGGGCTATCTTGAGCCAGTTCGGGTCGTTCGAGGCGCGCTGCGCACTCGCTCAGACCAGGAGAGCGGCACCGCGGGTGCTTTGGGGCCAACGTCATGAAGAACAATGCTGTGTCCGCTAGGGGCTGGACCGTTGCACGGGTTGCGGGGCGTGTCTCGTACTGCTTGCTCGTGGGTCTGTGGCTTGGCCAGTTGTGGGCTTGTGAGCCCGAGGCTGAGCAAGAGCCCTCCACTGTGCTGCGCTTCTTTTCCCCCGGCGAGCAGGTGCCTGCGTTGTGGCGGCCTGCCGCGCTCCGCACCCTGCCCTCGGGTGCCCTGCTGATCGCGGAGATGGGAAGTCGACGGCTGCTTCGCCTCGACCCTGATGGTCAGAAGCACACGCTCTTCGACGCCGAGCCCGGTCGCGCTGATGCGGGCTACTTCGAGGAGCGGCAGTGGAACGAGAGCTTTGGTGTCGAGTTGGTGTTGCTTCGAGATGGCAGCGTCTTGTTGGCGAGTCTCGGTGGGCCTCTGCGGCATTTCGACCTCGAGCGGGCGACGGTGAGCGAGTGGGGCGGGCAGCAAGCCTTGGCCGAGGGCGTTGCGTTGGCGCAAGCCGAGCTCAGCAGCCTCGCGGGCTTGGCCTACGACGCAGCGCGCAATGAGCTTTGGCTTGCTGCTGGCGACAGGCTATGGCTTGCCCGCATGCAGGATGGGGCTCAGGCGACGCTGCAATTGAAGGCTGGGAACGGCGCGCGAGGGCAGGGCGAGCGTTGGGTTGAGGCCTTGCAGACGCCACTCGACCTGCCGAGATGGTCGGCGATGGCCATCGATGACGATGGTGGTGTGCTGTTTCAGGAGAAGGAGCGGTTCCGTTACTTGCGCGACGACCGCGTGCTGACCTTGTGCGGTGATGGTGGCAAGCTCGACGCCGCGCCCTTGGCCCTCGCCGATTTCTCTGGCAGGCTCTTGCCCTCTCTTGGTGTGGCTCGGTGGCATCAGGGGCGCTTCTATGTCATGACCGGAAGCTCTCAGTTCAGTGTGCGAAAGCTCGAGACCACTTTGCTCGATATGCAGAGCGGCAGTGTGGAGGGGACGATTTCGACCATCGTTCCGTATGGGCTCAGTGAGCTGCGAAGCTTCGATTTCGATGCAGAGACTCTCCTTCTGAGTTACGGCTGGGCTGGTTCGGTGTTGGAGCTGGTGCCTGGCGCGAGAGACTTCGAGGCGCGTTACGGCCCTATCAATGGTCGCGTTCGCTATCGTATTCTCGAAGAGGAGCATACGCCCTATCGCTTGGATGCAGTGATGCGTCCGCAGTCACTCTTGTCGTTGTCGGCAGGTGAGCTGGTGATGTTGCACCAGCCACTGATTTCATTGCTCTCGTCCATTAATCGGGCGCAGCCCGAGCAGGTTGATCCGTTCTTCGCAGTGGCGAGTGGTGGAGTATACGGATTTGGGGCCATGGCGAGTGACAATCGCTACGACATGGTCTTGGCATCGGGTTTCAATCTGGAGTGGATCGAGCTCAGTCCGACTGGCGAAGGTCGTTATCGTAGCTATCAGCGCTTCTTCGGTAGTTGGCGCGACAATGGTATTCCTGGGCACGCATTGGACGCTCGTCTGTTGCCGCAAGCCAAGCTCGCAGTCACCGACAGCGGCCCCGTGTGGTGGTCACCCGGCGCCGAGGAGCTGTTGCGCTTGGATACGGAGAACGCTTGGCTTCGTGTAGAGACTGGGCCGCGATTTGGTCGCTCGCTGCCGGAATCGCTAGAGCAGGATGTGTCTTATTTCGGTTTGGATTTGGCCACGGCCTCGGCCTTCGCAGCAGAGGGTTCATGGCGCGCCGTGGTGGTGGAGCATCCCTTTGGAGAGGGAGAAGTTCTGCTCGCGTCGCATCAGCGGGAGGCGGCGGTGGATTGGGCAGGGCAGCCTTTGGAGCCCAAGAAGTACCGTATTGTCTTGGGCTCTGGCGAAGCCAGTTTCGCAGAGGCGGTGGCTGCCACCGATTTGGGGCTTCGGCGCATCGAGGCTTTGGATTGGTGGGCTGATGGGGAGATGGCTGGCGCCTTCGTCGCCGCTGAGGATCTGTCGGGCAGTCGGCTGCTCTCGAGCATGGACGCGAGCGGCTCTTGGCGGCGTCTCGAGGGGACCTGTGCTCAGCCGCCGGAGGAGGTCGATGAGCTGGTGGTTTTGGGTGTCTGGGGGCAAGCGATGGTGCTTGTTCAGGCGGGGGCCGAGCTGTGGGCATGCGCGACCTCCGAAGGGCTGTGTTTGGGCGCTTTCTGTCCTACCGCCTCGCGTTGGCTTCTCTTGGCTCCAGGCATCGAGGACCTCGCTCGCAGTCCTTCTGGCGACGCTGCGGCTTGGCTGGAGCGTTCTGGGCGCGTGTCAGTGGCAGCGCTCTCGTCGAGCGCCCAGGCTCTGACGCAGGTCGAGGTGTCGTTTGGTGAGCGCGCGCTGGATGCACACGACCTGGCATGGGGTGAGCAAGTGCTCTATCTGTGGGCGCAGAGTGAGGACGAAGGCAGCCTCTGGGTGAGCGCGCTGGGCGCTTCCTCGCAGTGGCCACGGCTGCCCGGGAGCAAGCTGCTCGCGGGCTTGGGCTCTGGGCAGAGCCGGGAGGCGCCGATGAGCACGCGCTCCATTGGCTTGCGCCCTGCGGCGATGGCGCTGGCAGCCAATGCGGATCTGTATTTGGCGATGAGTGATAGTCAGACCGTGTGGCGCTATGTGGCAGGGGAGAACGAGGAGCTGGATCCAGACGACAATACGATCCTGTTGTGGCAAGGAGCGCCGCTCTTCACCGGTGCTGAGGACAGCCTGCCGATGGCGCTCTCTCCAAGCGGACGGCTGTGCATCGGCTCTTCAGGGCGGGTCTATGCGTTGGAGGACGGACGCATGTGGACGCTGCTCGGTGGCGGAAGTCTCTGGCCCGATGCAAGCGTTGCGAGCGGCCATTGGGAGCTGGGTGAGATCAGAGGCCTTGCGTTTCTCGGTGAGACTCTCTATGTGCTGAGCGCGCGTGGGCTCTTTGCGACAGGGGCCCAGGGGGATGCGCGAATCGTGAGCGAGGATGGGAAGATTCGCCTCGCCGATGGGCGCTTGATGTCCACCGACATCGTTACGACACGCCAACCGCAGATGGTGGCGGGCCGAACGAACGAGCTGCTCTTGGTCGATCCAGCTACTCACGAGCTCGTGCGTGTCCCCTGTGAGCCAGAGCCGATGCCGGGTTTGCCCTGAAAGCGAGTTCATGCATTGAGCGATGGTCGGTAACCGGATGAAGTGAAAGGGGTTTCAAGGGGCGATGCCCTTTGCCGGGCGTGGGGCAGCGCCCCTCCATCGTATTGTGTTTGAACAAACACCAGCCACCTAGAAGGGAGAGCGGGCGTGAAGGTTGAGTTGAGCAAGACATTTCGGTTCGAAGCGGCACATTACCTACCGAAGGTGCCTCCGGAACACAAATGCTCGCGTTTGCACGGGCATGCCTATTCGGTTGAGCTGATCGTGGAGGGAGAGGTTGACCCTGAGACGGGTTGGCTGATTGACTTTGCCGTGCTGCGCGATGCATGGTTGCCTCTTGGGCGCACCCTCGACCATCACTGTCTCAACGACATCGAGGGCCTCGAGAACCCCACCAGCGAGCTCATCGCAGTGTGGATCGCACAGCGTCTCGAGCCACAGTTGCCGATGCTCAGCGCTGTGGTGGTCCATGAAAGTGAGGGTTCGCGAGCGCGCTATCGGCTACCGAAAGGGGAGTGAAGATGACGGCGGCAGCAGCAGCCAGATGGATGGGCCAAGCTCGCCCGACGGAGGCCCTCTGCTTTGCCCTGTGCTTGATGCTCTGTGCGCTGGCTTCTTGTGCCTCTTCGCCCGAGCTGAGGGAGCAAGCGCCCCCGCCTGACCCCCCTTTTCTAGGGTGTACGCAGAGTTCGGAGCTGTACGTCGCCCAAGAGCAGTCGCTGCAGTCGCTTCGGCTCGACGTGTCATTGAAGCTCGAAGTCGGGCAGGGACCGAGCCTGCAAGCGCGGTGGCTGCTCGAGGCAGAGCAGCCTGTGCAAGCTCTGCGTCTTCGTTTGCGTCCAGGTTTGGAGCTCGATCGGGTGATGCTGCGTCAGGATGGGCGTGCACTGGCGCCAGCTTGTCAGCGTTGGGTGGAGCAGGCGGAGACGGCGCTGGTTTTCGAGGAGGCCGTGAGTGGGACCTTCGAGCTAGAACTGCAGTACCACTCGGAGCAGCTGACGTGGAAGCGTGAGCTGCCCCTCGAGCAGCCTGTCTTGGTGAGTCATTACGCAGAGTTCGGCGAGCAGCTCTATCTCAGCTCCGAGGACTGGTATCCTCGCCTTCCTGGCGTGCAGGCCGTGGCGGCTGGAGCCCTGACGGTGGAGTTTCCGAAGCAGTGTCTCCTCGGCGCGAGCGGCAAGCCCCTTTCCGACACGACCAAGGGTGAGCTTCGCAGCCGCGTCTTCGATCTCGATCCGCCGCTTCCAGAGCAGCTCTCGATGGGGGTGGTCGAGCTTTGCGGTGGAGAGCGCTTGGTTCCAGAGAAGCCCCTGGCGAGTACCGGAGTGGAGCTGTTGCGGCAGAAGCAGGCTGCATCGGAGAGCTTCAGCGTGCGTACGCTGGATATCCTGGTTGCCGA
>JAVFAO010000092.1:0-19116 GCA_034002465.1 Myxococcota bacterium
CGATACACCGGGCAGTGTGAGGCGACACCACATGCTCGGATGGCGATACTCCGGGCGGTTGGACGCCTCCTCCATTCGGCGCAGGCGATACACCGGGCAGTGTGAGGCGACACCACAAGCTCGTAACGCGATACACTGGGCGGTCGGACGCCTCCTCTTTCCGCGGCAAGCGGCGGTGCGCCACAGTGGCTGCCGAAAGCGACTACCTCCTTGACACTGGCCGGATGCGCTCTACCCTGCCTGCCAGGACCATTGCCATGGAGAACACGGCATGCTTCGACGAACAGTCCCTTTGGTAGCTCTCTTCCTTCTGCTCGCCAGCAGCGCTGCTGCGCAAGACTGGGTTGGACTCGGTAGCGGTCGCGATGGCGCCCTCGTCGCCGTGCCTGACCAGGTCATCAACGTCTACAGCCCCCTCACCGCCGCTGTCAGCCCCGGCGCCACCACGGTCACCGTCGAGGACGCGAGCGCCTTCGTCGAGGGCGAGCTGCTGCTGCTCTACCAGGTGCAGGCAGGTAGCTTCGTCACGGGTGACGGCGGCGACGTCGACCTCACCGTCGGCGACGCAGGGCGCTACGAGTTCGTTCGGATTACCGCCATCTCCGGCAATGACCTCGATATCATCCCACCCACGAGCCACGGCTATCTGGACCAAGGCGCCCAAGCGGTCAAGGTTCCTGAATACACAACGGTGACCCTCGACGCCACCGCATCCCTGCGTGCCCTCCCCTGGGACGGCCGCAGCGGCGGTGTTCTCGCCTTCCTCGCCCAGGAGGAAATCAGCAACGAAGGGCTCATCGACGCCTCCGCCCGAGGCTTTCGGGGTGGCGCCGTGTCCAACGACATCTGCGCAAGCCCGTGTAACTGCGGCAACGACAGTCGCCCCGTCGACGACCTGAGCTGCAACAGCGGTCGACGTGGCGAGGGCATTGGCCTGGCCGCGGTGGACTGCGGCACTGGCAACCGGGCCAACGGTGGCGGCGGTGGCGGCTTGATCAACGCCGGTGGCGCTGGCGGCGGCAACGGCGGCGCTGGCAGCGTCGGCGGCAACGCCTGGTGCTCCGGAAACATCGCCGGAGGGTACCCAAGTAGCCGGCTGTTGGGATCTCTCACCGAACGACTCAGCCTGGGTGGCGGCGGCGGCGGTGGACAGCAGAACAACGGCGTGGGCACCGGCGGTGGCAACGGTGGCGGCCTCATCCTGATTCGTGGCGAGTCACTGAGCGGGGCCGGCAGCATCCGCGCGAACGGCGCAGCGGCGCCGCAACCGGCCAACGACGGCAGCGGCGGTGGTGGTGCGGGTGGCTCGATCCTCATCCAGCTCTCGGGTGACGCGGTGTGTGGACAGGTGCAAGCCGACGGCGGCAACGGCCGCTCCTTTGACCAACATGGCGGTGGTGGTGGTGGTGGCGGTGGACGCGTGCTGCTGCAGGCCGCTGACGCCAGCGCCTGTCCGGTGTCGGTGCAGCAGGGTCTGCGCGCACCCGACTGGAGCTATCCTCCGGGTGAAGATGGCGACGGCGAGCTTGGAGAGGCCGAGCTGCCTCCTGTGTCATTTGGCTGCGAAGCCAACCCCGGTTGCCCCGGCGACAGCCCCGTCTGCGATCCGGTCACGCAAGCCTGCCGCCCTTGCTCGGCCGACAGCGAGTGTGGCGGTGCCACACCAGCCTGCGTGGCGGGACGCTGCGAAGAGTGCTCTCTGAGCAACCTGAGCGCTTGTGACGACAGCAACCCCTGCACCGACAACACCTGCGACAACACCACCTGGACCTGCAGCCATCCTTCGCTTCCCAGCAGCTCCCCCTGCCCTGGCGGCGTCTGCGATGGCGGCGCGCCGCCTGTCTGCGAGCTCTGCATCGACACGGGTGTGGGCGTCGACAGCGGCTGCAGCCCCGAGACCCCGCACTGCGTCGGCGCCAGCGGCGCTCGGAGCTGCGTGGCCTGCACCAACAATGGCCACTGCAACGACGGCAACGACTGCAGCCAAGACCTCTGCAACAGCGGCGTCTGCAGCAACCCCACCCTGACCGAGGGCACAAGCTGCGCTGGCGGTGTCTGCAATGGCCTCGAGCCTGCCCTGTGTGAGACCTGCATCGATACGGGTGTGAGCGTCGACAGCGGCTGCAGCCCCGAGACCCCGCACTGCATCGGCGCCAGCGGCGCCCGAAGCTGCGTGGCCTGCACCCAGAACGAAGACTGTGACGACGCCAACGACTGCACGCAGAACCTCTGCAACGCTGGTGCTTGCGAGAACCCTGCCCTGCCTGACGGCCAGGGCTGCGCCACAGGCATCTGCGAGAACGGAAGCTGCGAGCTCTGTGTCGATGACAGCCTCGACGTGGACACGGGCTGCTCGCCGCAGACCCCCTTCTGCGTCACGAACGACGGCGCGCGCCTCTGCGCGGCCTGCCTGCTTACAGAGGACTGCCCGGCGGTAGGCCCCTGCGAGCTGTCACAGTGCCTAGCCTTTGCGTGCGTGAGCGAAGCGCTGGCCCAAGGCGAGCCTGGTCTCTGCGGAGCAGGGCGCGAGTGCTCGGGCGCACCAGAGAACGCATGCTTGCTCTCGGCTCCAGTCATCGACGAGCCCGCAGAGGATGCAGAGATTCAGAACCGCCAACCCTACGTGGTGGGGAGCTGCGCCCCCGGCGCGAGCGTCAGCGTCTTCGAGGGTGAGCTGCTCTTGTGCGAGACGCTGTGCGACGACGACGGCCGCTTCGTGTGTCAGAGCAGTGAGCTCGGCCTGGGTAGCCACAGCGTGCTCGCGCTCCAGAGCGTCGATGGCGAACAGAGCGAGGCCTCGGAGCTGCGCACCTTCAGCATCGTCGAGGGCCCTGAGGAGCTTCCTCCTCCGAGCATCGACGCCCCGGCACCTGACGGTCGCGTTCCCAGCTCGAACCCCAGCTTCTCGGGCACCTGTGAGCCCGGCGCGCTGGTCGAGGTCTTCTCTGGCGAAGCGCTGCTTTGCACCGCGATCTGCGACAGCGAGGGCCGCTTCGCGTGCAGTCCCGAGGCCCTCGAGCTTGGACCGCAGACGGTTTTCGCCACCCAGAGCATGAACGGCGAAATCAGCGACGCCTCGACCAGCGTGAGCTTCACCGTGGTGCCGCCTGCGCCTGGGCTCGATTCGCCGGTCGAGGGTGAGGCGCTGGTGTCGCCGGTGACCTTCGCTGGCGACTGTGAGCCAGGGGCGCTGGTCAGCGTCAGCGCCAATGGGGTCGAGCTTTGTTCGGTGGTCTGTGACGAAAACGGCCGCTTCGAGTGCACGGCGCCGGTTCCTGGCGGGATGCAGACCATCTCCGCCACCCAGAGCCAGGATGGCTACGAGAGCGATCCCTTCGAGCTGAGCTTCGTCTCGACGCCCGCAGCACCCACCCTGGAGACCCCCGCCGAAGGTGCACAGACCGACCTGCAACCGGTCTTCACGGGGAGCTGCGAGCCAGGGGCCACCGTCCGCGTCTGGGAGGGTGAGGCGCTGTTGTGCTCCACCGTCTGCGACGAGAACGGCCGCTTCAGTTGCACGCCTGAGCCTCTGGACCTTGGCGCGCACACGGTCTGGGCCTCGCAAACGGTGAACGAAATCGAGAGCGCAGCTTCCGAATTCACGAGTTTCGAGGTGATCGACGGCGTCGTCGAGCTCGACGACGGCGACCTCAGTGACCTGGGCGTGGACGTGGAGAGCGAGCTCGAGTCGATGGAAGACGACACCACTGGTGTCGCGCTCGAGGGCGGAGATTGTGGTTGTTCGACCCTGAGCCGCCCCAGCGCCCTGCCCTGGTGGTCGGTCTTGCTGGGTGCTGTCGCGCTTCTGTACTGGCGTCGTCGTCGTTGAGGGAAGGGCATGCGCGCTTTGACTTTGGTGTCGCTTTCTTTCGCTCGACCAGCGCTTCTTGGAGCGCTGGTCGTGCTGCTGGATGTGGCCGCCTGCACTGGCGGCAGTAGCGCTCAGGAGGCGCCCCCCATGCAGGAACAAGCGCAGAACCTGAGCCCAGCAACCGACTCGGACGAGCGAGTGCCCTGGGAGCTGCTGCCGGGCGCTTTTGCGGAGCAGCAGCGCAGTGAGCTGCAGGAGGGGCTGCTGATTCGCTATGGCACCACCGAAGGGAGCTGCGTCGTCACGGCGAGCGTCTGGTTTCCGCGACCTTCGGACCCAGGCCACCCGATGAGTGAGGCCTCCTCCCGACCTGTCGAGATCGACGGCCGGGCCTTGGAGCTCATCCGCACCAAGCTCTTCGATGGACAGGAGCAGGCGCTGGACGTGCTCTTCATCCGTGAGAAGACCTGGCTCGCTCGGCTAGTGTTCGAAGGCTGCGCCTCTGACGAGGTAGATGCTTTCCTGGCCTTGCTGCGATGGCGCAGCGCGCCCTGACAACGCTTCCTCACTGGCGAAGCTGCAGGCGGGGCCGCTTGGCCAAGCGCTCTGCAAGTGAAAGTGAGCGGTCTGGGCTCAGCGCCCAGTCTTCTTCCAGGGTCTCGACCCAGTCCATGGGCGGGGACCACAAGGCGTCGACCGAGAGCGCGCGAATCGCGCCGTTGCTCAGGCCCACCCAGAGGGTGCGGCCATCGGCCGAGAAGCGCAGGCTGTTGGGGTCGAGCTCGCCGAGCGGCAGCACCGCCAGTAGCTCGCCGCTGTGCATTTCCCAGAGGCGCACGCTCTGGTCGGAGGCGCCACTGGCGACGAGGCTGTGTTGCTCCGATTCGTACCAGTCCAGCGCGCTTATCCCCTTCTCATGAGCGCTCAACGTGCTCAGCATTCGGCCTTCTTTCAGGTCCCACAATCGCAACGTTCGATCGCTACTACCAGAGATGACGCGACGACCGTCACGGCTCGAGCGCAGCGCCGTCACGTCTCCCACATGAGCGAGCAGCACCTGGCGCTGGGTAAAGCTCGGCAGCTCCCACACGATGATGCGCTCGTCCGCGCCCGCACTCAGCAAGAGCGTGCCGTCATCAGAGAAGGCCAGCGCCGTCAAGGCCTCGCTGTGCGCAGGCAATCGACGCAGCGAGGTGCGGTTCGAGAGGTCCCAGAGGTAGAGCTCATTAGCGTAACCGCCCGCCGCCAGCCAACGACCATCAGGTGAGAAGGCAATGCTCCACAGCGCTTTCTCGAATCCCCCCAAAGTCGTGTAGCTCCAGTCCTCTGTCGAATACAGTCGCAAGGCCGCTTCCTCACCTCCGACCGCGACCAAGCGATCATCAGGAGACCATGCAGAGGCGTAGACCATCTCTTGGGTCTGGAGCCGCAGCGCTGTCCCCTGCCCGCCCAGCTCTGCAACGTGGAGCTCACCGTCGCCGCCGCCCGAGAGCAAGCGCTTCCCATCGTGAGAGAGGCTGAGGGTCCACACATTCGCGCCATGCGAGAGCGGCGCGGCAGAAGGCGCTGCGCGACGCCAGAGCTGGACTCGCTGGTCGAGCCCTGCCGTAAGGAGCTGCTCTCCGTTGGCGAGGAAGCGCAGGTCGGCCACAGCCCCCGCTGGAATGACCTCGACCAAGGCACCAGAGCGAACATCGTGAATACGAGCGCCGGAGTCAGAGCTGGAGGAAGCGAGCAGCGTACCGTCGGGCGAGAAATCGAGGCTCACAATCTCGGCTCGGTGATCACGAATGGTCGCGACGCTCTCCCAGCTTCGGGTGTCCCAGAGCATGACGACCCGCTCTGCGCCGCCAACGGCGAGCAGGCTGCCATCGGCAGAGAGCGCGAGGGCACGCAGATGGCCTCGTTGAGGTGGCAGCTCGCGCTCCAGCGCTCGCTGTGAAACAGACCAGCGACGCAGCACCCCGTCATCAGAGGCGGTGTAGAGAAGCTCGCCAGTGCCATCGAAGACCAAGGCATTCACGCCACCTCCGCTCCCGTCCATGGTGAAGGCAGGCGCCAAGGTCGCCGCATCCCAGAAGCGCAGGCGACCGTCCTCACCGGTGCTGACGACGTGCAAGCCATCGGGAGAATGGGTGGCGTCGAAGATCCCAAAGCCTGTGTTCTGCTCGGCTAGGAGTGTTGCCGATTGTTGCTCGTCGGACAGCGCCCAGAGCCGCAGCCAACCGTCCTCAGAGGTGCTGAGCAAGCGCCGCCCGTCAGCGCTCAGCTCCGCTGAGAAGATGGGCGCGTCGGCCAGCTGCAAAGTGCTCAGCACCCGGCCCGTGGCGAGCTCGATGAGACGGACGAAGCCATCGGCCGAGGAGCTCAGGAGGCGTCCGTCCTCGCCGGGGTTGGCACAATAGACCTCTGCGGTGTGCCCGGCACCCGCCAGGAGGCGCGTGCCATCGCGTGCATCCCAGAGCTCGCTCACGCCCCCCTCGCAGCCAATGGCGAGGCGCGCTCCGTCTGGGGAAAAGGCGAGCGAGAGCACCGGCGTCGAGAGCCTGCCCAGCAAGCGCAAACCGTCCTCCTTGGTCCAGCTCCACACCCTGCCCTGCGCGTCGCCAAGGGCGAGCTGTTGGGCAGCCACACTCAAGACGGGCGCTGTCAGCGACTCGGGCAGCGCAAAGCGCTGCACCGAGAGCTTGCCGCTCAGGGACCAGCGAAACAGCTCAGCTCCCGCGCCAAGCCACCACAGTTCACCGCCGTCAGGGGAAAACGCCCAGGCTCTGCTCCGCTCGGCCTGCATCGTTGGCAACGCCTCGTCAGGATTGGGCAGAGGGATCGTGCGCGCGTCGGCGAAGGTGTAGAGAGACAGGCCCTGCGGCGTCTGCTGCACGAGCTTGCTCGCATCCGGAGCCAACAAAGCCTGTTCACCAACGATGTCGAGCTTGAGCTCGAGCTTTGGCGCGGCTGGCCGCGCCCAACGCCAGAGCTCGCCGCGACGGTTCAACAGCATGAGCTCGCCGGTGTCTGACGACCATGCAGCAGAATACACTTCCCCAAGCTCGGCGCTGCAGTCCTTGGCTTGCGAAGCGATGGACCAAACGCAGACCTGTTGGTCGAGCCCCAGGCTGAGCAGCGAGAGGCCGTCGGGTGAAGGGCTCAGCCCCCGAACGCCTGCTTGCAGCACTCCCCAGGCCATGCGCTCATCGCCGCTCCGGTCGTCCCACAGATGGAGCTCGCCGGCTTGTCCTGGGCCACAGACGAGGCCATCATGGAGCCAAGCCAGCGAACGGCAGGTGGGTGCTGGAGGGAGCTGCCAGAGCAGGCTAGCGCGCGGCGTCGAGCTCGCCGCCATGAAGATGCCGCGGGAGAGCGGGAGGCCTGGGTCTTGGTCGAGGTCGAGCGCGGAACGTGTATTGTGGTCGAGCTGCAGAGCGCTTGCGGCGAGCAGCCCTGCATCGGCGCCTTCGGCGAGCAGCGCACGTTGCTCGAGAGAGCTGGCCAAGGTGCGCTGCACTTCTGCTTCCCGCTCCTCGGCCGTTGCGCGGGCCTTGCGCTCGCCCTTCTCGGCATCCCGGGCTTCATGCTCTGCGGCGAGGGCGCGCTGCTGGGCCAAGACTGCGCTGTCGCGCTCGGCTCGAACCCGAAGGTAGCTCCATAGGCCGAGGACGGAGATGGCGGCGATGGCGGCGCCTGCGACGAGCAGCAAAGCCCGGTGTTTCTTGGCCCAGCGCCAGGCGAGCTCGCGCAGGGCATAGCGAAACGCGGCCACCGGTCGGCCCGCCTGGTAGCGCTCCAGCTCCTCGACGAGCTGCTTGGCACTTTGGTAGCGCTGCTGTGGGTCGCGATGCAAGGCCTTCTGCAAGACCGCATTGAGCTCAGGCGGCACCGCAGGGTCGACGTCGATGGCCTGGCGCGGCTCCTCCTTCATGACCGCCATCATCATCGCCATCGCGCTGGAGGCGGCGAAGGGATAGTCTCGGGTCAGCAGCTCGAAGAGTACCACGCCCAAGCTCCACACATCTGTGCGCTCGTCGATGGCGTCCTGCTGACCCATCGCCGCCTCTGGGCTCATGTAGGCGGGGGTGCCGATGGTGGCGCCGTCGGCGGTGGCCACGGGATCAGCTGCGTCTTGGGCTGTTTGGGTGCTTGTGGCCAGCGGTTCATCGCTTTGTCTGCCGGTCTCTGCCTCCCGCCAGGCTTTGGCCAGTCCCCAGTCGAGCAGCAGGGTCTCGCCAAACTCGCCCAGCATGATGTTGGCGGATTTGATGTCTCGGTGCAGCACGCCTCGGCTGTGGGCGTAGGCGAGGGCCTGCCCGACGTCGATGACGTGGGGCAGCAGACGCAGGCGCTCGTCGAGCTTGGGCGTCGCGGCGATGGCCTCGCTGAGGGTACGACCGCGGACCAGCTTCATGGTGTAGTAGAGGCGGCCGTCGGGGTGCTTGCCAGTGTCGTAGATGGGGACGATGTTGGGGTGCTCGAGCTGGCCGGTGAGGCGGATCTCGCGGACGAAGCGCGCTTCGGCGCTGCTCTTGGCTTTGGAGCGGCGGGGTAGCAGCTCCTTAACGGCGATCTCGCGGCCGATGTGCCTGTCGACGGCGAGCAGCACCCTGCCGATGCCGCCGCGACCGAGCTCTTCGAAGTCGTCGCCGTGCCTTGGGGCGTAACGCAAGGCGTCGAGCTCGAACGGGGCGCTGAGTGAGAGCCCCGCCGCCGTACTCAGGGTTGGGTCGAGCTCGTCTTGCGTGAGTGCAGAAGCCGTCAGCGCCCCGGAGTCTTGGCTCGAAGCGTCTGCTTCAGTGAGCGTCTCGTCGACGCCGCTGGTGGTCTTGGCGGCTTGGGTCTCGTCCTGCAGTGAGGGGGTGCGCGTGGATTCGGGCTCTGGCGCGACTGCCTCGTCGAGGCCCTCGTCAGTGGTGCTGGGCTCTGCTCGGCCGTTGTGCGCTGTCGTCATCGTTGGTCTCGGTTTCTTGGAGCTCGCAGTTCGTTCCCCAGCGGTGGTCGTTGGGTTTGGCTCGGACGTTCACAATCCCTCACGGCGGCACAGACAGAGCGTGGAGATAGTGCATGGAAGCAGCACAGTTTTCAAGGCCTCGAAGGCGTTCTGGCGTCCAGCTCAGTGGCTCTGCGAGGAAGGGGTTCTTCGCTTTCTTGCGTGCCATCCCGGGCACGCACCCTGCGGGCTGCCCCGCCTTCGCAGCGAGTCTCCGCCTCCTGGCTCCGACTTCTTGTCGATTGGGCGCTTGGCCTGTTCCCCCAACTTCTTCGAGAGCGGCTTGACAACAGCCTCAATTGTCAACACACTCCGATTTGCGATTCGATTCGGAGTTAGGAAAGGACAGTGAACATAGTCGATGAGCATGAAGTCCAGCAGCGTCTCGCACGCTTCACCCAAGCAGCCCGGGACGCAGGGCTGAAGCTGACGCAGCAGCGTCTCGAGATCTTTCGGGAGTTGGCTAGCCGTGTCGACCACCCCAGCGCCGAGGCCCTGTTCAAGGCGCTCAAACCCCGCCTGCCCACCGTCTCGCTCGACACCATCTACCGCACCTTGTGGATGCTGGCCGAGCTGAATGTGGCGTTGACGCTGGGTCCCAAGCAAGGGAGCGTGCGCTTCGACGCCAACCTGGAGCAACATCACCACTTCGTCTGCACGCAATGCGGGCTCACCCGAGACTTCAACAGCGAGGCACTGGACGCGTTGCCACTCCCAGAGGAAGCGCAAGCTTTTGGGACGGCACAGCGGCTCCAGCTCGAGGTCCGAGGGCTTTGCATCGACTGCAGCGACTCGACGGTCACGGGGGCTCCGTCATCGCCCTCGAAAAGGAGCACTGATGAGTGAACACAAGCCAAGCAATCCCCCCATGAGCCATCCGGCGATGCGCGGCCGCGGCAACCGCGACTGGTGGCCCAATCAGCTCGACCTGAAGCTGCTGCATCAGCACTCAGTTCGCTCGAACCCGATGGGTGCCGAATTCGACTACGCAAAAGCCTTCCAGACGCTGGACTTGAACGCGGTGAAGCAGGACCTCTTCGCCCTGATGACCTCCTCACAAGACTGGTGGCCCGCGGACTGGGGCCACTACGGACCGCTCTTCATTCGCATGGCGTGGCACAGCGCAGGCACCTATCGCACGGCGGATGGACGAGGTGGCGCGGGCTCTGGCTCGCAGCGCTTGGCGCCGCTCAACAGTTGGCCTGACAACGTCAATCTGGACAAGGCGCGTCGGCTGCTCTGGCCCATCAAGAAGAAGTACGGTCGCGCAATCTCCTGGGCCGATCTGATGATTCTGGCTGGCAACTGCGCGCTGGAATCCATGGGTTTCAAGCTCTTTGGCTTCGCTGGCGGACGCGTCGACGTCTGGGAGAGCGAAGAGGACATCTACTGGGGCAGTGAGGACACTTGGCTGGGTGACAAGCGCTACACGGGCGAGCGCGACCTAGAGAATCCCTTGGCTGCGGTGCAGATGGGGCTCATTTACGTGAACCCGGAGGGGCCAAACGGCAACCCAGACCCGAAGGCGTCTGGTCACGACGTGCTGGAGACCTTTGCGCGCATGGCGATGGGGCCCGAAGAGACGGTGGCGCTGATTGCGGGTGGCCACACCTTTGGCAAGTGCCACGGTGCAGGGCCGGCCTCGCATGTGGGTCCGGAGCCGGAGGCGGCGCCCCTCGAACAGCAGGGCTTGGGGTGGAAGAGCAGCTTTGGCAGCGGCAAGGGCGGCGACACCATCAGCAGTGGGATTGAAGGTGCGTGGAAACCCAACCCGACGCGCTGGGACATGGGCTACCTCAAGGTTCTCTTCAAGTACGAGTGGGAGCTGGTCAAGAGCCCTGCAGGCGCGCACCAGTGGCTGGCCAAGGACGTCGACGAAGAAGACCTGGTGGTGGACGCGCACGACCCGAGCAAGCGGCATCGGCCCATGATGACCACAGCCGATCTCTCGCTGCGCAATCATCCTGTTTTGGAGCCCATCGCCCGTCGTTTTGCGCAAGACCCCGAGGCGTTTGCAGACGCCTTTGCCCGCGCCTGGTTCAAGCTCACCCACCGCGACATGGGACCTCGTTCGCGCTACCTCGGTCCCGACGTGCCGGCGGAGAGGCTGATTTGGCAAGACCCTCTGCCCGCAGTCGACCACCCCCTGGTCGACGACCAAGACGTCGCGAGCCTGAAAGCGAAGCTGCTCTCTTCTGGTCTGAGCATTTCGGAGTTGGTGAGCACCGCATGGGCGTCGGCCTCGACCTTCCGCGGCTCTGACAAGCGTGGCGGGGCCAACGGCGCTCGTATTCGACTGGCACCCCAGAAAGACTGGCCCGTGAACCAACCAGAGCAGCTCGCCAAGGTGTTGCACAAGCTGGCTGAGCTGCAATTGGAATTCAATGCGGCGCAGCCGGATGGGAAGCGGATTTCCATGGCGGATCTCATTGTCCTCGGCGGTTGTGCGGCGGTGGAGGAAGCCGCGCGACGTGGCGGTGTTGAGCTGCAGCTAGGCTTCGCGCCCGGCCGCACGGACGCCACGCAAGAGGACACCGAGGTGGAATCCTTCGCCGTGCTGGAGCCGCGAGCCGACGGCTTCCGCAACTATTTGGAGCGGGCGTTCAGCGCGCCTGCGGAGGAACTGCTCTTGGACAGGGCGCAGTTGCTCACCCTGAGCGCGCCTGAGATGAGTGTGCTCGTGGCGGGTTTGCGGGTGTTGGGTGCAAACCATGGCGGCTCCTCCGTCGGCGTATTCACCGACCAGGTGGGAACCCTGAGCAACGCCTTCTTCGTGGAGCTGCTGGACCTGGGGACCGACTGGCGAGCCACCGCCGATCCCAATCTCTTTGAGGGCTTGGACCGGACGACGGGAGAGCGCAAGTGGCAGGCGAGCCGAGTGGACCTGGTCTTCGGCGCGCACTCGCAGCTTCGGGCGATCGCCGAGGTCTACGCCTGCGATGACGGAAAGGCCAAGTTCGTCGCCGATTTCGGTGCGGCCTGGACGAAGGTGATGAACCTGGATCGCTTCGAGCTGCGGTGAAGGCGAGCGAAGCGAGGCACGAGTCAGCGTCTGTCGCTGGCGCATCCGATGCGCTAGCGCAACGCTGCGAGGTTCTCGCGAGAGCGAGCCAAATCTGAAAGCGAGCAGAACTCAAGGGGCTTCGGGGATTTCACTGAAGGCGTGCACGAGCAGCCTCGTCTCGATGCGCTCACCTTTGGCATCAATGCCGTTGGGGACCTTGACGAGGCTTGCGCGGACCCGGTGTTGCGCGTGTTCCCGAAGAGGCTCACAAGTGATCTCGGACTCGTTTCCTCCGCACAGTCCGTTCTCGATGACGATGGCGTTGGAGTTCGTCGGCTCTGCGCTCCATCCAACAGGCAGGCTGCTCCGCGTCGACATCGGCGAGGCCCAGGGCGACGCCGCAGCTGTTGCAGCACTCCAGCGCCGTGAGTTGGCAAGTCCAGCTTTGCTTGCTCGCAAACACGCGGGCGAGCGTCGCGCGTGCTGCTTGCTCCTTGCGGCTGCGGAAAGACCGACTACCTTCTCTGAGACCGCAACTGGCGCGAAACAGGGGGAGTCGTTCATGGATTTGGTCATTGTCGCGGTGAGCGCGCTGCTCGCTTCAGGGCTCACCATGTTTTCGGGGTTCGGGCTGGGCACGCTATTGCTGCCGGTCTTTGCCCTCTTCATGCCGGTTGAGTTGGCCGTCGCCGCGACGGCGTTGGTCCATGCCGCCAACAATGTGCTCAAGGCAGCGCTGCTCGGCAAGCTCGCCGATTTCCGCATCGTCTTGCGCTTCGGTGTGCCCGCCATTGTCGCGGCCTTTGCTGGCGTCTACGTGCTCACCCTGCTCTCGCATCTGCCCGAGCTGGTGAGCTACTCCTTGTTTGGCGCGGCTGCAGTCATCACCCCGCTGAAGTTGGCGATGGCTGTTCTGATGACTTTCTTCGCGGTCTTCGAGCTGCACCCACGCTTTGCGAAGCTCGAGATTGAGCGCCGTTGGCTGCCGCTGGGTGGCGTGCTCTCTGGCTTCTTCGGCGGTCTCTCCGGACATCAAGGCGCCCTGCGCTCCGCATTTCTGGCCAAGGTCGGGATCTCGCCGCAGGCCTTCGTCGGAACCAACGCGGTGATTGGCCTGCTGGTCGACCTCGTGCGCATCGCCGCCTACGGCTTCTTGCTCTTCGGCTCAGGCTTGTCGGCGCTGCTTCGTAGCCACGAGGGGAGCCTGATCGCGGTGGGGACGCTCGCGGCCTTCGCTGGCGTGGTCTTGGGCAAGAGGGTTCTTCACAAAATCACGATGCAGACGGTGCAGCGCATCACCGGCGCGCTCTTGCTGCTCATCGCGGCGCTACTGGGCAGCGGCCTGATCTGAAGGATGATGTCACCGATACGCGCGCGGAGACGCTGTTGTGCGTGCTCATTGACCGCGGCGAGCGCGTGTCCTACTGTGCTCTAGCCTCGTCGCTTTGAGGAGACCGAGCGTCATGGAAAAGCAGAAGCCCCGTCTGTACGAAGTCTTGGCCATCGAACAAGAGAAGAAGGGTTACGCCGAGCGTGCTCGCAGCGAAGTGGTGGATACCTTTCGCAGCCGCCAAGCCCAGTTTACGGGGATGCGGCGTACGTTCAAGCCGTTCATGGTCGATGAAGGCAAAGGTGAGGTCGCAGGCGAGCGCCTCGAAGCGGAGACGCGCCTGGTCTTGACCGTGCCAGAGGTGCTCAACCAGACCTTGGCGTTGATTGGTCCTGCTCTGGACATCTCATATCAGATCGACGAGGCGAATACGCAGGCGCGCGCGGACATCGAGATCGAGGGTGTGGTGATTGCCGAGCAGGTCCCTGCGACCTATCTGCTGCAGCTCGAGAAGCGGCTGCGTGAGCTGCGGGCGGCCTTCAAGGAGATTCCCACCCTTGATCCGGTTCGTCTGTGGCAGGAGGATGCGGCAGCAGACAAGCGCCACGTCTTTCGAGCCGAGCCGGTGGTGACCATTCGCAAGCAGCGCACCCGCAAGTACAACGTCATGTACGAAGCGACCGAGGAGCACCCCGCGCAGATCGACATCGTCGAGGTGGATGAGGCTGTGGGGGAGATCCGAAGCTACGACTGGACGGGGATGATCGCGCCAGGTCGCAAAGCTGCCTTGTTGGAGCAGGCGGACAAGCTGATCGAGGCGGTCAAGGCAGCGCGTTCCCGAGCGAATGCGGTCGAGGTCGACACCAACAAGAAGCTCGCTGACAAGCTCTTTGCGTTCATGATGCAGCCACTCAAGGGCTGACACTGTTTCGTTGGCGCTTCAACCATCAGGAGGTGAAGGCGCGGACACTGCGTTTCAGCGATGGGTACAAGCTCAGGTTCAGGCTGAGGATTCTTCTTCTCGACCGCCTCTTCGGCTTGTCAAGCCGCGGAGGTCTCAGGCTCTTACCCACAGGCTGAACACCGGGACCGGGTCAAAGATCGTCGCAGGTTTTTCGGGATGGGCGTGGCAACCGGGGTTCGAATCCCCGCGGTCTCCGAAACCGTCGTCCAGTGGTAAGACGCCACGGTCAGACCATCCCACGGCACACGCTTCGATTGAGCACCCAATGGTCCTTTTCAATGTAGATCAATGGGTTAGATCACCTTCCTGCCACGAAGGAGGTACGGGTTCGAGTCCCGTCATTGAGCCGGGCACGTTCGGATGTCGGCCGGGCGTGCTCATTGCCTGGGATTCCAGGCGCCTCAGGTCAGGGCGTGTTGCCACGCCCTGACCGTTTTTTTGCTCAGCCAAGCGCTGCGGGTCGAAGCTCGACGGAGACCAAGGTCTGGTTGAGCAGTTGGTAGGCGATCTCGCCGAAGGTGAAG
Organism: Myxococcota bacterium; assembly: GCA_034002465.1. Taxonomy (GTDB): domain Bacteria; phylum Myxococcota_A; class Bradymonadia; order UBA4248; family JAVFAO01; genus JAVFAO01. The sequence goes on from JAVFAO010000092.1 coordinate 14,615, forward strand.
GGACCGAGGAAGCCGGCGGTCTGCTTGCCCTCCAAGCCGCCATAGAGGTAGTTGAGGATGCAGTTGCAGGCGAAGACCGGCTCCCCCTCTTGCGCTTCCAGCTGCTGTGCGAAGCTCTGGGCGTAGTTCTCTAGGGGTTTGGCGAGGCGGTAGTCGACGTCTGCGAAGACCGGCGCGTAGAACTGGACCTGCTCGCCGGCAATGGCCTTGAAGCTGGTGTTGACCAGGGCACCCGAGCAGTCGGCAATGAGTGGTCGACTCAGGTCGATTTCATGCGTGCGCAGGTATTCTGCGAAGCCCAGTTCCTCGCCGTCGATGAGCGCGCGTTTCACCTCGAAGCCTGTCTCGAGGAAGCGGATGATGGGGGCGTCAGTGGGTTCGAAGATGTTGATGATTTCGACGTCGGCGACCCACTCGGACGAGAGCTCGAAATCCATGACCAAGACGGCGTCAGCGAGGACTTCCACGCTACGACCATCGAAGACCAGCGGCGCCTTTTGGCCGAGCTCCGCCACGTCGACGCCAGCAACCCAACCAACGGCAGGCTGCACACCGAAGCCCGCGAGGTTTGGCGCCTCAAGGGCGAAGCGCAGGTGGCTCGGGCTGTTGCCCGGAATGAGCAGGAAACTCAGTCCGTGCGCGGGAGCGTCGGAAAACAGGGGAGCAAGCTCCTCAGGCCCATAGCGCCGGATACCGCGCAACTGCAGTTGCTTCGGGAGGCGTGTGACGAAGACCTGGTCCTTGCTCAGCAGCCCTCCCTTGGTGGACATGAAGTAGGGGATGCTGCCGCCTATCCACTGGCCGGAGGGCAGTCGGGCGAGCAGCTCGGCGTCACCAGCGATGAGCAGCGGAGCACCAGCAGTGATGAGCGCTGCGGCTTCGTGGACTGAGATCAGGGAACTCGAGCCTATCATGGTTGCTCCTTGGCGCTCAGCAGCATGTCGAGATCATTGATGATTTTTGGATGGGTTTGATTGTTGACGAAGAGTTCGCGCAACTCCAGACAGAGCTCGTCAAGGCGTTGCGGCTCCCTCTGGATGACGCGCTTGGCCCGCCCCAGAAAGAGCTGAAGAGCGAGGAAGCTGAGCGGGGGAGAGATTGCCCCCGTTATCAGCGATCGCCAGACCTTGTCGTGGGCCGGAGGAATCGCAGTCATGGCTTTGTCTCCTGAGCGCAAGCGAAACCGAGAAGCGCGCGAACTGTGCTCCGCGGCTGACAGAGCGTGTGCAGCCTTTCCGGAGCGCAGAAAGGGGCTCGCGACAGCGAGCGAACGCTCGATGCGAGGGATGACACACCCGACTAACATTGTAGTGCCCCCCCTCGACTCGTCAATCGGAATTGGAGGAATCCCTTCGGGCTGCCTTCATATAGGCGTAGCGAGTCTCCATCTTGGCTTTGACTCGACGCCACCCAGCGCGGACCGGGCTCGAGCACTTTCGACGCGATTTGGTGTCGAGCCCCCATCAGTACCAGAGGAGACGCTTTCGCCCCAGCACGTAGGACCGTCGAGCTGTCCATGCGGCCATGGCTCGCGCTCACCCTGTCTCCCCATCAACACACCTACCGCAAAGCCGAAGGACGAGGCCCTATGCTGAGCTCAATACCTTCGGTGCAAGGCGGGGGCATGGAACAACGCACCGTTCCTAGGCCGTTCCCATTTCAAACGCTCATCGCACCGATGGCATGGCCCTTGCTGACAAGCGCTCCGCCCTGGCCTCTCGCCATCTGCGAGACCCCGGAAGCATCTGCAGAAAGTGGATTCTGAGCGAGTCGACTGATTCGAAACTCGCTTCACCTACGGAGGTTGCTGTAATGAGGATGCGAAAGCCTGGCTTCTGTTCCCTGCTCCTGATTGCCTTGCTCGCAAGCATGAGCGCTTGTGACGACGGCGGCGGTTCCAACAAGGACGTCGTCGATGACGTCATTCCCGAGCAATGCGATCACAACGGCTTCAGCGCGTTTGCTGAGCTCGCCGTCGCCTTTGATGCCGCAAGGGAAATCGACGGTCTGGCCCTGAGCTATCAGGCCTATTCGCCCAGCGCCGATCCGTTGGAGCTGCTGGTGATCGAGCTCTACCCGGGTCAAGGAACACACCCGGCCACGCTCTCTGCAGGCAGCTACGACCTCTCGCAGGAGCAGAGCCCAGAGAGCTGCGGGAATTGCGTTGGTATCATTCGCTTTCCCGACAGTTGCGAAGACGATTCCTGCATGAAGCGCTTCTTCGCCAAGTCCGGCACACTCACCCTGAGTAGCGTCTCCGGCCGCTTCACCGCGCAACTCAGTAACGTCGTCATGCAGGAGCTTGGCGGTAGCGAAGATTGGTGCATCGCAGAGATGAACATCGACCTGGGTATGGATGAGTGTAGCGATGATCTCCACTGCCAGATCCCAGAGGTCTGCGTGGCAGGGAGCTGCGAAGAGCTTGCGTTCTGTGAGCTCTCTTGCACCGAGAACGCCCCGTTCTGCCGTGGCGACCAGTGCGTCGAGTGTCTCAACCACGCCCACTGTGGCTGGGGCAGCTTCTGCGAGAACTTCGCATGCGTCGACTACGCAGGCGGTTGCCAGAGTGACGCGGACTGCGCCGCTCCCCTCGCCCATTGCGAGCTCGCCTCTGGCTTCTGCGTCGAATGCCTGAGCAATGACCACTGCGGCAATGGGATGGTCTGCAACGAGCTCAATTTCTGCGAGCCTGCGGCGCTCACCTGCACCCCCGCCTGCGCTGGGGCCACGCCGCACTGCCTGAATGGAACGAGCTGTGTCGAGTGCCTCGTCAACAGTCACTGCAGCGGCGAGCAGCTCTGCCAGAACAACGCCTGTGTCACGCCCAGTAGCTGCACCTACGACGGATTCTCGCTGGTCTACAGCGAAGCCGCCGGGAACGATGACTTTGGTCCTGCCTTTGTCGCCTATTCATCGGACGAGGAGCCCTTCGATATGCTGGGCATCCAGATCTTCCCGGGACAGGGCACTCATCCCGCTACCCTCACGCCCGGCACCTACGATCTTGGTGCTGCCGTTGAAGGCGATCCCGAAACCTGTGGCAACTGTCTGATGGTGGGACGCGATTGCCGCGACTTCGAGTGCACACAGAACTTCATGCCCAGCTCTGGACGGCTCGAGCTCGAGAGCGTCGAGGGGACCTTCAGAGCCACGCTCCACGAGCTCGTGCTGACCGACCTCGAGGGCACGCAGACCTGGTGCATCGACGAGCTCGAGCTCCAAGCTCCGCTCGCCGAATGTCTCGATGACAGCCACTGCAGCGAGGACGAAATCTGCGCGGATTCCACCTGTGCGCCCATCCCCGTCTGCTCGCCCGCCTGCAGCGGCGACAAACCCCACTGTTGGGAGCAGACCTGCTACGAGTGCTTGACCAGCAAACACTGCCCCTTCGGTGAGAGCTGCGTCAACTTCGAATGCCAAGCCTTCTCGACCGGCTGTCTGAGCGACGAGGACTGCGCCTCACCGCTGCCCTACTGCGATATCGAGTGGGGCGTCTGCGCCGAGTGCCTCAACGACGAGCACTGCCCCGCAAACTTCGCCTGCAGCGAGGTGCTGCTCTGCGTGCCAAGCGACCTGGTTTGCGTCCCTGCGTGCTCGGGAGCGACGCCGCATTGCTTGGACGGCATCGCTTGTGTCGAGTGCCTCGAGAACCAGCACTGCCCCAACGGAGAGACCTGCAACGACAACTCCTGTGAGCCCCTCATCGGCTGCAATCCGCCTTGTGGCGGGAGCACCCCCCACTGCCTCGACAACACCACCTGCGTCGAGTGCCTCTCCAATAGCCACTGCCCCAACGGAGAAACCTGCAACAACAATAGCTGTGAGCCCATCTCCAATTGTGTCCCCGCCTGCAGCGGTGCCACGGCTTGCCGCTGGGCCCCAACAGAGTCGGTTGGTGCGCAGCTATGAGCCTGATGGGCGTGGGTGGCTCGCAGACCCTCTCAACCCTGGTGAGTGGCTTCAGTAGCGGTGCTCACCAGGGAACTGGCGCAACCTCTTCGACGTCTACTTCACCAGCACGGGTGACTCTGATGTCAACCACAGGTGTAGCGCAGACCTCTGGGGCGACTGGCTCAGGTGGAAACACCAACACTTGGTACAGCCAGCCATTTTCAATGAGCTGACACGACACCATCATCCTCTCGACCACCTCATCACTGAAGGTGACGCCAGCATAGCGTTGCCGAAATGCTTCCTGAGAGAGAGCATCAGCTTGGCGTTTGTTGATTCGTGCTACCGCAGCCATTGGAATGGATCCCACCAGAACTGTTTGAAATCACCTAGCGAATTCACAATTACACTGGACGCTTGGCCAAATGCCTTCAAGACGACTCTATCACCGACAGATGCCTGGAGTCCAGCAGGATGTGTCCCTGGGGACCGTGTAACGAACGTCGGTTCGGCCCCATGCGCTTACGCCGCCATTTTGGTAGGTTCAAGCAGGGGAGTCTTACTCGACAGGTACCTTGCTCTTGCGGTCATGAGCTGTTCTGCTCTGCGCA
>JAVFAO010000093.1:0-19070 GCA_034002465.1 Myxococcota bacterium
ATTCTCAATGAACAAATAGGATATCTGCTCCAAGCGAAGCTGCAGCAAACCATCACTCACCTGACGCGCCGTCAAATGACAGCCCTTGCCGGTGTTGATCTGGCACACCTCAACGGCGTCACTCGCCAAGCGATCGGCGTCTCTGCTCGTCTGCAGATCCCCTACCAAGACCGCGCTGCGCTCGGGCGCCAAGCGGGCCATGCTGCGCTGCAACAGCGTGGTCTTGCCGCTACCAGGGGCACTCATCAGGTTGAGCGACAAGACTCCCGCCTCGTTCATCCGAGATTGATTGCGCCTCGCCATAGATTCGTTCGCCTCGAATACGCTGCGAGCGACCTTGATCGTCGTCTCCATCTCCCCTCTCAGTCCGTCTCTGCATCCAATGAACGCAAAATGATGTCATGGCCAGCAAGCAGCTCGGCCATCGCCTCCCCACAGCGCGGACACGCATAGTCATCAATGCTCGGCGCAAACTGCGCTCCACATCCGCCACAGCGCGCCTCGAGCGGCACCTCGACCATGCGCAGCACAGCGCCCTGAGCCACGCTCCCTTCTGCCAAAGCCTCGAACGCTGCCTCCAAGGCCTCAGGCACAATCAATCGCTGCACCCCAAGCTCGAGCTCTACCGACAAGACACGGCGCACCTGGTTCTGCGCCGCAGCTGCAAGCACCTGCCGAAGGAGGTCCTCGGCTATCGCCATCTCATGCACGTCAACATCCCCATGACTGCGTTCTGCGACCAATGGCTCGAAAACACCCGATTCTATCAGCACTTGCTCCCACATGAGCGCGGCAGTACGCCTCGCTGCGAGACAAGCGGGGACTTGCCAGGGCTAGCTCGCTGTAGCCGAGACCAAGCCCTCTCACGCCAAGACGGCCCTGCCCATCACTCCACCGTCAAGACCCCCATCTCTGCAACATCAAAGGGCGACCCCCCCGTGTCACAGTAGGTCCAACTGGCCCCGGCATCGCCAGAGAAACGATAGACGTAGTTGAAGCCTCCCACCTGCGCCGGTGTCAGCGTCGCGGTGTACTCGTTGTTGTTCGAACCACTATGGCCAAGGTTCACCGTGGCCGAAGTCCACTCGAAAACCCCAGGATTGGTGCTGGGATCATCGCCACTCACGCCATAACCCAGCTCGGCACGCAGTCCCCCACAGTAGGCAGCACTGTCGGTGCAACCCGTCACCAAAACCTGGCCGTAGACCAGCTCGGACTCCACGCCAACGGCCGCTGTCAAAGTCGGCGGCCACTGGATATTGCACCAATCGATGGTGCGCGCACCCACGTGCAGCGCGCCTGCCTCCTCGGACTGGAAGCCGTTCTCCCCCAATCCATCACAGTAGACCCAGTCCCCACCATCGTATGCGAAGCGCGCGACATATCGATAGTCCCCCTCGCTCGCCACGCTCAGTTGCGCGCTGTATTCATCATGCAGATCCCCTGCATGCAAGGCGTTGTAGCTCGCATCCACGAAGGTGTAGGCATCGAGCTCGTCGCTCTCGACGCCCCAGCCAAGCTGCGCCTGCACATTGGGACAAGCCGCGCCCGTATTGCCCGTGCAACCGGGAATCAAGAGCTGCGCAAAGATCGGCTCGCTCGGCACGTCGGGCATGGTGCCCGTCGCTTTGGGGAAGACCAGCTCACACCATGCAATGCCAGAACCCACATTCAGCTCGCCCAAGGCCTCGGCCTGAATCCCATCCCCACTCCCTTCGGGGCCGAGATCACAGTAGCTCCAGCTGGCTCGCCCGTCCGCCGTGAAACGATAGGCATAGGAATACTTGCCCTTGGTCGGAAAGCTCCACGTCGTCATGTATTCGTCTTCATCATCGTCAGAGTGCGCAGCGTTGAACTCGGCGTCCTTCCAGGTCCAGGTCTCGTCCGGCAGGGTGCCGTGCGGACCGTAGCCCACCTGCCCCTCAATCGCCTCACAATGCGCACCCATCTCCGTGCAGCCTTGGGCATAGACCCGACCAAAGATCAGCTCGCTGAGCTCATCCGGCTCCACATTGATCACTTCAGGGAAACGCAACGCGCACCAGCCAATGCTCACCACGTCCTCGGCGACCGTCAAGAGACCAAGCTCACTCGTCTGCACTCCATCATCCGAACCGGCACCCAGATCACAGTACAACCAGTTCTCCCCCTCATCCGCCGTGAAACGATAGGCATAGGCGTACTCACCTGCCTCGTTCAGGGTCAAGCTGGCCATGTACTCGTCGTTGTCGTCGTCGATGTGCGCCTCATTGTACGTCGCATCTACCCAAGTAAACGCCTGAGGATCCGTCTGCGGATTCGCGCCCAATGGGCCGTACCCAAGCTGACCTCCGAGCTCATTGCAACGGCCTTCACCATCGGTGCAGCCACCCGCCCAGACACGTCCAAAGATGGGCTCCGATTGATTGCCAGGCGCCACCTTGGTCGCAGCCGGATAGTGCAGCGAGCACCACGCCACGTTCACCACGTTCTCTGCCACGGTCAATTGCCCCAAGCTGCTCGCCTGGAAACCATCAGGAGAATCGGCAAGGTCACAGTAGGTCCAGGGACCAGTGCCCAGCTTCATGCGGTAGGCGTAGCCATAGCTGCCCGCGTTGGCCACGGTCAACGTCGCCATGTACTCGTCGTTGTCGTCATCCACGTGAGCCTCGTTGTAAGTCGCCGAAACCCACTGAAAAGAATCAGGATTTACAGAGGGGTCAGAACCGGCTGCACCGTAGCCCAGCTCGGCGCTGAGCTGCGCACAGCGCGAGCCGCCCTCCGTGCATCCCCCTTCCCAGGCGCGCCCGAAAATCAGGGGTGTCGTTGAGCCCGGCTCCATGCTCACCACGCTCGGGAAGTGAACAGAGCACCAGTCGACGGCATCCACCACCGGCTCGCGGTAGGTGAAGGCCCCGCTCTTGGTCGCCTTCTCACCACCAGGGTTGGTGACACTCACGTCCACCGCACCTGCGGCGGAAGCCGCAGGCGTCGTCGCCTTGAGCTGCGACGACGACACAAATTCGACCGAGGTGGCCGACGCAGCGCCGAAGGCGACCGTCGCGCCCTCCGCAAAATTCCGCCCGGAAATCACCACTGCCGTGCCACCCTCGACGGGCCCTGCATTGGGTGCCACCGAGTTGACCACCAAAGTCTCTGGCGTCACCTCGCTCTCGTCGAACTCACTGTCAGAGAGCTCAACATCGGCGTCCGGCTTGGGCTTCGTGCCGCTCTCCTCGCAAGCCAGGGTCGCCATCAGCACGAGCGCCACCCAGGGAAGCCACCGTAGACCGCTGCTCCATTTCACAATTCGCAGATGAGTCGCTGCCTCGCGCATGATCCGTCTCCTTATCCGAAGGTCGACGAGCACTGGGAACGCGCCGTTCAGGGCGCACGAAAAGAGAGCTCGAGGCGCAGCGCGTCGCTACCCTCGGCCACGAACAAGTACCGGTTCTCTCCGCTCTCCCAACGCGTCTCGGCGTCGTCGAGAGCGACCAGCTTATAGGCCAAGACGGTCCCCACAGGCAGCTCGAATCGACCGCTCGAGCGCTCACCTTCGCTCGTCAACGGCCCCAACCCCTCTGCAGGGTTCCACTGTCCAAGCTCCGGAGCGCTGCCCACGACATAGAGCTGTGCCCCAGCATCGACAGCAACGTTGAGCTCAACCCACCGTCGTGCTTGACTCGGCTCGGGCAGCAGCCTGCGACCGTCGCCCTCCACGCGCGCCAAGACCAAGCGCGTCGCCCCTGGCGCGCAGCGAAGCTGCGTCTCGATGGGCTCGCCAGCGAGCGGATCGGACCAGGCGAGCCCGCTCAAGGCCTCGGGCAGCGGCCAGGACTGCGCTTGCGCCCCGGAATTGATCGCCACCAGCGCCAAAGAGTCGGGCGCAGCCCTGAGAAACACCAGAAAATCCTCGTCGAAATGCAGGATCCTCGTGCTCCCCTCCACCAGAGCAGGCCACTCGCCGCGCAGCCCGAGAAGCGTGCTCAGATGTGCTTCGAGCTCATGACCGGCATCGAAGCGCATATCAGCACGGTTCTCCGGCTCGCCCTCACCTTCCAGACCCGCCTCTAGCCCATAGTTAATCGCTGGAATGCCACGCACAGAGAGCTGCGCCGTCAAAGCATGCCGCACCCGCGACAGCTCACCGCCACACGCCGAAAGCACCCGAGACATGTCATGGTTGTCGAGGAAAGTCACCAAGCTCGAGGGCTCTGTGTAGAGTCGATCGTTCGACATCACCGCCGCAATGTGCCCCACGCTCTTGCCATCACAAAACACGTCGCGAAGCGCAAAAGCCATAGGAAAATCAAACATATGTGTAAAATGCCCCAACCTCTGGTAGTCGTTCACGCTACGCGGCGAGCCATCGAAGAGTTCACCGAGGAGCACCAAATCCGGACGGAGCGTCAGCAGCTCTTGGTTGAAGCGTGACCAGAAGTCGAGGGAGACGTGCTTGACCGCATCCAGGCGGAAACCGTCGATCCCTAGCTCGAGCCAGCCTTTGGAGGCCTCGAGCAGGTAGGCGTAGACCTCAGGATTCTCCTGCGCCAAGTCTGGTAAACCATGCACCTCGCCGACCACCAGCTCATGAGCGTCATTCCAATTCTGAATACTCCCGAAATCATGAAACCAATCCGGATGTTCGCTCAGCAGCGGAGCCTGATAGCCCACATGGTTGACGACCAAATCGAGCAGAACACGCATCCCACGTGCATGGGCGGCATCGACCAGCTCGCGAAGCTCGTCAGCAGTACCGAAGCGGGGGTCGAGCTGGCGCAGGTCCTCGGTCCAGTAGCCGTGGAAGGCGCCGTGCCCCATGAAATCGCCGTCGCGGGCTTGGAAGATGGGTGAGAGCCAGATGCTCTCGACCCCGAGCCGGTCGAGATGGTCGAGGCGCTCGAGCACGCCACGCAGATCACCGCCGTGCCACGCAGCGGGATCGGCGGAATCGATGACGCCGTCGTTGCTTGGGTCTCCATTGGCGAAGCGATCGACGAGCACGAAGTAGACGCTCTGCGCGCGGGAATGCGCGCGCTTCGCGTGCTGCTGCGCTGCAGCAGCGGCGCTATGGCCGCTGAGGTAGGCATCGACGAGCAGCCCAACGCGGCGCGCGAGCTCCGGTCCGACCAACTCGAGCGCGTCATCTTCGCGCTCGTGATCATAGGTCAAGACGGCGGGCAAATCGAAGCTCTCCACCAGCGCCGAGTCGGGAGCGTTGCGGTCGGCGACAGAGAGCTTTGCATACACCGTCCAGCGATACCTTCCCGAAAGCTGCGAATAGAACACGGCTCGGGTCTCGACCAAGACCACGAGCTCTGCGTCGCCACGTTGCTCTGCGAAGCGAGCGAGCCTGCGCTCGCTGTCGCGAACTTGCAGAGCGTCCTCTTCGAAGTCGGCGAAGGCAACCGCCCGAGCTTTGAGATTGCGTACGCTCAGCTCTTCGCTGATCGCTTGGCTGAGCTGCTCGGGGAGCGCTGCAGAGCTTTTGCTGGCAGTGTCATCGCGCAGCATCATCAGGTCGATGCTCACGGCCTTCTCGTAGACCACGCGCGGGGTTTGACCGAGGCAAGCGCTGAGCAGCGCGCCCAGCACGGCGAGGCAGACGAGTACAGCGTGGCTGCCTCGAGGTCTCAGGTTTTGCTTCATAGACCTTTGGTCCTCCATCGCGAACGGCCAAGCAGGCAGTGCTGGCCCTCGGGTATCGACAAGACGAGCGGCGCTGCGCGAGGCCGCCTGATTCTGCCTGGCGTCACGACCGCTCTGTGATTGAATTGCATGGACTTCGGCGCGCATATCCGGACAAAGTTGCTCTGAATGTGGGGGAACTACCTACGACCGCTGAAAGAACGGAAAGCCAGCCAACAAGAGGTTTGCTCTGAATCTGGTGGAAACTGCCCAAGAACACTGAAAGAACTTAGGGAAACAGGCCAAGCGCTCAATCAACAAAAACTCAAATCCAGCCAACAAAAAACTCAGAACCAAGCCTCGGCCTCGAGGGAGATAATTTGGTGGAGGTGGCGATCGGCGGTCTCGCGAAAGACCTCGTAGTCTGCCTGGCTCTGCACGAAGGAGTTGCCAAAAGCGTTGTGCATGTTGGAGTGCTGCAGGCCATAGAGCAAGCGGATGGACGGGCGAGAGAAGATGCCCGTACCCGTGGGGTTGAGGATGAGCCCGGCCTTGAGCTGCCAGGTCTGGCGCGTGTCCAGATCGCCGTACTCGAAGCCCTCTGCGTCGACCACACCCTCATTGTTCTGGAAGATGGAGTCGTAATGACCGCGCCAGAGGCTACCCTGCTTGGACTCCTCACTGGCGAAGCTGGTCTCGACGAGAACGTGAATATTGTTCGACAGATAGACTTGCCCCCTGGCGACCACGGACCAGAAGAATCGGTCTTCCTCGGTAGCAGAGAGCTCATTGTCGTTGTCGTAGTGGTTACCGAGCACCATGCCCAGGACCATGTCGAACCAGCCAGGAATGAGCTCGAGCTGCATTTCGTCGCCGACATTGAGCTGGTAGCGCTCATCGGTGAGCTCGGTGACGTAGATGTCGAAGCTCTGACCTTGGTAGCTCTCCCTGTAGACCTTTTGAGGGTGCTTGAGGGTGAAGTTGGCGAAGAGGTTGTTCCACTTCAGTGGCCCGAGCTTTCCAAAGCCCAAGTAGGCGATGGCTTTCCAGGAGAGCAGGGAGACCGGCTCGGGACGGGGAAAATCCTGGGCCACCGCCTCGACGGAACCGAGTCCTTCGGTCGACGCGAAGGTCGAGATGATGCGCCCGCGCAGGTAGTCCTCGTAGCCCAGATAGTCGGGCAAGGTGGTCTTGTGAGGTGCAAAGCGGTTGCCCTCGACGGCCGGTTCGTAGAACGCCTGGCCGCCCAGACCAAACTCGAGGCCGTCGAGCGGGCGCACGCGAACCGCCCCACCAAAGGTGAGCACGGTGTTGTATTGGTCGCCGTGCAGGAAGTAGCCGGAGTCGCCGACACCGAGCAAGACATCGGCGTACTGCGTCTGCCAAGTTGCTGACAAACCGAGCGTTTCGAAGAAAAGCTCGGCGGGCCGCATGTCGTACAAGCCCAGATCTCCGAAGTACGTATCGATGGTCCCGAGCTGCCACACGACGTTGTCGAAGAGCACGTTACCCGCTTTGACGTAGAGCTGGGTCATGGCGAAGGATCCGAGGCCGCCGTTGAAGACGTCGGCACCCTTCACGGAGCCGCCCTCGATCTTGGCATGCAAGCTGGTCCAGACGTCCTTGCTGCCAGGGGTCTGCTGCAGCACGTCGAGCTTGAGCTCGAGCGCTGCCCAGGGGCCCTCGTTGAGCAAGCGGCCGTAGAGGTTCCAGAGACCCAGCTTGGACCAGCCACCGTCGAAGTCCGGGCGAGCGAAGACCCGGAAGTAGCCACCAGCGCTGAAGCGATCGGACTCGGACTCGGCGCTTGCAGGGGCGCTCCAGAGGGTGGCGCTCAGGCACAAGCTCGCAGCCAGCGTCAACACAGCGAAGCGACGAAAACGCAATGGATTGGCTCTGCTCATAAGGCTCTCGATGGCGAGCGCGCTGCGCTCGGCATGCGAGCGCGGCGAGGTCCGCGCCCGGTACGTGATGTGGCGAAGCTCGGTGCTCGAAGCCGCACGAGCGCAGCTAGACTAGGGCAGGGCTTCGAGAATGACCATGGTTCTCGACTTGACGCCGTAACTTGCGTCGGGGATGGACAGCGGCTCGTCGAGGCTGATGTTGCCCGAGACACCCTCGGGGACGCCGAGCTCGTCGAGGCTCTCCTGGCTGTCGAAGTAGAGCTGGGTGTCGAGGATTCGTGCCCAGTTGCGACCTTCTGGCAGGGTGAAGGTGATTTCGGCACCAGGGTCCATGTTGATGAGGATGGCCAGCTCGGGACCGGCGCTGGCGTCGTAATAGTGCAGCATGATGGCACGGCTGTCCCAGTTGCTCATGTCGTTGTTGCCCGGATCTTTCCAGGCGAAGCGCGAGGCTCCTTCTTCGTAGCTGCTGGGCGCGAAGGCGTAGGCGTGTGCCTTTCGGAAGGCGATGAGCTTGCGCACGAAGTCGTGCATCCGCCGTTTCTCGGCGTTGGGCAGCCACTTCCCCCACTCGAACCAGTTGTTGGGGTTGTCGGCGCTGGTGGAGTAGGCGTTGTTGTTGCCGAGCTGGGTGCGCATCCACTCATCGCCACCGAGCAACATTGGTGTGCCGTGGGAAATCAGTAATGCCACGAAGAAGTTGCGGATCATCTGTCGCTTCACCAGCTCGTCGCCCCAGTCGCGCGAGCGGTTGTGATCGTCACCGCTGGTGGGGTCGCAGAAGGGGTTGGTGGGTTGCGAGCAGCAGATGGGGTTGAGCGGTCCGCAGAGGTTGTTCTTCTGGTTGTAGCTCACCAGGTCGTAGAGGGTGAAGCCGTCGTGGGCGGTGATGAAGTTGACCGAGTGGTAGGGCTGGCGGTTCCACCCGTAGAGGTTTTGTGAACCTGTGAGCAGGCCGCCGAGGTCGACGCCGCCATCCTGGGAGTTGAGCTTGGGCTCATCGTAGTTGATGAAGCTTCGCCAGAGATCACGGAACTTGCCGTTCCACTCGTACCACGCCACTTCCGGGTCGGTGGTGCTCGCCGGGAATTGTCCAGGGTGGTAGTGGCCTAGGTGCCAAGGCTCAGCGATGATGCGGGTGTTGTACTTCTGCAGCACCGGGTCGTCGATGATGTCCTGCAGAACCGAATTGGGGGGGTTGAAGTTGCCGACGTTCTGGTCTTCCAAGCCAAGCACGGTGGCGAGGTCGAAGCGAAACCCGTCGACGTGCATCTCTTCGACCCAATAGCGCAGGTTGTCGATGATGAGCTTGCGCATGGGGCGGTGATTGCAGCGGGTTTGGTTGCCGACGCCGGTTTGGTTGACGAAGAAGGCTTTGTCTTGCTCGAGCTCGTAGTAGGCGGCGTTGTCGAAGCCACGGAAGTTGTAGATGCTGGTGACCTCTTTGGCCTCGACGTTGATGAGCGAGCTGCGGCTGTCGAGCATCACGTCATCCCGCGCTGCCTTGTCGCGCCAGAAGCCGCCCTCGGCGGTGTGGTTGTAGACCACGTCGAGGATGACCTGGATCTCGTTCTGGTGCAGCTCGTCGACCATCCACTTGAACTCATCGATGACCTCGTAGAGTGGGTCTGTCTTGGAGGCGAGGGAAATCTCTGGGACGAAGAAATTCAGGGTGTTGTAGCCCCAATAGGTGCCATCTAGGGGCTTCTCCATGACCGGCATCAGCTCGACCGCGGTGATGCCGAGGTCCTTGAGGTAGCCGGCCATCTCCCCGACGCCACGGAAGGTGCGGGGATGCAGCACGCCTTCGCGTCCATCGCCAGTGAGCGCCTTGACGTGAACCTCATAGACGATGAGCTCGTTGGCGCGGTGCCCTTCCCAGTCAGCATCTTGGCGCTTCTCCCGGTAGCCCTCCTCGTGCTCGCTCCAGGTGTAGCGGCTGCGGGTGATGACGCTCTTGGAGGAAGCCGCGTAGGTGCACTCCGCGCGGGCGGGCCCGCTGGCCAGAGAGCCTTTCATCCAGTCGTGATCACGATGGACGGCAATGCTGTACGGGTCGGTCAGCAGTTTGTTGGGGTTGAAGCGATTGCCGTCTGCGTCGACGTCAGCGACGAAACCATCGAGACGCCCACAACGCCAGTCCTCTTTGTATTCCCAATTTGGCCCCCAAGCAGCAAATCCATAGTGCTGACCCTCACCCACGCCCTCGACGTATACGTTCCACACATCACCAAAACGATACATCTCGTAGCGCCGAGAGGGGCGCTCCTTCTCAGGGTCATCGAACAACAGCAATTCTATTCGGGTTGCGTTTTCGGAGTAGACGGCAAAGTTCGCACCCTGATCCACCAGGGTGGCCCCCATGAACTTCATCGCCTCGATATCGCTCTCGGAAAACGAGGGCGCCTTCTCTTCGGCCTTGTACAACTCGACGTAATCCTTGCTCTCCTCACAAGCCCACAAGGTGAGCAGAGGCACAACCAAGAGGGCGCACTGACGCAGACTCGCCCTGCTCCGAAAACGACGCGCCATGGACAAAGCGCAACAAAGCATTTTCATCGTTACTCCTTCGTCAACACGGCGCTGCTGCGCCCTTCGAGCTTGAGGCTGAGCTTGGAAGCGCTCACCGTGATGCTCTCTTCGCTGATTGCATCTCTGACGGTGTCGCCATCATCCCAATCGAGCTCAGACACATCGAGCTCGAAGGTGCGCGAAGTTGCGGCGCGATTGAGCACCACGAGCGCCGAATCCCCCAGGTCTTCATCCCTCATCGAATACGCCCAAGCGTTGGAATCCAAGAACTCGGTGTAGCGCTTGCCCCGGCTCAGTGCGGGGTGAGCGCGGCGCACCGCGGCGAGGCGCTGAACATGGCTCAGTGTCTCGGCTTGGGGGGTGGTGAGGCCTGAGAAGCGCATCATCTTGCGGTTGTCTGGGTCACCGGCGCCTTCCATCCCGAATTCGTCACCATAGTAGATCAGCGGAATACCACCGGTGCTGAAGAGGAAGGTCCATGCCAAGCGCAGCTTGGCGAAGGGCTCGGGGCTCTCAGGGGCACGTGGCGGGTTGTTCCAGCCCTGCTCCTTGCCGCCGTTGCACCACATGTCGCCAAAATCCCCGTTGGCCTGGCCAACGGCCCGGCACACGTCATGGTTGCCCAAGAACGTGCTCATGATCGCCCACTCACCATAGACGGTGTCATTCCATTTGGTCATCCCCTCGAGCGCCCGCAGATCCTCTTCCTCGCGCAACAGCGTCTTGGTCAGCTTCCAGTACAAGGGGAAATCGAACTGCCCATCGAGCATCATCGGATTCACGTAGCGTTTGAGCAGGTCCACGCCATCCTCGCCAGTGAAGGTCTCCCCCACCATGTAGAAGCGCTCCCCGCTGAAGACCAGACTGCGATCGATACCAGCTCGAACTGCAAAGGAAAAATCGTCTACCATGTGCTTCACGGCGTCGAGACGGAAGCCGTCGATGCCCGTCGCCTGGACCAACCACAACGCATGCGCGACCACCCGGTCGATCACCTCGGCGTTGCGGTATTCGAAGTCGGGGAGGTAGTTCGCGAACCAACACTCGATGGGCTTCGACCAGCCAATGTCCTCGCAGACCTCGGCAGGCACGTGGAACCAAGGCGGATTCGCCCCCTGCTGCGCAACCCAGAGCGGACTGTCGGTGTGCACGTGGTTGGCCACGAAATCGACCAAGACCCTGATCCCCTTGCTGTGCGCGAGCTGCACCAGGGACTTGAACTCCTCCAGGTCCCCAAAGTGTGGATCCACCGGCTGCACGCCTGTCAGCTCCTGATCCCAGCTCCATCCCGTGGAAATCGGCCAGTACGAATGGTACGCCGAATAGCGTCGACCATCTGTGCCAAAGCCCGAACCACCCGTATTCTGGCTGATTGAGGAGATCCAGATCGCATTCACGCCTAGGTCATCGAAATAGCCCGCCTCCAGCTTGGCACGAAGACCAGCAAAATCACCACCTTGCCAATTGGCCTTGAAGTCCACGTCCGGTGATGGCGCGTTGTTCGAAGGGTTACCGTCTGCGAAGCGATCGGTGAGCACGAAGTACATCACCGCGTCGCGCCAGTCGAAGGACTGCTCCTCGACCCAGACCGGGACGTAGAGCAGCTCGCTGCGCCGACCGGCATTGTCGCTCGCTCGGAAGCGATACAAGTATTTGCCGGGCTGTAGGCCACTCTGCTCGATGCTCAGAACCCCACTCGCTGCGTCATACGCCCCCTGTATCGGGGCATCATCGCGGCTCGCCTCGATGCTACCCGCCAGTCCTGCGCCCTGGCTGCCATCCACATACTGCACCTTGAACCGAATCGCGCCATCCTCCACCAAAGGCCGATGCATCAGGCGCAGGTAGGGCTGGCTGCAGTCAGGCACGATCAGACGAGAATTGCGCTGCCAATCGACATACTTGAAATAGGGATTCGAAGGATCTTCGAACCAACGCTCTCCTTGGGGGACGAAGAACTTGTAGGCATACTGCCCAGGAGACAGCGAAAGCGTAACGAAATAGGTACCATCCACATCGGCGCTGAGCGGATAGGTGGCCTCCCATTCGTTGAACTCACCACGGATGTAAATCTCATTGTAGCTCTCGGTGCCTGGGTCGAAGCGCACCGTCACATCGCAGCTCCGAAGACCCGTGAACACAGCATCACCCGAGCTGTCGTCGCAAGTCTGTCCCTCGAAGCCTGCGCGCAGCGCCATCTCGCAGCCGGGCATGCAAACCCCGTCAGCGTCGTTGTCCTGCGCTCCCTCATCACAATCGCAGCGATAGCCATCATCCTGCGCCACACAGATGCCCTGGTGCACCTTGTCACAGGGATTCGGCGTGCAGGGGTCGAGCACGCAGAGCTCGCCGCGCTTGATGTAGCCATCCGCGCACGAAGCGCAGCCATCGCCGTCGTAACCCTCGAGACAAACACAGGTCTCCGCCCCGGTCACGATGGCGCACTTGCCGTTCTTGCCACAATCGAGCTTGCACGGCGCGTCGGGAGGGTCACTCTCCTCGCACGCCCAGACCACCACGCTCAGCCCCAGCAGGCACCAACAGAACCACACCGGCGTATTCGAACGCATGCTATTCCTTACTGAAAACCGCAGCGGGATCCGCGCGCGTCTCCACTGAGTCGCTGCCCTCAGGCAAGCGGCACGCGCCGCCCGACTCGACGCATGCGCAAGAGTAGGGATAGCAGGAAGCCGCCTCGTGTTCAAGCACGGCTCGCAGGCTTCGCCGTCTCTGAGGACGACTACCAGCAGCGCGCGCTGAGCCCCGTTGCGCGACGCGCGGCGATAGGCTAGACCTTGCGTGCTGGCGAGTTGCCGGTGACCACCGGGCGCGCCAGACCTTTGCCCCGCGAGCGAGGCCCTGACCGTGGCAGCATCACGAAAATGCAAGCAGTGTGGCTGGCCCAACAACCCTGACGTGCGCTTCTGCGGCGGCTGTGGGGTCTCGATGAGCCCGCCCATACCCTTCGATGGGCTGCTCTCCAACGGCACCCTCCTCAACAAGACCTGGATCATCGAAGACGTACTCGGGGAGGGCGGCATGGGCGTGGTCTACCAGGCCCGACACCGCGCGCTGCACCACCACGTCGCCATCAAGGTCCTCGACCCCAAACTCGCCCGCATCGACACCTTGCGCTCGCGCTTCAACGATGAAGCCAGAATCCAAGCCCAGCTCCTGCACCCCAACATCGTGCGCGTGGTCGACCAAATCGATGAAGGCGGTGTGCTCGGCATGGTCATGGAGCTCGTCGAGGGCCTCACCCTCGACGACTACATCCGCCGCCAACGCGCCCCCCTGCCCCTGCGCGAGGCCCGAAACATCTGCCTCAGCGTGCTCGACGCCATCGCCGTCGCCCACCGCAAAGGCATCGTCCATCGCGACATCAAACCCAGCAATATCCTGCTCGCCAAAAACTTCGACCCAGAGAACATCGGCGATAGCCTCAAAGTCATGGACTTCGGCATCGCCAAGCTGCTCCAAGCCGACGAAGCGCGCACCGTCACCGGTGCCAAAATGGGCACCCCCCGCTTCATGGCGCCAGAGCAGGTGCTCAACGCCCGCGATGTCGACGCCCGCACCGACCTCTATGCCATCGGCCTCACCCTCTACGAGATGATCTGCGGCCGCAATCCCTACGAAGAACTCCGTGATTTCGAGCTCTTACAGGCACAAATCGAAAAGCCACCGCCAGCCCCCAGCAGCCTCCGAGAAGAACTCCCCGCGGCCTTCGAGGACGTCGTCCTCAAAGCCCTCGCCAAGTCCCCCGACGACCGATTCCAAAACGCCGAGGACTTCGCAGGCGCCCTGCACTCTCTCGAGAGTGTGCTCGACCCCGCACCACCACCGCGCCAGCCCTCTGCTTCCCTCGCAAAGCCCCGCTCTGGCGCCACGCCGAGGGTCGACGCCATCTGGGTCAATGAAGAGACCGCTGCCGGACGCGCCGAGCAAGACCCAGACTCAGACGCCCACAGCGAAAACCTCGACACCCGTGGCCACAGCCCAAACTCGCGCCCGTGGCTCTGGGCCATCCTCTTGCTCGTCCTCTTGAGCGCTGGGGGACTCGGCTACCGCTACTTCGCGCGTACGGGCACGCCAGCACCAGCGAAGCTTCCAGCGGCGACCCACAACAACCCACAAGACCTCGACGCCAACGCCATCCAACAGGCGCCGCTGCCTCCGGCCGTCCCCGTCCAGGTGATTTCCAGCCGAAGCGGTCGCATGATCCAGGTGCCCGCCGGAAACCACCCCGTGGGCCGCATCGACCATGACCTCGAAGCCAAAAGCGAAGAAGGCACCTCCTCCACCCTCGAAGTCAACTCCCTCTACATCGACGAAAGCGAAGTCAGTGTGCACATGTACGAGGCCTGTGTGGACGCCACAGTCTGCCCGCCACTCGCCCCAGGTCTGCGCAAGCCCAACGACCCCGTGACCGGCGTGGGCTACGGCACGGCGGAAGCCTTCTGCAAATGGGCTGGCAAACGCTTGCCCAGCGAAAAGGAGTGGGAAGCCGCGGCAAGAGCGGGCTCGAGCAGCATCTATCCCAGCGGCGTCGAAGCCAGCTGTGAACGCGTCCATTTCGCGGCAGGCCCAGGCCAGCTCTGCGCTGGCAAAGCCGAGGCCGCCCCAGAGAGCGTCTTCTCCCGCCCGCTTGGTCAGAGCATCCTGCATCTCGAGCACATCGCAGGAAACGTCTGGGAATGGACCAGCACCGCCGGAACGCGAAAACAGAACCGCGTCGTCAAAGGTGGCTCCTGGAAGAGTCCCAAGGACGAGCTGCGCGTTAGCGCACGACGCGAAGTGGCCGCCAATGCTGGCGACGACGACGTTGGCTTCCGTTGCGTTCGCGACAAACCCTGAGGTCTACTCGTGCTCGATCCTTCCATCGACACACAGCTTCGACAGCAATTTCAGCTCGACTCCTGCCTGCGCGCGGCAGCCGAGCGCTGGCTCTACCTCGGTCGCCCGGTCCAAAGCCCTCATGCCCCCCGACACCTCATCGAGGTGCTGCGCGCCGAGAGCTGTGATGTCTCTGTGCTGCGCGCCCACCTCCACACCACCCGCTCCCTCGCCGTACCGCAGGTGCTGAACAGCGAGCTCGGCGAGAGCAGCACCGGATGGGTCTGGCTGAGCACACCCTGCCCTGCCCAACACCTCTCTGCCTTCTTGCAGCGCAACGGGCCTCTTCCCCCCGAACGGGTCTACGCCCTGCTCGCTCAGCTCGCGGACGCATTGCGCTACGCCCATCAGGCAGACCTGGTGCACGGCTTCCTCGACGCCATGCACGTCCTCGTCGACGACGACGGGGAGCAGGATCGCCTGTTCATCTTCGGCTTTGGTAGTGCCCATCGCCTCCCCTACCACATCCTCCCCCCCGCGGCGCCGCCCCTTTTGCTCGGGTCCCCAGGCTACCTCGCTCCAGAACTCTTCACGGGGCACGCCCCAAGCCAAGCTTCCGATATCTACGCGGCAGCGCTGCTCGCCGTGGAAATGCTGACGGGACGCCCAGTCTATCCCCAGGACGATCCGGCCAGAGCGCTCGCCTGGTCGGCCCAGGGGCAACTGGAAATCCCTCATGATATCGAGCAAGATGGGCTCTTTCGCGAACACCTGGCCCCGATGCTTCTCCGCAACCCTGTCGAGCGCCGTTGGCCGGAAGCGCTCAGCCAAGCCAAGCCCCACGATGCATTAGGGACAGCAAGCACCCAGCCTGCTGAGCCAGAGCAAGCGCTCACAGCGAAGGCCAGCTCGAGCAGCTCAGCGGCCAAACGCCTCGGACTCCTCTTCATCGTCTTGCTTCTCCTGGCGGGCGCAGGCGTCGCCGCCTGGCTGCTTTGGCCGTGGACAGAAAACACTCAAACCGAGTCCGCGACCACCACAGAGAGTGCGGCTTCGCTCAACGCCGAAGCAGAAGCCGAGCAAGCTCCACCTTTGACGGCAAACGAAGAAGTAGGGGCAAGAGGCCAAGCGCCTATTCGACAAGAAGTTGAGGGAACAGGCCAAGCGCCCAATGGACAAGAAGTCGAGGGAACAGGCCAAGCGCCCAATGGACAAGAAGTCGAGGGACCGTCCGAGAACCCACGCGCTCCGACCACTGGAGCGAGCGAGGATGCCGGCCCAAGCGCAGCGGCCGCTGGGAACCCAGTTGACACGCCCAGCTCTCTCGCTGCTCCAAGCGCTGTCCCTGCTCAAAGCCCTGCGCAAGCTCCGGACGAGCTCGAACTGCCAACCGCTGCAGCCTTGACCGATGAAGCCAGCACGAGCAGCGAGACGGCAGCAACGTGCACGTCCTCGTCGCCTGCATTCATCCCGCTCTCGGCAGGCGATCCTCTGTATTCCTATTGCGAGCAACAGCAGATGCTCGACCGTTGTTTCCAAGCCGAGCTAAGCCCTGCTTCGAGCGTTCTGCTCACGGAAGCGTCGCTCGGCCTCTCCCGCGCCGGCTTGAGCTTGAGCGAGCGCTCACATCCCTTTACGTTACTCGCCGAGGGCTCGAACATCCGCATCGAAGTCCCAGAGCAGTACCTCTTCGCCTCCTTCTCCCTCGAAGACCGAGAGCAACGCCGATATCAACTTCTGCTCTACCACGACCGCAGCTTGACGCGCCGCACCATCGCCGCTTTCCAACGCAACTTCCAGGAGTTCCATGGGAGCACCTTGGCGCCTCACTTCGCGCGTCGGGTCGAGCTCAGTGGTGACAGCGTCGAAGAGCTCCTCGTCGAAGGCGGCAAGGGCGAGCAGGCCCTGAGCATGGTCCTCTCGGCCCAAGGGGAATTGCTGGCAAGTATCGGGTCGACCTGGCCACGGCTGCAGGTGCTCCGCGTCCGAGAGCACGGCAAATTGCAGGCCTACCTGCTCGATGGGGCCTGGGGCTGCGATCGCATGCCCAGCGCGCGACTCTGGCGATACTCAGGCAGCAAAGAAGCGATTCGTTTCGATGCTGCTGACGAAGGGAGTTTCACGGCGTTCTCTTCAAGCATTCGCTCTGCAGGCGCGCAACGGCGCATCGTTCCGATCATGACTGACGGCGAGCTCGAAGCCCTCGACGTTTACCCCTCGACGCAAGACTGTGAACAAGCGCTGAAGGCGGAACGCATCATTTTCGACGCGCAATAGCGCTTGCATGCTCTCGAGTCGTTACAGCGCTTGACTCAACCCACGCGCAAAGGCAAGCTGTTTTCCGGCAGTCTCTGTCTCGATGCGGCGCGCTCCGTGACCGTGACGGAGCTCAGGAGGATGAAGAAACATGAAACGAATCTTGACCTTGCTTGCGATCCTCGCCTTCGCCAGCGGCTTTGTCGCTTGCGATGACGACCCAACCACCCCCCCAACCGATCAGGACCAAAGCGACACCAGCGATGAAACGGAGCTGCCGCCCATCGATCAAGTCGAGCAGGACGAGCTCGCAGGCTGCCGCAACAACGACGATTGTGCGAGTGACCCCAATGGCGCCATCTGTAACCTGAGCAGTGGAGACTGCGTCGAGTGCCTGCTCAACGCTGACTGCAGCGCCACTGAGACCTGCAGCCCTCAGACCTTCACCTGCGTGCCGAGCGGCTGCTCGAGCGACGCGGACTGCCTCAACCCCGACCTGCCCGCCTGTTCGGACAGCGTCTGCGTCGAGTGCACGACCAACAGCCACTGCCCTGCGGCACACTTCTGCAACACGGCGAGCAACACTTGCGTACCCGATTCGGGGTGCAAGACCGACGCCGACTGCGATGGCGCGCTGCCCATCTGCAACACCGCGACCGGCGCTTGCGTGGAGTGTCTGCGCTCGACCGATTGTGAAGGCACCGCCGACTGCGTCGACCAAGCCTGCGTCGCCATCACCTGTGACAATGAAGGCTTTTCGATTGATGATCAATCCGTCGAAGGCAACGCGAACCTGATTTATTACGAGGCGTATGACGATGGCACCGAGACCTTCGATGCGCTCACCCTCGAGCTCTACTATGCTCAGGTGCAAACCCCAGCGCTGAACAAGCCGGGGAGCATCGAGCTCGGCTCCCTCGCCATCGACACCAACTACCAAACCTGTTCGACCTGCGTTCTGCTCTATGCAGGATGCACCGAAGATGGCGGCTGTGAGAAAACCTTCTTCGCCACCGGCGGCACCCTGCACCTCGACGCAATCGGCAAGAATGGAACACCCTTCCAGGGCCACCTCGAGGGCGTGGAGCTCATCGAAGTGACCATCGATGGCAACACCTTCCGCTCCACCCCAGTCCCAGGGGGACAGAATTGGTGTATCGACACCGTCACCTTCGACACCATCATGGTCGGCGATCCTCCAGTGCAAGGCTGCGCCAGCGACGACGATTGCTCAGGCGACACGCCGCGCTGCGATACCACCAGCGAGAACTGTGTGCAGTGTCTTGATGCCAGTGACTGTGACACCGAGCAGGTCTGTACGGACAACGTCTGCCGTACTCCCGGCCTGTGCACCTACACCGGCTTCGAGACGATGTCCGAGGAGGTCGACACCCAAACCGATTACTTCGGATACACAGCCTACTCCTCCATCTCCTCTCCCAGCGACCTGCTCGCCATCGAGTTCTACTACGGCTCTGGCAACCCACCTCCACTCAACAAGCCTGGTACTTTCACGCTGGGCAGCACACCAGAGGAGCGCAACTACGCCACCTGTGGAACCTGCGTCCTGATCTACCAAGGCTGTGATGAAGGCGGCTGTGACAAGATCTTCTTCGCCACTGGCGGCACCCTCAATGTCACGGAAATCAACACCAACGGAAGCACGTTTGTCGGAACCTTGGTGGACGCCGAGCTCGTCGAGGTCACCATCGACGCCCAGTACAACTCGACACCCGTGCCCAGCGGCGACACTTGGTGTCTACCCTCTCAGTCGTTCCAGTTTCCCTCTGGCTGTCAGAGTGACGACGACTGTGAGCCCAGCACCCCCATTTGCCTCGAGGACTACGCCGTCTGCGTCAGCTGTGAGAAGAACAGCGATTGCACCGAGCCTTCCGTCTGCCGCGAAAACCAGTGCGTAGCGCCCCTGACCTGCAC
>JAVFAO010000094.1:0-19053 GCA_034002465.1 Myxococcota bacterium
CTCTGGTCGGGCAAAGCCTGCTGTTGCGGGACTTTCTCTGGGTGCAGCAGGGCTACGAGTCGAGCATCGCCGTATTCTTCGCGACCTGGCTCTTCTGGGTGGGGGTGGGTGCCACCTTGGTCCGCCAGCGGTCCCCTGCATCAGCGGCACCCCAGCACCCTGCCCGCCTGAGGCTGCTGCTGGCTTTGGGCTGCTGCTATCCCTTGCTCGCCTGGGCACAGTCCCTGGGCTTCGTCTCGTTTCGCAGCATCGTGGGTCTGGCTTGGTGGGAGCACGTCTCACTGTCGCAGACCGTGGTCTGGGGTGCACTGCTCAACGCGCCTTTCAGTCTGGCGACAGGGATGCTCTTTGCTTTGCTCTCGGCGAGTCTTGGAGAGAGGGCTCGTGAGTGGGAAGCTGCGGGCCTCGGCTTGGCCCGCAAGGCGTCCTGGTCGGCGCTGAGCGTGCTCTACGGCTTCGAGACGCTGGGGGCTGGGGTTGGCGGTGGGGTGATGACGCTGGGTCTGCAGCTCGGGCTGGCGCCGCTGACGCTGCTCGCCGGCTTCTCGGGGCTGATGGCGCTCGCGGTGGTGGCGGTGGCGGTGACGTTTGGTCGCAGCCTGGCTAGCCTCTGCGCGAGCCTGGTCTTTGCCCTGTCGGCTGCGCTGGCGCTCGGGCCAAGCGGGGCGGCGCTGGGCGAAGTGTGGGAAGCGTGGCGTTGGCGGCAAACGCTTGGGCAGGCACAGTTCCTCGAGAGCATCCAGACACCGTATTCTCAGGTTCAGGTCGGCCTCTATGACGGCGTACCCGTTGCCTTCTCGGCGGGACGCAGCTTGGTGACGGCCGAGCAGAGCGAGGACGGCGAGTTTTTGGCGGCGCTGATGCTGGCTGAGCATCCTCGAGCCCGGCGCGTCATGCTGCTGGCCCCTCACCGCCTCGACGCGCTCGCTGCGCTCTTGCGCTCCCCATTGGAGGAGCTGGTCTTGGTGGTGCAGGACGAGCGCCTCCATCATGCGCTGCTGAGGCATTGGCCAGCCGAGGTGCAACGGGCGATGCAGGATCCACGGCTTCGACTCTGCGTCAGCGATCCTATCCTGGTCGCTCAGCGCTGTGCGGCTCGGCAGGGCTTCGATGTGGTCTATCTGGAGTCGGACGAAGCCTTGACCCTGCAGGCCTACCGGCTTCATACTCAGGAGTTCTTTGTCAGCCTTCGAAGCCTGCTCTCTGACGAAGCGGTCCTCATCAGCACCATCAGAGCAGGAGAAAACCTGCTCTCCGGGCCCCTGCTCGAGGCAGCCCGCGCCGACCTCGCGACGCTCCGCAGCGTATTCACGGAGGTCTTGGTGGGCCCAGGCGAACACGCCTTCGTCATCGCCTCGAACACACAAGGCCTGGGGAGCGTGGACGCCGAGCTTCTGGCGGAACGTCATCGCGCTCGAGTTGAATCCGATCGCAGCTCGAGCATAATCCCTGCCGAGCATTTCGCGATCTACTTTCCACCGAGCCGCCTGGCCTGGCGCGCTGCGGACCTTGGCGAGCTCGAGTCTGTTCCGAATACGATAGAGGATCCTCGGGCGCTGGCGCGAGCCATCGCCGTGCAGCTCGAGGAGGATGGCATTGGGGAGGTCGAGCGGCTCTACGAGCGCGCCAGCTTTGCCTGGCTGCTCTTCCCGTGGGGACTCCTCTTGATCGCATTGTTTCTGATGCGCCGCCCGCGCTGCGTCGTGGCCGGTGGCGCGCGTGAAACTCAGCTCTCGGCGCTGCTGAGCGTGGCGGGGGTTGGGGCGGTCTCGATGGCGTCTTCGGTGCTGCTGCTCTATGCCTACCAGAGCCGATTTGGAAACATCTATCTCATGTTAGGGGCGCTCTCGGCGCTCTTCATGGTGGGCAACGCGCTTGGCGTCTGGCTCGGCAAACATGGTGCAAGCCTGTTGCCGACGCACTGCTGGCCGCGACTGCTGCCGCTGGCCTTGTCGATGCTCCTGTTGCCGTGGCTCTTTGGGCGGCTCGACGCGCTGCAGACAGCGGCCGAGCCTCTCTTTGCGCTGCTCTTTGCGTGGGTGGGGGTGGCCTCTGGCTTGGCGGTGGGCAAGGTGAGTGAGCTGCTGTGGCGTGCTCGAGGACCTGCGGCGGCCAAGCAGTTAGTGCTGCTCGACCACTGGGGTGGCGCCCTGGGCGCCGCCATGGTCGGCCTGCTGGCCTTGCCAACCCTCGGCCTCAGCCAGACTTCACTGTTTCTGGCCTGTATTCTCATCGGTGTCATGGGCTTTGACGCTGCGATGCACCTCGGTTCTCGACGGAGCCAAGCCCGAGAGCGAGCGGATACGATCCATGACTGGCGTAGACAGGGTGCTCCTCGCTCAGGCGCTTCCAGCGTAGAGCACCCCAGCGAGCGCGCGCAGGAGCCCTCAGCGCCGTCGTTCGGCTCGCTTCGAGGCCTCCTGTGGGCGTTGGCTGGGCTGGGCTTTGCTTTGCTCTACTATGGCGCTCCGCTGCGCTCGGGCGTCGAGCTCGGGCGCGCTGGCCTTTCGAGCTCGGTCGAGTTGCTGCAGGCCAACCCGGCTCAGCTCTGGACGACGCGAGGCCAAGTGCTGGAGGCGGTGCCTGTCGAGCAGCCTTTCCCCCATGTTTTTCTGCGCTTCGAGCAGGGGCCGGCGATGTTGCAGGTCGATTCTCGTCGCCTCGGGGTCGAGGCGCAAGGGTATGGCGGTGCGCTCTCGGTCATCGTGCTGCTCAATGCCCCCGGCTCCCAGCCAGGAAAGCTCGATGCAAGCAAGCTGAGCATCGCCGAGCTTCGCCTTGCCGAGCACCATGAGACCCCTTCGTATCTGCTCGAGCTCGAAGGATTTTTTGCACGTTTCTCGGGCCATCCTCTGAGTGAAGCGCTCGAGCTCGAGGAGCTGGGTGTGGTCACCGGTGCGACCGTGAGCGCCAACGCCATCACTCATGCGGCCGAGGAGCTTCGCGGCAGGGTGCTTGCTTCGCTGCAGGCGCAAACGCCCACGCCATCTCCTCCTGCAGAGAGTCCCCTTTGGCCGCAACGCTGGGGAATGCTGCTGACGCTGCTCGGCTTTGTGGCCTTCCTGTTTGCCTCGCTGGCACGCTTCCAAAGCTGGGCCTGGCACGCTCCACTCAGGCTGGGGCTGCTCGCCCTTGCGCTGCTGTTCAATGGCATCCTCTGGAACCAGCAGCTCGCCCTCTTCCCTGTTTTGCAGTTCGCAGAAACCTTGCCGAGCCTTCAACTGGGCTGGCTGCTGGCTCTGGTCCTGGGCTGGGCCTTGCTCTTTGGTGCAGGCTACTGCGGCTACGCCTGCCCAGCAGGTGCGGCGCAGGAGTTGTTGTTTCTGAGCGCGCGTTGGCTTCGCCGTCGGTGGAGCGCGATGATGAATCCTGCTGAGGCGCTGAGCACGGAGGAATCGCATCCGGACCATTTGCAAGCTTGGTCTTGGATGCGCTGGGTTCTGCTGCTTTCGCTCGTCTTTGCATACGCCCTCGGCGCGCAGGGCTGGGTCACCCGCGAACCCTTGCACTGGCTCTTTGCGCCCACTTGGCCGAGCTGGCTTGCCGTGCTGGCGCTGCTGCTCGCCGGTCTTCGACATCAGCGCTTCTGGTGCCGCGCGCTGTGTCCGCTGGGGGCGCTGCTCTCACTGAGCAACCGCCTGGCCCTGCTCTCGCTCGGGCTGCGGCCCAAACACTACCGGCGATGCGAGCTCGGCGTCTCGTTGACGACGAGCTCGGCCTGCATCCAGTGTCAGCGGTGCAACTTCGAGGGTCTGGGTGGGTCACCAGAAGCCCCTCGGCCGAGCCCGGCGAGCGCTCTGACCGAGGGCGGCGCGTGGTCTTTGCTTCGTCATCGTGTCGTGGCTGGGGCGCTTGTCCTGGCCGTCCTGGTCTTGCTGTTCTGGCCGGAGCGCGAGCCGCAGCAGGAAGCGCCGAGCCAAGCAAACAGCGGCTCGGCGCTTCCTGAGGGGACATCTGGGAGGGAGGTCGACGCGACGGTGATTCAGGAGGGATTCGAGCGGGGACTGCTGTCGGACAGGGAGGCGCTCTTCTATCGGGCGGTCGAAGCAGAGGAACGTTGACGGATGAGGGACACAGCGTTCCTTAGGGTGCTGCCTCTGGGACACTGTGGCGGCGCACGGACACCGTCACCGCGGTCGGCGCCCCACTGACCGAGGTCTCATCCACGGAATCGAGACGAACCTGCCAGCCTGGCAGCGCGCCTTCTTCGTAACGCTCGAGCTGCGGATGCCAGAAGCGCCCCTCGACAGCAAGCCACTCGGAGCTGAAGCGCCCCTCTTCGATGGTCCAGGAGCGCTCTGCAAGCACATCAGCGAGCGCAAACATGACGCTCACGCTGCTCACTGGCGCGCCATGCTTCGACGACGACGACGAGATCCAAAGCCGAAGCTCGGTGCCGGGTAGCGTCTGCTCTTGGTCTTGCTGGAGCGAAAGCGACACCGGCTCATCGATGGAAGGCATCACTTGCTCCTGCGAGCTCACACTACTGCCGTTGGGCGAAGCGCCTGCACAGCCCCCAAGTGCGCCGCCACACACAAGCAGGAACACCCAAAACCCGAGCCGCCGAGGGTCCCGAAGCATGGCCCACCTCGCAAAAATCGGACACACGATAGGGCTGACAATGCACGATGGAGCAAGCGCCGCGTACCGGAAATGCCCTACTTCTTTTCGAGGGGCACGCCACAGCACATCAGCTTGCAGGCGTGACCATGCTCATCCTGGCATTGGCAGTCTTCGGGGGACTTGTGGCAATCGGTGCACTCGGCCACCACCTGCAGCTCGAGCCCGCAGTCTTTACACACGTAGATTTCGCCCTTCTTCATCTCGTGACAATTCGCCATCGCGGTCCTCCGTTGAAATGTGCCAATTCAAGCCTGCCCAAGCTCTCGTTTCGAGAAGCAGGTCTCTCCTCACGCTTTGCCATAGCTTTCTGCTTCGTGCAACGAACGCAACGACGACGGACACGACGGACACGACGCGTGGCTGCGACGATTCGGCCCTGGACGCCTTGGGTCGCAGGGACTCGCAGTGCGCGCAAGTTCCGTTGCATGCGCCACGCATTCGCCCTTGTCTTGTCGCTCCCCTTTCTCGACAATGGCCCCCGGCTCGCCGAGCACGGCGAGCTCTGACCCTGAAAGCGCTCGAAATGCGGATGATGTATGAAACTGTGTTACACCAATGACCAAATCTTCCCCAATGACGAGACCGACGGCGAGCAGCTCATCCAGACCGTCTCGACCATGGCCCGAAACGGCGCCGAGCTCAGCTTCCTGCTGCCCAGAGCCTGGCGACATCCAGGCGTCACCCTGGAGACGCTGCGCAAGCGCTACCACGTCGAGCTCGACGTCGCCTTGCGCACCCTTCCCTCACTCTTTCCCAGCAACCGCCTCTTCGAGAAGTGGGGACATGCGCTGCGCGCCGTCCTCAGCCCCGAGGCAGCCCAAGCCGAGGTCCTCTACACCCGCAACATCCCCACCCTGGTCACCGCGCTGCTGCTCAGCCAGCACGCTTTGGTCTATGAGACCTACCGCAACTGGCCTGACCAATACCCCGGCTTTGGCTGGCTCTTCCGCCAAATCGGCAAGCAACCCCGCTTCCTCGGCGCCGTCCTGCACTCCCAGTTCGCCGCCCAGAGCTATCGGCGCGCAGGCGTCCCCGACGAAAAGCTCTACCCCAGACACAATGGCTACGAACCGCGCTTGCTGGAGCCAGTGCTCAGCAAAAGCGAAGCCCGCGAGAAGCTCGGCCTAGCCCAAGACCGCCCGGTGCTGTGCTACTCCGGCCACGTCTCCGTCGCCAAGGGCATCATGCTCGTCCTCGAGCTCGCCGAGGCCTTCCCAGACTGCACCTTCATCATCGTCGGCTCCAAGGAGCACGGTGAGGTCGAGCAACGCGCTGCGACGCTTGCCAATGTGCGCGTCGAGCCCTGGATGGCCTACCGCGACACCCTCCCCTTCCTCTACGCCGCAGACGTGCTCATCATCCCGCCAACCCTGGGCCCGCTACAAAAGGTCGGCAACACCGTCCTGCCCATCAAGACCTTCCTCTACATGGCCACCGGCCGCGCGCTCTTCGCCCCAGACTCTCCCGACCTGAGAGAGCTGCTCGTGCACCGCGAGAACGCCTACTTGGTACCCCCAGACGACGTCTCTGCCGCCATCTCTGGACTACGCGAGCTGCTCGCCGACCAAGCGCTGCTCGCCACCATCTCGGAGCGTGCCAAGACTCAAGCCGCTGGCCTCACCTACCTGCAACGCTCTCGAGATATTCTATCGTTTATCGAACGCCGGCTCGACGACAGGCAGCGAGCCACGCGCTCGCGCTGCTGTACTGACGCATGAGACGCCACGAAAGTGCTGCAGGCCGCGAACGACAACGGAGTTCCTGGGACCAGCAGTAGTCCCCGTCGACGGGGAAGCCCACCGACTCCAAACGGCACGCCAAAGTGGAATACAAATACTACAGCGCATATCCGCCAACAAGACTAACCTCTAGGAGGACAACGATGCGAAGAACGCTGCTTTTCTCCCTGCTCACGGGCCTGAGCCTTCTCTTCGCCGTCGAGGCCACTGCCACCGAGCCGGAAGCCTCGAGCTTCCCCGCCGCCGCAAACTCGGGACCTGAGCTCGGCGAGCTCGTCAAGTCCCTGACCTACCTGTCATCCGCCCTCGAGAGCGTGCAAACGCAGCTCGAGCAACTCGCTGCAAGCCAGCAGGAGCTTGCGCAGGCCCAAGAGACCCTCGTCAAGCAGAGTGAGTTCATCGCCGCGCAAAGCGAGTTCATCGCGACCCAGAGCGCGCTGGTCAATGCCCCGCCCAAAGAGGACCGGTTCTTCGAGCTTCACCTCATCGCAGAGCTCGGATTTCTGGCGGCCCTCTCACACACCGTCCAGTTTGGCAAAGACGGCACCGACTTCGACTACGTCGACGAAGGTGGACAGGACACACTATTCCTGGTCGGCCGGCTCTCCGCCGAGCTGTTGTTGAACAAGGCCCACGCCATCATCTTCCTCTACCAGCCGCTCGACCTGCGCACCCAGGTCGCCCCCACCCGCGCGGTCACCGTCGACGGGCTCGCCTTTCCCGCCAATGAAGCGCTGGAGCTGCGCTACGGCTTCGACTTTTACCGCATGAGCTACCTCTACGACTTCTTCGACGATCCCAAGCTCGAGCTCAGCTTCGGCGGCTCGATGCAGATTCGTAACGCCGTCATCGACTTCCGCTCTGGCGACGGCCGGCTGCTGCGCAGCAACCGCGACGTCGGTCCCGTGCCCGCCTTCAAGCTGCGCTCGCGCTACGAGCTGGACAACGGCTTCTGGTTTGGCGGCGAGGTCGATGGAATGTACGCACCCATCAAGTACCTCAACGGTGGAAAGAGCGACGTCGAAGGCGCCATCATCGACCTCAGCCTGCGCGCTGGTCTGCCTATCTCTGACAGCATCGATGCCTTCATCAACCTGCGCTGGCTCGCCGGTGGCGCTGAGGGGACGAGCAGCAGCGATGATGGTCCTGGCGATGGCTACACTTCGAACTGGCTCAGCTTCCTCACGGTCACACTGGGCATCGACTGGGATGTGCGGCGCGCCTTTGACTGAGCGCAAGAAGTCGAAGCCAGGAGGCGGAGACTCGCTGCGAAGCAAGCCCGAAGGGTGCGTGCCAGGGATGGCACACAACAAGTCGAAGTTACACGCATTCAAGGAGGGCGGACACGCAGGTCCGCCCCTGCTTGTCGATTGCGTTCCACGTATTCAAGAAGGGCGGACACGCAGGTCCGCCCCTACTTTCGATTGCGTTTCACGTATTCAAGGAGGGCGGACACGCAGGTCCGCCCCTACTCCTTCTTCCGGGTTTGGCGCGGCCGAAGCTCAGCCACCAGAGGTCGAAAGAGCACGGCATGCGCGCTCTTGCGGAAGAGGAAGCTGCCCGCTGCCACCACCTCTTCGTAGGATTCGCAAAACAGCGTCCAAACCCTGCGTCGCCAGTCGCGCAGCTCCTCGTCTGCTCCGCGCCGACCGAGCAGCTGCGTCATCATCAGCTCGCCGAGCTGTACCAGCCGCTGTCCGTCACCAGGCACGTAGCGCTTGGGATCCTTCGAGAGCGTCTGTTCATGGTCGAGCCACAGCTCGCCCAGCCAGTTGGCGTCCGAGGAGAGAGCCTCGTAACCGCGTCCCGAGCTGAGCGCCGCGAGTTGCGATGCGATCTGGGGGTCGTCCCCAAGATGGTAGCTGAGCAAGGTCAGGACGCGCTTGCGCCGCAGCTTGGTCTCTTCGACCACGGCAGGGTCGACGCGGACAGCGCTGGTCTGAGCCGCTGCGCTGGCCACCCGTTGATTGAGGTGCCACAACGCCCAAGCCAAATCGCCAAGCCATTCCAGATGCCGATGGTCGAAGTGCTTCGAGGGGAGCTTTGCGAACGCCGGGGCAAGCTCTGGAGAGCGTACCCTCTTGAACAGCTTGAGTCCGGCGAGGGCCACCTGCACGTAATCACTGTTGGGTTTGCGCAGGGAGGAATGCTTCAGGGCTTTGGCGCGCTCGGCCACTCGCAGCCAGGCCGCGTCGGCCCGGCCGTGGTCGAAGGAGAGCGATTCAGGTGAGCTGCTGTCTGCTGGCGCTTGACTGTTGGGCATCGCATTGTCCTGCTAGAGGAGAGCAATTGAGCTCTCAAAGGCTATCGAGTCACGACACTGCTTTCTCAGCGGACTCGCCACAGCGAGAACCACTCCGTTCGCCATCGTAAGCGAAGACCAAAGGAGCGTGCAAGTCGCGACCAGCTGCACCAGAGTGCATCCGAAAGCACCATGATAAACGGTGACCTGCACTCGAGAGCACGATGACGAATAGGGATGAACGTCGACCTGCACTCGAGAGCACTATGATGAATGGTGATGAATGCAGAACTGCACTCGAGAACACCATTTCGAATATCAATCAACGTCGACTAGCACTCGAGAGCATCTCAACGTTCGATGAGTGTCTCTGTCCTGGTCTCGAGAGGCCGGCGAGCAGCGAGCTCGATGCCCCAGTACTCAGTCACAATCCGAGACCGCTCCCGCCAGCAACACATCGGGATGTCCACGCATCACAAAGGCTTGCCGAGGATCGAAGCGAGCCTGCAGAGGGTCCACGCCAGGGAGCCAGGAGTGCATGATGTTGCTCGTGAGCGCATCCACCAAGCTCGCACCGCTTGGCCGGTCCGCGTGGTAGAGCCCCAGGTGGTGTCCCAGCTCGTGGGCCAGCACCAAAGCGAGCTCGCGCCCGCCTTGCGGCCCTGAAGCCACCCTGGCATCGATGTAGACCCCATTCGCCTGCGCCCCCAAGGATGAATGTCCCGGAATACGAGGAGCGAAGCCCACACGCTCCTCCAAGAGCCCGCTCAGCTCGTCCTCCCGCAGTAGTCCAGGAGCCAACACCACCAAGACCTGAGCCTCTGTCGACGCCACTCCCAGCGCTGTTCGAACGGTGGAGAGCTACTTCAGCCGGATCATGGTGAAGCTGCAGCTTCCCGGCCGGCGAGAGCTCCGGGTCTTTGCGACGCATTGGTCGAAATCGAACGAGGCCTGAAAGCAGAGCTGTCGTGACGCTCTGCTCCGCGCTCCTGTGCGCGCTCTGCGGTTGAATACAAGTCGCTCTCAGACCAGATGGAACTCGATGAGCTCCTGAAAGCGTGTGACCAGCGTGAAGACGTGGACCTCGACCTTGATCACCGCACAGTCCTCTGATTGGACGAAAGCCGACATCGCTGGATGTCGCTGCAAAAACCAGCCGCTCAGCGCCTCTCGCTCTGCACCATGCGCCTCGACACAGGCCCCGAGCACAGTGACCGCCGCGGCCTGCTGCAGAGCGGCCTCGTCGTTTGAGCGATCGTCGATGAGCAGGGCAACGCGACCTTCTGCCTCGAGATTGGCGAACTTGCGGGTCGAGCGGCGAGTGCAGAAGACGAGCTGCCGAAGCTCTGCGTCGACCCTGAAGGCCACCAGACTCGCGTACGGATGACCATCGCGATGGCGGGTCGAGAGCACAGCGAAACGCTGCGTCTCGAGCAACCCGCGGAGCAGCGCGAGTGACGCTGTTGGGTCGGGCAGCGCCGAAGACGACGCGGCGACAGCGAAGCCAGGAGACGGTGTTGCTTCTTCACGCGAAGGTTTCACTCTTGTTTCTCCACGGTTCGCGCTTGCTGGCGGTTGCGGTGCCAAATCCAAACCGTTAGGAAAAATGTGCTGCCCCAGACCTTGCTTCGCAAGGCTTGGGATGAAAAATCCACGGCGATGAGGGGCTCAGAGCTGAACCCTCGAGGGGAGACCTCATGGCGAGAAGAGGCCAGGCCAAAGGGCACTACTGCTGGGTATGCGACCGGTGGCGCGCGCACGAACGCTTCACCGGCAAAGGCCACCGCCGACACGTGTGCCGAGACTGCGCCAAACTGCCCGCAGAGGAGCTGGCCTTTCGGCAAGCCGTCTGCGACTTGGAGCGCTGTGTCCGAAGGGGGGGCATCCTGAAGAGACACAAAAAGACCTTTGCGGCATTTCTCGAACACGGTGACCCCCGAATACGAGCCTTGGCCTTCGCGTTTCTGCGCGAGTCTGCGCCCGTCTACGGGGATGATGAGCTGGGCGATGACTGGGGATGGTATGACGATGAGGCAAGCGCTCCGATGCACGCGGAGCTCGAATCGCAGGGGACGTGTGATGAATACGAGGTGGAGTGTTGCTACGAGCAATGTGAAAGCCTGAGCACTGTCGAAGAATACGAGGACGAGGGCGCTCGTGAGGAGTGGGCAATCCTGTGCGCTGTCGAGGACTACGAGGACGAATGCCGTCGTAAGGAGTGCGAAATCCTGAGCGCTGTCGAGGACTACGAGGACGAATGCCGTCGTAAGGAGTGCGAAGCGCTCAGAGGCTCAGGCTCCCTGCTTCCCGAGCCTGGCACAGGCTGCGAACAGGGCTGTGATTGGAGCAGCCTTCTCGACGAGCTCGACATTGCGCGCGAGCCTTGAGCGAATCGAGGCTTCGTTTGGCTCATCTTCGTTGGGCGTTGCCACATCCCACGCTTCACTGAAGGCTGTACCGCCCTCAGCGCCAGCCAAGCGAACGACACCTCCTCCCGGCGACAAAGCCTACGACGTCTGCTAAAGTCCGCAGTGGACGTGGAGGAGGTGCAGATGGGGCACAGGGTTGGCAAAGACGCTCATCGACAGTTGGCACAGAAACTCGACGGGATGACCGCGCGCACCCCCTGGAGCGACACCCTGCGCGCCATCCTCGAGCAGCTCTACAGCCCCGAAGAAGCGGCGCTGGTCGCCGCCATGCCCTACGGACTCGCAAGCCCCGAGCGCATCGCCAAGCTCGCCCGCTTGCCGCTGCAGCGCGTCCTAGCCTTGCTGCCAGGGCTCGCCCACAAGGGCCTGGTCATCGACCTGCACCATGACGAGCGCGCCTTCTACACCGTCTCCCCCATGGTCATCGGCATCTTCGAGTTTACGCTGATGCGCGTGGGCCGAAGCGCCGAGGGCCTGGACCTGCCGAAGGTGGCCAAGCTCTTTCACGCCTACCTCAACGAGGAACCCGCCTTCTGGGAAGCCAACCTCGAA
Organism: Myxococcota bacterium; assembly: GCA_034002465.1. Lineage (GTDB taxonomy): Bacteria > Myxococcota_A > Bradymonadia > UBA4248 > JAVFAO01 > JAVFAO01. The sequence goes on from JAVFAO010000094.1 coordinate 11,586, forward strand.
GCCGGCAACCAGTTCTCGGTGCTACGCACCCTCGCCCACGAAGGCAGCGTGGCCGAACACGTCGAGGTGCTCGACTTCGACAAGGCCAGCGCCCTCATCGAGGCAGCCCAAAGCTTCGCCATCGGCACCTGCTCCTGCCGTCACGAGAAGCTGCACAGCGGACATGAGCCCTGCGGGGCGGCGCTCGAGGTCTGCTCGGCCTTCGACCTGGGGGCAGATTACCTCATCCGCAACCACCTGGCCCGCCCCTCGAGCCGCGCCGAGATGCTGGATTTGCTCGCGCAATCCCGGGAGCAAGGGCTGGTGCTCAGCGCCGACAACGTCCAACGTGGCGCCCAGTACCTTTGCCACTGCTGCGGCTGCTGCTGCAACTACTTGGCTGGGCTCAACGTCTGGGGTTACGAGCACGCCGTGCTCTCCTCTGGCTACATCGCCAAGGTTGATGAGAGCGCCTGCAACGGCTGTGGGCGCTGCGTCAAAGCCTGCCCAGTCGGCGCGCTGCAGCTCGAACCACGGTTCTCCGTTGACAACACGGAATACAGCGAAGAAGAAAGCAGCAGCACAGCGGCAGGCAGCAAACGCGTGGCCCGGCTCACCGAGCAGCACTGCATTGGCTGTGGGGTCTGCACCTTCCCCTGCAAGCCCTCGGCCATTCACTTGATAGCCAGAGCGCAGCGCGTCATCACCCCGCTCGACAGCTTCGAGAAGGTGGTCTTGCAAGCCCTGGAGAAAGGCACGCTACAAAACCTGGTCTTCGACAACCCCAACAGCCACAGCCAGGGCTTCGTGCGGGGCTTGCTGGGTGCCTTCCTGCGTGCTCCCGCGGTCAAGCAGGCCTTGCTCGGTGACACCTTGCGCTCGACCTTCCTCAAAGCGGTGCGCACTGGTGTCCGGGCGAGCAGCATGCGTTGGCTGCTCGAGCCCTATCAACGTGGGTGAACAGGCCAAGCGCCCAATCGATAAGAAGTTGGGGAACAGGCCAAGCGCCCAATGGACAAGAAGTGAAGGATTCCGAGGGCACCTAGAGAGAGTTCACAAAGCGAGCCGAAAGAGAAGGGATTCCACAGGGATCCCCTTTTGCCCACGTCATGAGCATCACATGTAAGTGATTGAAAAACATGCGCAATGTTGACTCGTGGGGGCGACCCTTGTGGTCGCCCTCCCCGGATTCTGCATACACCCTTCGGGCAGCCTTCGCAGCGAGTCTTCGCCTCCTGGCTACGACTTGTTGCTCGCATCCTGCTCGCAACCCTTCGGGTTTGCACGACTCTTCGCCATCCATGGCTGCGAGTTCTTCGTGCTCTTCGTGGTGCATTTGCCCTTTTGATTCCTAGAGTTGCACGCCATGCGCATTTTCCGTGGAGGGCAGACACGTAGGTCTGCCCCTACAACGGTCATGGCGCCTCTGAGATGCGCAGACCGTGGGCCTTGGCGGGGTGTGGGGCAGCGCCCCACAACAACAAATCTCGCTCGAACGCGCAGCACACTTCGAATTCCGGTGCACACACCTGCGTTCTGGGCTAGAAGCTGCCGCGCTGGCGGCGGCAGCTTCGATTCCGCCTTCGCCCTCTCCGCACACGGCAGCATTCATGGACGCCTTCGTCACTCAGCTCATTTTTCTGATCATCATCATCAACCCGGTGAGCCAGATGATGCTCATCGTCGCCATGGCGGCCGAGCATCCCAACCGCAGCGTTATCCGGCTTCTGTATTCAGGAAATCTCTGGGCATTTCTCATCACCGGCGCTCTGGCGCTGGCCGGCACCTTCATCTTCGAGAAGCTCTTCCGGGTCGATCTGGACACCCTGCGGCTCGCTGGTGGGGTCATCCTGGCTGCCATCGGATACCAGCGGATCACCCGCGGCGCTGCCTTCACCTTCGAGCAAGGGCAAGACCTGCAGGACGTGCAGGTCGTGCCCTTTGCGGTCCCCATGATCGTTGGCCCTGCAGCCTTCTCCCACGCCATCACCACGGCCGCCCACCACGGCGCCCTGCTCGCCCTCGCCGTCGTGGCGACGGCCATCATCGCCAACATCGTGCTCATGCGTGCCACCTTGAGCCTGCGCCGCTTCATGAACAAAGCCGTCGTTGGCGTGTCCGTGCGCCTCTCTGGTCTGGTCACCCTGACCATTGGTCTCGACATGGGCTATCGCGCCATCGTCCAGCTCGTCAGGCACGCAAACCAAGTTGCCTGAAGGCGCAGTCAGCTGCAGCCCGGCGAGGCCATCCGCTTCTGTATCAGTCTGAACTGGGCTCCGCCCCCCCTTCCTACGCACACCCTCACGAGCGTTGGGCTCCAGTGCCTTCGCTGGCGTTCGATTGCGGCCAGAATTTGGAATAGTTGCGAGCTGCCGCTCCTTTCACTTCGCCACGGGCATTTCCTGTGGGCAGGTTCCCAACGCTGCTGTCCAGAACGAACGGAGGAAAACGATGCATTATCGCTGGCAACCGCTCCACCTTTCTTTGCTGCTCGCTGCTCTCGTTTTTGGGTCCGTCGCCGTGGGTTGTGGTGAGGACGAGGAGACTGCGAAGACACTCAAGATTGCCTGGGTCCCCAAAGCTCTGAACAATCCTGTCTTCGAAACAGGGCGCGACGGAGCGCTGATGCGCGCAAGTGAGCTCAGCAGCACCGCCCAGAAGGTCGAGTTGATCTATGCTGGACCGGTTGCGTCCGATGCAGCCGAACAGGCACAGGTGATTGATGGACTCGTTGCCGATGGCATCGATGGCTTGGCGGTTTCCTGCAACGATGTCGAGCTCTGTGGCGCTGCGCTGGCCCGCGCTGCAGCCAAGGGCGTGAAGGTCATGACCTGGGATTCTGATGCCAACGCAGAATCGGGTCGCATCACCTACTTCGGCACAGATAACGCCGAAGGCGGCATGATGGCAGCCAAACTGCTGGCCAAGCTGCTCTCCGAAAGCGGTGAGGTGGCCGTGCTCAGCGGTGTCCCCGGAGCGGCCAACCTCGACCAGCGCATCGCTGGTTTCACCACCGAGCTCGCCAAGTACCCAGGTCTCAATGTGGTGGCCACGGTCTACTGTGACGACGATACCGACAAGGCCGTTCAAGTCATCGAGCAGACCATGGCCGAACACCCAGAGCTGGACGGCTGGTTCATCGTGGGATTGTGGCCGCTGGCGGCAGACGTCGACAGCATGCCACTCTGGAAAGCAGCGAGCCTGAATGGCTCACTCAAGTCCGTCGCCTTCGATACTCTGGACTTCGAGCTCGAGCTCATGGAGCAGGGCCTGGTGCATGGCCTCATCGGCCAGAAGTACTGGGCTTGGGGCTACGAGAGCGTCTCCATGCTCTACGAAGCGCTCGTCAACGGCAAGACCTATGGCGACTTCACCAACTCCGGTATGGACGTGGTCTGTCCAAATAATGTCGCAGAAATGCAAGCCAAATGGGCAAGTGGGGATTTTTCGACCCCTTTGACCCCATGTGACCTTCTCGACTGACCCGATGACGCGGCCAACAGCTGTTCCTCAGCGGTTCGATTTGCTCAGGGGAGATGCGAATGCGCCGGTTCTTTGTGCTTTCCATCGTGTTTCTGTCTTGTGTAGAGCCGAGCACCTACGAGGCGCCAGACAATGCCTGGCACATCGGCGCTCTGCTTCCCTATACTGGCATCAACTCGTCCGGTGCCGAGAACGTCGAGCAGGCGATCCTGCTCGCCATCGAGCAGACCAATGCCCTGGGCGGCGTCGCTGAGCGCCCTCTGTGGTTGGTCTCGCGCAACACCCAATCGAACACCAGCCTCGGACTCGCCGAGGCTCGGGCGCTGATCGAGAATGACGGTGTCGTCGCGATCTTGGGCCCAGAGGACAGCGGCCTCGTCAGGATTTTGCGCTCCATCCTGAAATCCAAGGGCGTGCTGCAGCTCTCGGCAGATGTCACCGCCGCACCGACCACCGTCATCGATGACGGCGGAATGGTCTTTCAAGTGGTGCCATCCATCGGTACCTTGGGGGCGTCCTTGGCGTCTCTGCTCCGTGAGGCGCAGCCCAAGAAGACCGTCGTGTTCTATGTCAACGATGACTACGGCATTCGCTTTCGAGATGCCTTGTGGTGCGCCCTCGGTGAGCTCCCAGCCATTGCCTTTGGCGAGGAGGAAGCCTCGCTCGCCGAAGCGGTAGCGGCCTTCCCTGTCGACGCCGACGCGGCGGTCTTGATCGGCTATCCGCGGAGCAGCGCAGCACTCATTCAGAGGCTAAGCGCTCGTACCTCAACGCCTATTCGCTGGTTCCTGGCGCCCTCTCTGCGCAATCCGCGCTTGCTCGCCAATCTCCCTGCTGGAGCGCTCGAATCCGCCCTGGGACTCGCCCCAACCTTGTCCGACGCCGACAGACGAGCCTTCGAGTCGCTCTTTACCCAGCGCTGGGGAGCTCTCCCTTCCTACGCGTCGCCCTTTTACTACGACGCAGCAGTGCTCTTGGCGCTGGCCATGGCGTCGGCCAACGCCGCAGGAGCTTCTCCCCTGAACGGAGCAGCCATCAGCGAGCACCTGCACCGCGTCGCCTCACCACCGGGCAGCAAAGTCGCTTGGAGCCAACTCGGCCAAGCCATGGAGCTGATCCGAGCCGGTGAGGACATTGATTACGTAGGCGTGACGGGTGACGTGGACCTGGACGAATCTGGGGAAACCAGCAGCGGTCTGCTCGATCGCTTCGAGGTCCAAGGGGGAAGCTTCGTCACCAAGGGGACTCAAGAGAGTGTGAGTCTCGAAACCTGTCTGTATTTGCCGTAACGGGGTTGAGTCATGACATTGAACGGTCTTCGCAGCCTCGCTCTGGTGCTGTTGCTCCTGTCGGCCGCAGTTGCACAGGCCGAGGCCCCTCCCCGCTCGCGCTGCGCCAGCGCTGCACCACAAGACGTCACCGAGTTCAGCCTCGAAGAGCTGATGTCCGGCGACGTCGTCTTGGGCGCCAGCCGCGCCCTGGAATCCGTCGGCGATGCGCCAGCCATCGTCACGGTCTATACCCGTGAGCAAATCACCACCTGGGGCTACCAATCGATCGCTGAGCTCGTCGAGCACCTCGAGGGCATGTACGTCGTCGACGACCACATCACCCCCAACGTCGCCATTCGAGGCATCTCCGGCGGGCTGCGCGCCGAGAGCGGACTGCTCCAAGTCGCCATCGACGGTACCCCCGTGTCCTACGCCGCGACCGCCAGCCGATGGCTCGGCGCTGCCCTCATCCCCATGAGCTTGGTGGAGCGCGTCGAGATCATCAGAGGTCCAAGTTCCACGGTCTATGGCGCCGACGCCTTCCTGGGGGTGATCAACATCGTCACCAGAGACGCCGAATGCCTCGAAGGTGGCGAGTTGCGCGCCGGGGCCAGCCACTCGAACGCCTTCGGAGGTGGTTTCGACTGGACCTTGGGGCATCAAATCGGAGAAGACCTCAGCCTCGCCGTCAGCGTCCGCCTCGAACGAGAGAACCGCGCAGGGATGAGCGTCCCCGATAGCTCACCGCGCCCGAATGTCCCCGACTACTCCGACGGAAGCTCCGAATCTCTCCTCATGGACTCCTTGGTTGGACTCGCCAAGCTCAATTGGTTCCTCGGCGAGAAAAGCAAGCTGATGCTCACCGCCTACATTTCTTTGCTGGAAAGGCAAGCGGAGTTCGCCGATTGGGCGCAACTCACCGCAGGCATGGACCAGCTCGGGCGCGAACGAGGCAATCAGGTCTCGCTCTGGCATAGTTTCGCCGAGCTGGGATTGAAAACGGCAGTTGGGGAGGAGCTCCAGATCGAAGCATTCTTGCGCGGCTTCATGGGGGCACCCACAGAACGCGATCGCATCGACACGGGCAGCGAGTTCTTCTATGCAGAGCGCGAGAACGACTTTCAGGGCTTCGACTTGCGAAGCCTGGTGATCTGGTCGGTCTTCGAGGAACTGCGCCTCAGCTTTGGCATCGATGGCTCCTACGTCGATCAGCAGTTGCCAGGCATCCGCAATGTGCCTTACGAAGCGCGCAATGCAGAGGAACGCGAGCAGGCCGCCACGAGCATCGCGCAAGACCGCAAGCTGTTCTACAACACGGGGCTCTATTTCCTCGCGCGCTACGACTTCGACGACTGGCTCTCTCTGCACGGTGGCGTGCGCTATGACTACCACAACGTCTATGGAAGCCAGGTCAACGGCCGCGTTGGAGCAACCCTCGGGCTCTGGTACGACGCAGAGCTCGAGCTCCAGCGGCTGGGCGCCAAGGTCATCTTCGGAAGCGCTTTCAAGGCGCCGACCGCGCAGCTTCTGTATGGTGTACCACTGAGCAGCGGCGATATCTTGGGCAACCCAGAGCTCGACCCACAGCGTATTCGAACCGTGGAGACCATGGTGTTCTCGCAGCTCTTTGCCTGGCTCAAGCTGCAAACGGGAATCAGCTACAGTTACCTCGAAGACAAGGCCGAATTCGTTCGTGATGGCACCAACCTGGTGGCTCGAAACGTAGCGGAGGTCGATTCTCTCGCCTGGGAGGCCAGCGCAGAGCTTCGTGAGAAGGAGCTCGGTATCGACGCCTATGCTCGCTTCTCGTGGGTAATGGGAACCCGAAACCTCGACGTTCAAGGTTATCGCAGCGCGCTGTGGCGCAGCGACCTGGTGGCCTATCCGCCGCTCATCCTCCACCTTGGTGCCGCCTGGACCATGCCCTGGATTCCCTTGTCGATGCACACCCAGCTCAGCTTCTTCGACGCCACCTACGCCTCGGACAACAACGTCCTCGAAAACGCCGCTCGCTATCAGCTCCCCGCCCGCCTGCGTTGGGATGCAGGCCTGCGCCTCTTCGAGCTTGGGTTGTTCCCAGAATCGCAGGGCAGCCTCGAGTTCCGGGTGCGCAACATTCTCGATGAACAGAGCGCCCAGCCTGGCTTCTCGGGCATCGACTACCCCTCGGCCCCGCGCCAATTCTCACTGCTCTGGACCCAAGAGCTCTGAGCAGCCGCTTCTCTCCTCCTTGGCACGCCTTGTTCACCGCGAAGCAACGTGTGATACTCACACCCTGTTCGACAGTGTACTCGCGGCCTTTTGATGCCGAGCGCTCATCGCCAGGTGCAACACGCTTTGCAGAGTAGATCGCTGTGCAGTGCACCCTTGACCCCCTCTGGGCGACAGGCGTAGAACCACGCCGCCACGGGAATGATTGTCCCGCTGTCGAAGGAGTGAAGCATGCGTCAATCAGTTCTTTTGCTGTTCTCTCTCGTATTCGTGCTCAGCTGCGGCGGCGGAGGCCGCAGTCACAGCGACCTCGACGTCGAAGACACCGATGCCGACAGCGTCAGTGAGCTCACGCCGCTGCAGCTCCCCGCCTTCGAGCCGCCCGAGAAGAACGTCATCGTGGGTCGGGTCGTCGACAGACATGGCCAGGGTCTGGAAGGCGTCACGGTGACGCTGGGCGCGCTCGAAGCCAGCAGCAATTTCGACGGTTTCTACTATCTCTCGGAGGTGCCAGCGGGTGAGCG
>JAVFAO010000095.1:0-18851 GCA_034002465.1 Myxococcota bacterium
TCTTTGCGCGCTCTGAGGAGAGCGGTCGTCTCGATGAGACCCGGGTCATCACCGACCTCTTCGTCTCCTACTTCCTCTCCTCCCCCGACTGGTTCCAGCTCTACTTGCCCTTTGGTTTGTTGGCGAGTAACAACGTTATGAATACAGATGGTTGGGACAGCGGTGAGTATACCGAGGTTGGGCCGTACACCGGCGTCGGGATCGACTTCTACGTCGACAGTTGGCGCTTCAATGCTGAGCTGCGAGGGAGCTGGTTGCTGCGCACCGAGGGAGAGGATTACACCTTCGAGCCCCTCCGCAGTGACTACATTCGAACCGCTCCAGATAGCCGCGCAGCCGTGCAGATACTCTTCGGCGTCCTCTTTAGCTTGTGAGCTACAGCCGCAGTTCGGCTGCAAGGTGGCCCAGCGTTTCAGTCTGCACGCAGGGACAGCCAGCCTGAAGACCACGCCACGTCCTCAGCAGAAAACACAGCATGCTCCCTCAACGCCTGATTCGCTCGCAACAGCTCTCATTCTTTCGTCAGAGAGCGGTGCTCTTCCTCTATCACGAGCTCTACGGCTACCTCATCGAGCTCTCTGCCGACCTCTGTGAGCTGCTCGATGCTTTCCAAGACGGGGCCTCGGTGGCCGAGGTCGAAGCTCGCTTTGCGGAGCGCTTTGGGACACAGTTGCTCTTCTCCGCACTGCAGAGCTTCGTCGAGCATCGCTGTCTGCTGCCCTGCGAGGATGCTTGGGCGTCCCTGGAGGAGCAGGAGATTCAAGGACTTTTCGAGAAGTACCCCATCAAGGCGAGCTGGATCGTCGTGTTCCAAGGCAAGCAGGCCATCGTTGCGCGCAACCTCGCTACCCCTCCTCGCCGCGTCGATTTCGAAGCCTTCGAGCAGGAGCTGTGGGCACGCCTCGATGGCACGCGAAGCGTGCGTGAGCTCGCGCAGAGCTTGAGTCAAAGCTGGCCCAACTGCGACGCGCGCACCGCCAAGACGCTCACCCAATGGACCAACAGCGAGCTGCAACTGTGCAGGATGCTCGACGCGCCACGCGATTTCTTTCGACATGTGGGCTTGCCTGCCTACGCGCTGAGCACGATGCCCTTCGAGCGCTGTGAGAACCCGGCACAGAGCCCAGAGCGAGCCATCAACAGCGCTTACACGCACGAGATGGTGGCGTATCACCAAGAGATCGCGGACGCAGAGCAGCAGTTCGAGAGCCTCGAGACCACCCTCTCCCATCTCTTTCGTGAGCCACATCCCGCGCTCGGGGGGCAGCGTTACGGCGAGCGTGCCCTCAGCCATCTGCGCGCCGCTGGACTATGGACCCAGCGCTGCACACGGGTGCTGGAGCTTGGTGGTGGCCTTGGCTACTTCGCCTGCGCCATCCTCGACACCCTGCGGGAGACGGAGCCTGAGCTCTACGCGCGAACCGAGTACACCATCCTCGAGCTCAGTCCCGAGCTGCAGCGCGCTCAACGCGAGCGACTTCGCTCACATCCCAAAGTGCGCTTCGTGCTCGAAGACGTCGCCCAGCTTGCCCAGCGTGACGAACGCTACGAGCTCGTCCTCAGCAACGAAGTGCTCGCCGACCTCCCCCACGCGCTCGTTTCTCGAATCGGTGCATCACCCGAGCTGAGCGAGTGGGAGGACCCCGACGCATTGCTCGAGGCGGCAGAGGAAGACCTCGAGAGCTGCTTCGACACGGATCCTCAAACGGCAGCGCTGCTCGAGCGCTACCCGCTCGAGCTTAGCGCAGCACCTGCTCGTTTTCTGCTCAACGTGGGGGCGATTCGCTTGCTCGAGGCCCTGCCTTCTGTGCTCGCCGAGGGTGGTGCGGCATGGCTCAGCGAATTCGGGGATCGTTGGCGCTATCCTGTCGAGTGCCTGCATCTCGATCATGCCGAGGTCTCCATTCACTTTGGACACTTGCTGCAGGTCGCGGTTGCTTTGGGCTTTGACGCCGAGCTCGTTGACATTTTCGACGCGCTTGCTTTCGATGGTCAGCAGCTCATGCTCGCGACCACGCAAAGCTGGTGGCGCAACTTCACGTTCCTGCTCGCCGAGCGGGGCGTGCAGCTCAAGAAGCTGGCGCTCACACCCCAGTCCCTAGCGCAGGCCTGCGCTGGGAGCTTCGAGCTCGAGGAGCTCGAGACGTTGCGCTGGCAGCCCCTCGAGGAGCGTGTCGCAGGCCTGCAGCCCCGAGAGTTCAAAGCGTTGATTCTGCGGTCTCGAGCTGGCTATGATTCGTGAGTTGCGCGAGACCAGCCGAGCGCATGGATTTCGCTGCTCAATGTCGTTGTCGATAGAGGAAAATCATGAAAGTGGCCGCCTGGCATCTGTGGAAAGCTGGCCGAGAGCATTGGGGAAATGGCATCTTCCCCGCTTGTTTGCAAGCTCATTGGGAAATCAACAAAAACCTCATTCTGCTGGGGGCGCTGGTGCTTGGCCTGGTCGGATGCAGTGAGGACCCGGACAGCCCGCGTTGTGGCGATGGGCAGCGCGACGAGAGCGAGCAGTGCGACGATGGCAATGGCCACGATGGCGATGGTTGCTCCGCAACGTGTACCCTCGAGCTTGCCGAGGTGGCGCTCAATGAGCTCGTCGCCACGCCTGGCGATGCTGGCAACGACTGGGTCGAGATGCTCAACCTGGGTGAGCAGCCGGTGCTCCTTTCGGATTGGTCAGTGCGCGATGAGGCAGGGAACCAGGCAAAGCTCTCTTCCCTGGACGAGGCGCTCGAGCCAGGAGCCTTTGTCGTTTTCACGCTGAGCGATGCCCTGGGTTGGGGACTCGGGAAGGGCGACACCCTTTCTCTGCTCGATCCAAGCGGCGCAGTGGTGGACAGCACGAGCTGGGAGGCTGGGGATGCACCCGAAGGTCGCTCCTGGGGCCGCTTGCCTGACGGCAGTGGAAGCTGGCAGGGCATGATGCCGACGCCAGGTGCGAGCAACGGCGCTGGCCAAAGCTGTGGAAACGAACAGGTGGACAGCGGAGAGCTGTGCGATGGCCGTGAGTTCCAAGGACAGAGCTGCACAAGCTTCGGCTACGAAGGTGGCGTGCTTCGCTGCATAGATTGTGTGGCCCTCGATTTTTCGGCGTGTACGGTGGCTGTTTCCGACATTGTGCTCAACGAGATTTCGTCCTCTGCGGACACGGTCGAATTGTACAACCGGGGGCAGAGCCCGCAGGCGCTGAGCGGCCTTCGCTTGGTGGACCGTCCAGTGAGCGAGAGTGCCCGTGATTTCGTGATTTTCGAAGGACAACTCCAGCCTGGCGAGTTCGTGGTTTACGACTTGGCCGTGTTGGCGTCGTTTGGCTTGGGTGCCGAGGACATGCTGAGCTTGCGAGATGGCTCGGGAAAGGTCCTCGACTTGGTCGAGTGGCCGAAAGACCAAGCCGACCCCTCGTGGTGTCGGATTCCGGACGGGGATGGTGATTGGGAGGCTTGCGAAGCCAGCTTTGGGGCGGCCAACGCCCAATAGCTTTCGGCTGCGACGGGACACCCCCACACCGCCTGGTCGATGACGCGCGTAGAGGGAGTCTTCTGACGCGCGTAGAGGGAGTCTTCTGACGCGCGTAGCATTGGAGACCCCTAGAACACCACCTTGGTCTTGCTTTTCAGCACATCGCCGCCGGCGCTGCTGTCGAGGGCTTTCTGGAAGCTATCCTTGGGGCGCTTCTCGCGGCCGCTGCCTTTTTTGCCACCCGAAGAGGTGCCGGTGCTCTCGATTTGCACGACGGCTTGGCCCGCGGACTGGCTGACGACGTCGAGTCCGACGTCGTTCATATCGCTCTCGGGCATGTTGAGAGCGATGGTGGTGGCAGGGTACTGGGCGGCAAGGGCGTAGGGATTGGGAAGCTCTGCGGGGGGCTCTCCGGTGAGCAGCAGCGCTGCGGCGACACCGCCCAGCACCACGACCACGGCGGCGATGCCGATGTAGAGGCCAGTGTTGCTCTTGGGGGTGAGGGCAGCCGCTTCGAGCTGGCGATCGGCCATCTCCTTGAGCTGTTCCTGCTGTTTCTGGATGAGCATCTGGGCGCGGTTGAACTCGGCCTCTTTTGCGGCCTTGGCCTCTGCCTCGCGGCGTAGGCGATCGTCTTCCTCTTTCTTTTTACGGGCTTCCTCTTCGAGATCGATCTCGCCTTTCTCGATTTTCTTTTGCCGCTCGATGGCGGCGAGCATCTGCGTACGGCGGACCTCGACCTCGGCCAAGCGGTTTTGTTCGGCGCGCAGGCGCGCATCGGCCTCAGCTTTGCGTTTGGCTTCTGTGGCCTGACGCTCGGCTTCCTCTGCTGCTTCCTTGGCCTTGCGCTCGGCATCGCGACGCTTGCGCTCGGCTTCGGCTTCGGCTTCGGACTCACCCAAGATGCCAGCGAGCAGATTGCCTGCAGACTCGTTGCTCTTCCAGTCTTGCTCCTTGACCTTGCTCTTGCGCTGTTTGACCTTCGCCTGTCCCCCGTCGCCGGAGGACTGAAAGTCGTTCATGTCGTTCAGAGAAGCTGAGCCTTGTTCTTTGTTTTCCGACATCTTGCCTCCTCGCTGGTGAGCCGCTCCGCCGTCTCGCGCGAGAGCAGAGCGCATTATAGTGTGCGCATCTGGGCGCGTCCAGCCGAGTGCCTTCTGCTTGGACGCCTTTTTTCCGTAGTTCTGCTTTCTGCGGCGGTGGGCGTGCTAAGCTGAAGCTCTCGGTGCCGTCGTTTTGCCCACCGCGCAGACGACAGGCATCCAACGTGCAGCGCTCTGCTTCGATCTATCGTTGGCTTATGTTGGCATTTCTTGTTGCTTGGGCGCTTGGCCTGCTCCCACAACTTCTTGTTGCTTGGGCGCTTGGCCTGTTTCCCCAAGTTGTTCGCTCTTGGGCTGCAGCCTTGCGTTGGCAATTCCCTGGGAATGTCGAGAGGGTGCGTGTTCCGAGGCTGTGCACGGCTATCGGAGCGCAGCCATTCGCTCTGAGTTCTCTGGCGGTCTTCCTGTTGGGGATGGCTTCTTGTGGAGCACCAGCGCATGTCATTGCGCCACCGACAGTGTCCGAGCTCAGCGTCCTCGCCCATGAGCTCCACATCAGGCTCGATTTGAGCAGCGCGCAGCTCTTCATCCAAGATGAGCTCGAGCTCGCGGGCGGGGCGCCCTGTCTTCAGTTCACCCTTTCGTCGCGCTTTCTGCTCGAGAGCGCCGAATTGGATGGCTTTGAGGCGGAGGCGTCGTGCGAGCAAGGCCCCTTGTTGCAGCGTTGTGAGCTTTGTGTGGAGCGCGAGGTGCTGAATGTGCAGCCTGAGTCTCTGTTGCGGCTACGCTACCGGGCCAGGTTGGAGGATGTGAGTGAAGCAGAGCAACCGGTGTTTCAGCCTTTCCTGCTCGGTCCCAATGACGCTTGGTATGCCCGCCTTGGGGACGGCGACGGTGCTGCACGTTTTTCACTGGAGCTGGAGCTGCCTGAAGGTTTCGATGCCTGCGCGGCGGGACGGCGCATCGTCCTCGAGAGCCCTGGCCAGCGTCGTGTGATTCGCTTCGAAGGCGTCACGCCCGTGCCTACGATGAGCCTGGCTCTGGGGCGGTGGGGGAGCGCCGAGCTGCACGACAGCGGATGGACTCTGAGGACGCTGCTCATCGACGAGCCGCCAGAGAGACACCAGGCGCTGCAAGCGCAAGCCGCGTCGATCCTGTTGCGGCTGAGCAAGAGCTATGGCGCGTTGCCCTATCCAGAGCTGAGCATCGTCGAGCTGCCTCGGGTCGAGCTGAGCGTGAGCCCAGGCTGCGTTTTGGTGTCGAGTGCTTGGCTGCAACAAGCTGAGCTGGACGAGGCAGGGCTGACCCATGAATTGCTCCATTTCTGGTTTGGCCTGGGCGTGTTTCCGTCCCATGGCGGCAACTGGACGGAAGGCTTGGTGACCTACTTGGGTGAGCACGAGCAGGCGGCGCAGCGCTCGAGTGAGCATGCTCGGGCCCTGCGAAAACGGCTGTTGTGGGAGCACCAGCGCTATGTACAGAGCCGTCGTGAGCATCCCTTGACGTTGTTCAAGCAGGGATTCGACCGGGCATCGCAGTCCCTGGGTTATGCAAGGGCTGCGATGGTCTTTCACATGCTTCGGCGTGAGTTGGGCGAGGGCGCTTTCTTTGATGCGCTGCGTGAGCTGGTGAAAGCTCAGCTCTTTCGGTTTACGAGTTGGGACGAGCTGCTTCTGTTCTTCGAGGAAGCGAGCGGAGAGCGCTTGGCCAAGTTCTCACTACAGTGGTGGGAGCGTTCGGGTGCGCCAAGTATTCGTTTGGGGGCAGTCGAGGCCCTCGAATCGAGCGCGCCTTTGCAGCTTCAAAGTTTGCGTTTCGAGGTCGAACAGGGTGACCCAAGCTATCGAATGCTTTTGCCTATTCGCGTACTGTTGCCGAAGTCGAGCGAGTTCAATACCACCGTCTTGGTCCCGGCTCAGCGGCGCAGCGAGATTGTTGTCGACGTGCCAGCTCGCGCCATGGCGCTGCGCCTCGATCCTGACTACGATGTACTGCGTCTTCTCAATGACGATGAGTTCGAGTGCGTGCTCGCCGATGCCTTTTTGGAAACAGCTGCGCAGCTTGCGCTGCATCCTGAGCTTTCCGTGGCCCATCTTGATGAAGTAGAGCTTGGGGTGGCGTCGGCTTTGTTGCCGATGGCGATGAGCAACAGCTTCGAGGAGGCGCTCCACGGCGAGCACTCGGTGGTATTCGTGCTGCCCTCTGCGCAGCTCGAGCTGTTTACAGAGATGCTGCGTGAGCTACCTGCTTCACCAGTGCTGGAGGCTTTTCAGGCCAGTGCAGGAGGCAGCCTTGCTTTGGCTTTGAGGAGGGCTTCGGGGGCACCTGTGGTGTTGCTGGTGGTGTCACCTGATGCGCGGCTCTATGACCTTCTCCTGGCCTTGGCGCCGCAGCTCTATTGGAGCGCGGTGGTGTTTGATGCGCAGCTCGAGGTGACGCAGCGTCTGCGTTGGCCAAGTAGCGCCGCGTCGTTGAGCTGGACTGCGCCGTGAAGCATCTGGGACTGGTGACGAGCAGTTATCCGCGTTTCCCCGGCGATTTGGCGGGGGCCTTCGTACGGCGCGCAGCGTTGGATTTGTGCCGGCGCGGGCTGCGGGTGACGGTCGTGGCACCTAGGGATGGTCGGGCGTCGAGGCCACCTTTGGATGCCTCCATCGAAGTGGTTGAAGTCACTGTTCCTGATCGGGTTTTCTATGGGCCAGGGGCCCCGGAGCGGATGGCGTCGCAGAGTTTGGGGTGGGCTTTGCGTGCGCCAAGTGCGGTCTTGAAGTTGATGGAGAGCAGCGAGCGAGCGCTGCGTGATTGCGACGCGTTGGTGGCGCACTGGTTGCTGCCTGCCGGGCTTGCCGTGCGCTGGGCAGCGGCGGGGCGTCGATATGCGGTGGTGGAGCATTCGAGCGCGGCGCGGCTTCTCTTGGGGGCGGGCAGATGCGGTGCGCTGGGGGTGCAGGGCTTGAGTTCTGGTGCGGCTTTCGTTGCGGCCAGTGAGCCGCGCTTGGCGGCGCGGCTCGATGCCTTTTGTTCTCAGGGCGTGCATTGGCTGCCGCCGAGTACGGAGCTGGATGCTTTCTTGGGGCTGGAAACACCGTCCTTGCGGGGCCCTTTGCAGCTAGGATTTCTGGGGCGACGGGTGCCGATCAAGGGGCTCGAGGTGCTGCTACAGGCGTTTGCGCAGGTTCGTGGGTCAATGCGCTTGCACCTTGCTGGTCCTGGTCAGAGGGTCAGAGCGGCAGGGGTTGTGGATTGGGGAGCGCTGCACGGTGTGGAAGCGCTGAGGGATTTCTTTTCCTCCATTGATGTGTTGGTGATTCCGAGTCGTAGTTTGGGGAGCCGGCGCGAGGGTTTTCCTTGTGTGCTGTTGGAGGCGTGGGCGGCGGGACGCCCGGTCTTGGCGAGCGCTCTGGATGTCCTCGACCTGCCCCTGCTGAATCCGGGGTCGTCCTGGCGCTTCTCGCCTGGGGACGTCTGGGGTCTGGCTCAGCGACTGCACGCGCTTGCTTCTCATCCGGAGCAGGTGGACGGGGAAGCGCTTCGGTGTCGTCGTCGTGCGTTGGCAGTGCATCGTTACAGAGAGGCGGTTTCGAGCTTTATGCTGGAGCGCTTGGAAGTGCTTGGGAAACGCGACGGTGCTGCCGAGAAGCGCGATGAGCACGTGCTCGCAGTCGGAGCTTGACCTACGGGGGCAAGTCGATTATGAGGCGACCATCTTTCGAGCTCGGGAGAGTGCGATGCCTACGAAGGATCCGAATCGACAGAAGAAAGCGCAATTCGTTCCGAAGGATGGGGTTGCCATCATCGTGACGCAGGCGTTTTGCAGTGAAGGTCACAGCTTGATGGCCATCTCGGACGTGAAGTTCGATGGATATCCAGCAGTTTCTGTGCGTGTGGTGACCGAGACACAAGATGGTTTGGTGCATCTGAGCCCTCTCTACGGTGATGCACGCAAGGCCTGTGATTTGAGCATTGCCCGTGGTGAGCGGTGCAAGATCTTCTGTCCCGTGGGTGATCATCCTCTCGATTGTGTGGGGCATGATGAGCAGAGTGGCGTCGGCTATTATGCCATCTACTTGACGTCCCGATTGGGCGAGGGCGAGCTGGTTGCGGTGAGCGACCTCTGGGACGACTTCGACTCGCGTCTGCTCGACAATGTGGACATGTTCCTGCGCGATGAAGGGGAGCCGGACGAGTAGGCGGCCTGTTTCGTGGGTGGGCCCTCGAGACCCTTGCCGAGAGTGCAATTTCCCTCGTGCTTTCCATGATTGCGCTCGATTGCCTTAGGCGTTGTCGACTTCGACATTGCTCGCTCTTGTTGGGCGCCTTCCTTGGCGCGCACCCTGCGGGCTTGCTACGCAGCGACGCTTTGCCATCCTGGCTTCGCGTTCGAGCGACTCGAGTAACCCTTTGAGTTGTCTTCGTGGGGCGCTGCCCCACACCCCGCCAAGGGGCTAGCCCTTTGGAATCCCTTTTCTTTGGGGAATCGATTGGGGTGCAGTCGGTGGATGTCGAGGCAACCTATTTGTTTGCGTGTGGCGCCGAAAGCGGCCAAGCTGAGCGTAGGGGTACGCTGATGGCCGACGCCGTGTGCTTCGGCGAGAGAGCCGAGACGACTTGGGGCCGCGATGGAGATTCGATTCTCAGAGCACAGCGATACGGGTGTCCAACGCGATGAGAATCAGGACGCGATGGGGCACTTTGCGACCGAGCAGGGGCAACTCTTCGTGGTTTGCGATGGGATGGGCGGCCATGCGGGGGGGCAGATTGCGAGTCGGCTCGCTGTGGATAGTCTGGGTGAGTCGTATGCGGCTGCGACCGAGCTGGGCGAGCCGCGGCAGTGGTTGTCGACGGCCATCAAGGCGGCGAACCGTCGAATTCGGCTGTGTTCTCAGGAGATGGGACTGTTCGGCATGGGGACGACGGCGGTGGCTTTGCTCATCGACGCGGAGGGTCACAGCGGGAGCTTGGCCTGGGTTGGTGACAGCCGCGCCTATCGCTACCGGGCGGAGGAGCTCGTTCAGTTGAGCCAGGACCACACCTTGGTGGCGCGTCTGATTGCCAAGGGGGAGCTGAGTCGAGAACAGGCGGCGTTTCACCCGCAGGCAGGTGTGATGGAGCGCACCCTGGGCGTCGAGCTCGATGTCGAAGTGGACACCATGGCGTTGGAGCTCTTCGATCAGGATGTCTACTTGCTCTGCAGCGATGGCCTGACGACGATGGTCGATGAGCACGATCTACGGCGTATGCTGCGGGAGTATCCTCCTTTGGAGGTGGGTGCGGCTCTGCTTGGTTTGGCCAATGCGCGAGGCGGCTACGACAACATCACCTTGCAAGTGGTGCAGGTGGGCCGTTCGCGCGTGCAGTTTGGTCCGAGCGAGAGCGGATTGATTCGGCTCTCTGACTTGGTGGACGAGCTCGAGCCGGAGTCTGAGCCGTCTTCGCTGTCGACTGGGCGGCGTTGGCTTTACGTGTTGGCGGCGCTGCTTGTGCTCGTCATCCTCGCCTTGCTCGCGGTCTTCGTGTAGGAGGACCCGAACGGGGGCGCCGTCGCCCGCGTTTGGCGAGGGTGAGCACGTGAGTGTGTCGAGTTTCGCATTGCGTCCGAGCCGTTGGCGCAAGTGCACCGAGGGGGAGTGGTCGGACTGGCGCTGGCAGCTGCGCAACGCGCTGAAGGATGCGTCGACGATCGCGGAATGTTTGGGTTTGTCGGCGTCGCGGCGGGCATTGCTTCTGGAGCTGCCATTTCGGCACGTGCTCAGCCCGCATGTGGTGGCGCTGATGAGCGTCGACGGAGTCGATGGGCCGTTGGGCCGGCAGTTCGTGGCGCAGCCGGGTGAGTTGGAGCTTGACGCGGCGGCGAGCGCCGACCCTTTGAACGAGCGCGCGCATATGGTGACGGAGCTTTTGCTGCGGCGCTATCGGGACCGGGCGCTGTTGTACGTGACGGGGCAGTGTGCAGCGCATTGTCGTCACTGTACGCGGCGGCGGAAGGTGGGGCGTTCGTGCGCAGCGCCTCGTGCGCAGCAGTTGCAGGCGGCCTTGGCGTATTTGAGGGAGCATACGGAGCTTCGGGAGTTGTTGATTTCCGGTGGTGACCCTTTGAGCCTGTCGAATGGTCGCTTGCGTCGCTTGCTTTCGGCGTTGCGTGAGATCGAGCACCTCGAGGTTTTGCGATTGTGCACGCGGATGCCATCGGTGTTGCCGCAGCGCATCGATGCGGAGCTGTGTGAGCTCCTGGATGAGTATGGGCCGATCTGGTTGATGACGCATTTCAACCATGTCAGTGAAGCGAGTGTGGAGTCGGAGCAGGCGCTGACACGTTTGCGTCGCTCGGGTGTGCTGTTGATGAACCAGACGGTGTTGTTACAGGGAGTGAACGCGACACCCGAGGCCATCGAGGCGCTGAACCGGTGGATGCTGCGTTGGGGATGCCGTCCTTACTATTTGTTTCAGACGGACCTGGTGCAGGGTATGGGGGCGTTGCGCACACCGGTGCGAGCGGGCTTGGAGATCATGGAGTCGCTGAGTGCGGGGGTGAGTGGCCTGTGTGTGCCGCATTTGGCGGTGGATTTGCCTGGTGGAGGTGGCAAGGTTCGTTTTGCTCCGACGCGCTTGCGAGGGGTGCGGGGTCGCGCGTTGCTCTTTGAAGGGGTAGAGGGTGAGCAGATTGCGTATGAGGATGTGAGTGCGTCGAGTGCGCGTTGGTGCGCGCGGGTGATGGGTGTGTCACAGGGGGTTTCGGGAGGCGCTGGGAACGACTGAGCTGCTGAGTGTGGCGTAGGAATTCGGGATTTTGTTGGAATCGTACTGAGCGATGCGTTTTGACTTGACACGGTTTGGAGTGCCGATTATAGAAGGCAGCCTTGCCGGGCTCATGAAGAGATGAGCTGCGGCGGCTCGTTGAGGCGAGTGGCGAGTTCATTGACAAGATAGGGAACGGCGAGCGGCCGAGATCGGTGCGCTGGTGTAGCTCAACTGGCAGAGCAGCTGATTTGTAATCAGCAGGTTGGGGGTTCAAGTCCCTTCACCAGCATGCGTGGTCGCGGCGCGCGCATGAGGAGGGGTGCCCGAGGGGTTAAAGGGGACGGACTGTAAATCCGTTGGCGACGCCTACGATGGTTCGAATCCATCCCCCTCCATTGTCGGCTCGGTCGAGAGGCTGAGAAGGCGCGCGGGAGTAGCTCAGTTGGTAGAGCATCAGCCTTCCAAGCTGAGGGTCGCGGGTTCGAACCCCGTCTCCCGCTCTGAATGCCCGACGGCGCTAGGGATGGTGCTGGGGCGTAGGCCGAAGATGCCTGCATAGCTCAGTCGGTAGAGCACTTCCTTGGTAAGGAAGAGGTCACCGGTTCAAATCCGGTTGCAGGCTTGTGAACGCGCCGCGGGAGCTGTTTTGGACGCGGTGCGGAGGCGTCGAGAAGCGAACGACGACAAACGGCCTGGGCGCGTGGTGTCTGGGCTCTGCTGTTCTCATGGGCTACACGAACTAGGATCATCGTTCTACACCTTGTGAAGGAGATGCCGACATGGCCAAAGAAGTTTTCAAGCGCAACAAGCCCCACGTGAACGTGGGCACCATCGGCCACGTCGACCATGGCAAGACGACGCTGACTGCCGCCATCACGATGTACCTCAACAAGAAGTACTCGTCGGTGAAGGTGATGAAGTTCGACGACATCGACAAGGCGCCGGAAGAGAAGGCGCGTGGCATCACAATCGCCACGGCGCACGTCGAGTACGAGTCGGCCAATCGGCACTATGCGCACGTCGACTGCCCAGGTCACGCGGACTACATCAAGAACATGATCACGGGCGCGGCGCAGATGGACGGCGCGGTCTTGGTCGTGAGCGCGGTGGACGGCCCGATGCCCCAGACGCGTGAGCACATCCTCTTGGCCCGTCAGGTTGGCGTGCCTTACATCGTGGTCTACCTGAACAAGGCTGACCTGGTGGACGACAAGGAGCTGCTCGAGCTGGTTGAGCTGGAGGTTCGTGAGCTGCTCAGCAAGTACGAGTTCCCTGGCGACGACATCCCCATCATCACGGGAAGCGCGCTGCAGGCGATGGACGGGCGACCTGGCGAGCTGGGCACGGACAGCATCGATCGTTTGATCGAGGCGCTGGACACCTACGTTCCGACGCCAGAGCGCGAGACCGACAAGCCCTTCCTGATGCCCGTCGAGGACGTGTTCACGATTTCTGGTCGTGGGACGGTGGCCACGGGTCGTGTGGAGCGTGGTGAGGTTCGCACGGGTGATGCGGTCGAGATCGTTGGTCTCAAGGATGCGATTGAGAAGACCGTCGTGACGGGCGTCGAGATGTTCCGCAAGACCTTGGATTACGGTCAAGCTGGCGACAATCTGGGCTGTCTGCTTCGCGGTGTGAAGAAGGAAGAGATTGAGCGTGGTCAGGTTTTGGCCAAGCCAGGCAGCATCAAGCCCCACAAGAGCTTCGATGCTTCTGTGTACATCCTCTCCAAGGAGGAAGGTGGTCGTCACACGCCGTTCTTCCAGGGCTATCGTCCTCAGTTCTACTTCCGCACGACGGACGTGACGGGCGTGGTGACCTTGGAAGGCGTCGAGATGGTCATGCCTGGTGACAACATCACGTTCAAGATTGACCTGATCATGCCGATCGCGATGGAGCAAGGTCTTCGTTTCGCGATTCGTGAAGGTGGTCGAACCGTGGGTGCCGGTGTCGTGTCGGGGATTCGCGAGTAAGACTGAGTTTCGCTCCATGGGGAGCGAGGCTGGCCAAGGGGTGTAGCTCAGTTTGGTAGAGCAACGGCCTCCAAAGCCGTGGGCCGGGGGTTCGAGTCCCTCCACCCCTGTATTGCGGGGCTTGTCCCGCATGTGCGACGAGTGATCGGATGGAAGACATCACACGCTGGGTCAACCTGACGTTCGTCTTCGCGGGTATGCTCCTGTGGTGGGCGTTTGCGCGCATTTCCGAGTCCGTGATGGACTTGGTGGGCGTGCCGGATGCGCACGTGCTGGGCGAGAACCTGACGCGGGCGACAGTGGCCGGATTCGTGGCGGCTGTGTTGGTCACCGGTATCGGCTGGCGCAACAAGAAGCTTTACGAGGGCACGTTGAACGTGGCTCGCGAAGTGAAGAAGGTGACGTGGCCGACGCTGGATGAGACGAAGGCGGCGACGCGTGTGGTGATCGTGATGACGATCATCGTGGCCCTCATCCTCGCGCTCTTCGACGCCGTGTTCTCGAGGTTGACTGGTATCATTCTCGGCGTGGGTTGAGCGAGAGTAAGCGATGTCGAGCGAGAACCCGTCGATGAAGTGGTACATCGTCAATACGCACTCGGGATTCGAGTCGAAGGCGAAGCTTGCCTTGGAGGAGCGTGTTCGCAACGCAGGGCAGCAGGAACACTTTGGCGAGATTTTGATCCCCGTTGAGACGGTGGTCGAGAGCAAGAAAGGCGAGAAGCGCACATCGACGCGCAAGTTCTTTCCGGGCTATATGCTCGTGCAGATGAACTTGACGAACGAGACCTGGCACCTGGTGAAGGGGACCACGCGCGTCACCGGTTTCGTGGGTGGTAGTTCCAATCCGCCGGCGATGCCGGAAGCCGAGGTTGCGCGGATACGCGGTCAGATGAAGGATTCGAGCGAGAAGCCGGACCTTCTTCAAACTATCGAGGAAGGCGACAACGTTCGCGTCAACGACGGGCCATTTTCGAACTTCACTGGCATGGTGGAGCAAGTGGACCGGGACAAGGGTCGCGTGCGTGTGCTGGTGAGCATCTTCGGACGCGTGGTGCCCGTCGAGCTCGAGTTTGCTCAAGTGGAAAAGGTCAGCGCCTGAGTGCAGGCGCTCGAGTTGGAAGTCGAACATGGCCAAGAAAGTTGTTGCATTCGTCAAGCTCCAATGCCCCGCTGGCAAAGCGAACCCGTCTCCGCCCGTTGGCCCCGCGTTGGGTCAGCACGGCGTGAACATCATGGAGTTCTGCAAGCAGTTCAATGCGCGTACGCAGGACCAGGATGGGATGATCACGCCAGTGGTGATCACGGTGTACGCCGATCGCTCCTTCAGCTTCGTGACCAAGACGCCGCCGGTGGCGGCGCTGGTGTTCAAGGAGATGGGGGCGAAGAAGGGCAGTGGTGTTCCCAATCGCGAGAAGATTGGAAAGATCAATCGGGAACAGGTTCTCAAGATCGCGAAGATCAAGATGCCTGACCTGAACACCGATAGTCTCGAAGCAGCCATGCGCACGGTCGAGGGTTCTTGCCGCAGCATGGGTGTGGACATCGTCGACTAGCGCAGAGAACGAGAGGATCGAACCATGCCGCAGCGTGGAAAGAAGTACAAGAGTGTGTTTGCGAAGGTTGATCGCACGCAACGGCTTAGCGACCTCGTCGAGGCGATGAAGCTGGTCAAGAGCGTCAGCTATTCCAACTTCGATGGCTCGGTAGACGCCGCAGTGCGTCTCAACGTCGACCCACGGCACGCCGACCAAATGGTGCGTGGCGCGGTGGTGCTGCCGCACGGCATTGGCAAGACCGTTCGGGTGGTTGTCTTTGCGACGGGTGAGCGCGAGAAGGAAGCCCGCGAGGCTGGGGCAGACTTTGTCGGTGCCGACGACCTGATCGAGAAGATTCAGGGCGGTTGGATGGACTTTGACAAGGCCATCGCGACGCCGGATCTGATGGGTAAGGTGGGTCGCTTGGGTCGCGTGCTCGGTCCCCGTGGTCTGATGCCCAATCCCAAGGTGGGCACGGTGACCATGGACGTGACGCGCGCCGTGCGAGAGTCCAAGGCCGGTCGCGTGGAGTTTCGTGTCGACAAGAATGGCATCATCCATGCCCCAGTTGGACGCGTCTCCTTTGCCCCCGAGAAGCTCGCCGAGAACTTCAAGGCGCTCACCGATACGCTCTTCCGACTCAAGCCTGCCACTGCCAAGGGACAGTATGTGCGCTCGGTGACGCTGAGCGCCACGATGAGTCCGGGCGTCAAGGTCGATCCGGCTGCGTTGAGCACGGTTTGAACGATTCGTGCTTGACGTTGCGAGGAGAAGAGACTAGGACACAGCGCGACAATTGAAGAGCCGCCGTCAAGTGAACCGTCGTTGAAGTCGGTTCTGCCGCGCGCCTGAAGGCGCGGGGCAGATTGAAGCTCCGCGCCGATGGAGCGGGACACGGGAAGCGCACGAAGACCGATGTCGACGTCGACCCCTGTCCTTTGTTGGGCAGGGGTTTTTTCGTTTGCGGTGGCGCTCGCGCCTGCAGCCAGAGATAGAACCACAAGAGGCAAACTATGAATCGCGAAGAAAAAACCGCCGCCATCGCCGAGCTCAAGGAGCTCTTTGCGGCAGCCGATTCGATCATCTTGACCGACACCAGCGGTGTCACCGTCAATGCGATCGGCTCGCTGCGCCGCAAATGCCGCGCCGAGGGCATCACCTTCCGTATCGCCAAGAACACCCTCGCCAAGCGCGCGCTGGCGGGCACGCCCATCGAGAACATCGCGGACAAGTTCGTGGGACCGACGGCGTTCGCCATCAAGCACGGCGATCCGGTTGGGCCGGCTAAGGTGATTTGCGATTACGCCAAGGAAAACAAAAAGTTCACCATCAAGTGGGGACTTCTTGGCGGCAGCGTCCTCGACCCGGCTGGCATCGAGCAGCTCTCTCAGATGAAGGGCAAGGACGAGTTGCGCTCCGAGCTGCTTGGCCTCTTCAACGCCCCCGCTACGCAGTTGCTCGGGATCTTCAGCACGATGGCGAGTCAGTTCGTCAGCCTGCTGCAAGCCCGCGCCGACGACCTCGACAAAGCATGAGCGTTCGGTCTCGCACCGAGCGTTTCGAGACATTCCATCGTTTCACACATCGCAACGACTTCGTTGCCCCTTGCAGGAGCTAGACACATGTCCGTGACCCAAGATCAAGTCATTGAGTACCTCGAGACCCTGAACGTCGTGCAGATCAACGAGCTCGTCAAGCAGCTCGAAGAGCGCTGGGGCGTGAAGGCCGCTTCCGGTGGTGGCATGATGATGGCCGCCGCGCCCGCCGCCGCCGCTGCCGCTCCCGCTGCCGAAGAGCCCACCGAGTTCAAGGTGATCCTCGCCACGGTCGGCGACAAGAAGATCAACGTCATCAAGGAAATCCGCGCCATCACCGGTCTCGGCCTGAAAGAGGCCAAGGATCTCGTCGACGGCGCCCCCGGCGTCATCAAGGAGAGCGTCTCCAAGGCAGAAGCTGCCGACATCAAGGCCAAGGTCGAGTCGGCTGGCGCCACCGTCGATGTCAAGCCTGCCTAAGCTCCCCTCGTAGCACCAGCGCTTCCGTGCTCGTCCGGCACTGCCGGACGGGTTGGGCCGCCTCCCGGCGGCCTCTCCGGATACCTCCTGTGCCGAGGTCGAGATGCCAAGCTCGAACTACGTCGTTCGCCCGCTCCAGCTTCGTGAACTGAACGAGCTTCATGAGCTCTACCTTCGATTCACCCAAGAGCTGGACGACCCGCTGCTGTGCCTGCGCGCCAACCCGAAGATGGTGGCTTGGCAGCTTCGTATGGTGCGTCAGCAGCTGCTCGCCGAGAACCGCTACCTTTGCTTCGTGGCCATTCACGAAGAGCGCATTGTGGGCTACGCAGCAGCTCTCGTCGAGAGTCAGAGCAGTGTCTTCGAGACCAGCATGTATGGCGAGCTCAGCGAGCTCTACGTGCTCGAGGAACACCGGCGACGCGGCGTGGGCCGGCGGCTGGTGGAACGTTTGCTCGAGGCTTTTGAGGGGGCCGGTGTGGAGCATGTGGCCCTGAGTGCTTCCGGTGATTCGTCCCGCTTGTTTTGCGAAGCGCTCGGTTTTCAAGCGGTTTCAGTCAACTACCGGCGTTCGGCAAGCGGCTGACACCCCGGATATGCACGAAACTCGCCAACTTTCGAAATCGAAGGTTGACAGCCTCCCCATGCGTCCATACACTCCTCGCGCCTTGGAGTGGCAGAACTTGGCATCACGATCTCTGTCAACGACATTCAATACTCAGCGCGCATCGCGTCGCTTCCGGCGAGTGAGATCTCGTTCCAAGGGCGAGATCCAGCTGCATTCGTCGGCTTTTGTCCGCCACCACGGCGTCGCGACCTTGGCGAGATTGCTGTTTCCCCAATGTGCTCGAGCTGTTTCGGACAGAGTCAGCGCACGCTTGTTGCGTGCCGTCTCTGTCACGCACCCTTCGGGCTTGCTTCGCAGCGAGTCTCCGCCTCCTGGCTACGACTTCGATCGACGTGGCTCGTGTGACTTCTTGTCGATTGGACGCTTGGCCTGTTTCCCCAAGTTTTTTGAAGGCTCGTGGCGGCAAGACCCCTGACGCATCCGCTGGTCGCTCCGCCCTGTGTTTTTGCCATGAACCGTAGATCGGTCGAGATCGAGGAGAGCAGATGGCATCCCAGATTCAGTCGAACTTTCGCGCCCGCCGTAGCTTCGCCGCCATCGATTGCGTCGTCGATACGCCCAACCTCATCGACATCCAGAGCCGTTCCTACGCGGCGTTTTTGCAGGCCGATGTGCCGCCCATGGAGCGCGATGACACGGGTTTGCAGGGGGTTTTTCGGAGTGTCTTTCCCATCTCGGATTTCAACGAGACGAGCTCGCTGCAATTCGTGAGCTATGCGCTCGAGGCGCCGAAATATGACGTCGAGGAGTGTCACGCTCGGGGAATGACCTATGAAGCGCCGGTGAAGGTCGAAATCCGCTTGGTCGTCTATGACAAGGACGAGCAAGGCGAGAAGAGTATCCGTGATATCAAGGAGCAGCAGGTCTACTTTGGCGCCATCCCCCTGATGACCGAGCAGGGTACCTTCATCATCAACGGCACTGAACGCGTCGTGGTCAGCCAGCTGCATCGTTCGCCGGGCGCCTTCTTCGACAACGATCGTGGCAAGACCCACTCGAGCGGCAAGCTGCTCTTCTCTGCGCGCATCATTCCGTACCGAGGCTCGTGGCTCGACTTCGAGTTCGACTCCAAGGACATCCTGCACGTACGCATCGATCGCCGGCGAAAGATGCCAGCGACGATTCTGCTCAAGGCGTTGGGGTACTCTGCGGAAGAGTTGCTCAAGATTTACTACAAGACCGAGACCATCTACATCGAGATGGTCGAAGGTGAGCCGCAGGTCTTCAAAGCGGTGGACCGCGATATCCTCTCCGGTCAGAAGGCGATGAGTGACATCGTCGATCCCAAGGACGGCACGGTTCTCATCAAAGAAGGCAACAAGTTCAACAAGGGCAGCCTCAAGAAGCTGCTGCAGGCAGGTGTCGAGCGAATCCCTGTGAGCATCGACTCGCTGATGGGGCGCGTTGCTGCCGAGGACGCCTTCGACCCCGAGACGGGTGAGGTGGTGCTCGAGTGCAACC
>JAVFAO010000096.1:0-18795 GCA_034002465.1 Myxococcota bacterium
CTAGACGAGCTGCTGCTCGCCGAGCGCCTCGTCCCGCGCGACAGCGAATAGCCACGGCTGTACCTACAACGATCGCGGAAAGCCTTGCAGGGCGCGGACTGTCGAGAGAGCGTGGTCAACTTGGGGTCAACGAGTCGTAGCCAAGCATCACCAACGCACCGACAAGCTGGGGGAACAGGCCAAGCGCCCAATCGACAAGAAGTTTGGGTGACAGGCCAAGCGCCCAATCGACAAGAAGTTGGGGGAACAGGCCAAGCGCCCAATCGACAAGAAGTTGGGGGAACAGGACAAGCGCCCAATCGACAACAAACAAGCCCGAAGGCTGAGGACCAATGCAGACACCTTGCAGGACCCAGGCAAGGCTCCGCTCCCAAAGCAGTCAGTCGTGGCGGGGACCATCGCCCCAGGCCAGACCGGAGGCGCGCCGAGCCTGCGGCGGCTCAGCGAGGTGCGGGGAGTGCGGGCAAAGCGACTCCCATTTCTGTTCTGACAGCGGAACCCATTCACCCGTCTGGTCGCTTCGTGGGCCGTGGCGGTGACAAGCTCGAGGCCGCGTTGACTGCCTTCGAACTGGATAAGTGGGTGCGCGGGCGGCGAGTCCTGGACGTGGGAGCCTCCACTGGCGGCTTCTCGGATTGCCTCCTCCAGCACCGAGCATCTCACGTGACTGCCGTCGAGCTCGGTCGGGGGCTGCTGCACCCCAAGCTCCGAGAGGACAGCCGCGTGGAGAGCTTGGACGGCGTCAATTTCCGCACCCTGTCTTTGTCTGTGGCGCCGGGTCCCTTCGATTTCTTCGTGCTCGATGTGAGCCACGCCTCGGCCCGGTCAATGATGCGGGCCATCGCGTTGCGTCTGCGAAAAGGTGCTCACGGCGTGGTCTTGGTGAAGCCGCAGTTCGAGCTGCCCAAGGTCTTGGTGCCAGCGCAAGGCATCATCGAGAGCCGAAACCTGCGGAAATTTGCGCGCAATCGCTTCCTGCGCAAGGCCCGCGGCTTGGGCTTCGTGGCACTGCAAAGAATGGATTGCCCGGTACATGGCGGCAGCGGAAACATCGAGATGCTGCTGCATTTGCGCTTTGACGGGCTGCCACCCAAAAGCAACATTGACGACGACGAGGATGCCTGAGACGTCGAAGCGCCAAACGCCTCGGGCAACTGGGTTCGCAGCCGTAGCCGCCTCCCGAGTGCGACGCCTCTTCCGGCAGGATGGCGATTCCCGTGTGTTCTTGAGATGTTTCCACTAGATTCAGGGGAGACTTGACGGCTTGCTTCCTTTGGAAGCAGACTGCGTAACGGAACGACCGTGTGCAGGCGTCGCGGTGTCGTCCAAAGGAGAGCCTCAGTCTATGCATCGTCCGCTCTGCCTTGCTTTTCTCTTCCTCTTCTTCGTGAGCGCCTGCGCGGGCTCGGCGACCCAGCGCCAACGGAGTTATTTTCCGGCGGGCGAGGATCCCATCACGGAAGCGCTCATCGACTTGGACATTTCGCCGCGTCCAGGCAGGCTCGGGAAGTCCGAGGATGGAACCCCGCTGTTGTATCTGCAGACTGCAGATGGCGATGTCATTTTCATGGTCGAGCCAGCTCTCCCCAAAGCAGCGAGCTGCGCGCAACTCAAGCGTCCGGAGACCGTGGAGTGGTGGTTTTTTCAGGGTCCAGATCCAATCTTGCTACAGCTCACCGCCGACCTCATCCGCTTCTATCGCTGGGACCCAGAGCAGAGCTGCTTGGTGTCCTGGCCTGCATGGGAGCCGATCCCCATCGAAGGCGAGGAGCTGCTCACGCTCTCGCTCAGCTATGAAGAGGGGGTCGAGACGCCGCTGCAGGAGCTCGTGCAGGGCGCGGATGTGCTGCCTTGGCCGGGAGAGGAGCGTATTCGACTGAGTTTTGGAATGCTCGAGATCAGCGGAGAGGATGGGACCCGTTTGCTCGCCCAACCCTTGCTCGCCGACGAAGACTACTGCTCGAAAGTGAGCGCGAGCTTCATGAGAAATGCAGCCAACCAGTCAACCATTCGTGTGTTCTCGAGTGACGGCAATCGATGTATGTTCCAGGATGACGAGCGAGACACGTCGAGTACGGTGGAGTTCGTCTGGTCCGAGCTCGACGATCGCCTCGAGGCGCAACTCCAACGCAGCGAAGAGACACTGGTCGCCAAGACCTGGAGCGGTATGCAACGCGCCCGCAGTGTGAGCTTCAAGCAGTCGTATCCAGGGCTCTTTGGTCGTGTCGACAACTGGTCTTCGCGTGACCTCGCCACCTGGGAATGGGAGGAAGAGCTCGACCAGAAGATCCCTTGCACCAATGAGCAAGGGGTGGAGTCCATCACCGTCAAGACCTGCAGCACTTCAGGCAACAACACCGCCCAAGCCGTTTCCTGGACCTACAGCGATTTCGAAGGTCGCAGCTGGGACCTCGCCCGATTCGAATGGCAGCAGCCGCTGCATGAGAAGGTCGAGTGTCGTACCATCTGCGGCTACTGAGCCCGAATTTCTTGTCCATTGGGCGCTTGGCCTGTTCCCCCAAGTTTTTGTCCACTGGGCGCTTGGCCCGATTCCCCCAACTTCTTGCGTTGAGTTCGCCCGATGCAGCAGAGCTGGCCTCAACGCGTGCCCATCCCACCTCTCTCTTGGAGAAACACGATGAAGCGAACCCTGGTTCTTTCCCTGGTGCTGAGTCTCGTGACGTCCTTTGCGGTGGCCGAGGAAGCCCCCACCAAAAGTAGCGCTGAGAAGCTCGAGACCGCGAGCCTCAAAGCCCCTGCGAAATTCCAAGTGCGCTTCGAGACCACCGCAGGCGACTTCGTCGTTCAGGTCGAGCGGGACTGGGCACCCGTCGGGGTCGATCGCTTCTATACCCTGGTCAAGAGCGGCTACTACACAGAGCTCGCCTTTTTTCGAGTGGTACCGGGATTCGTCGTGCAGTTCGGCATGCACGGTGACCCGGAGACCAACGCGCTCTGGGCTGACGCCAACATCCAGGACGATCCAGTCAGCAAAAGCAACTTCAAAGGACGGGTGAGCTTCGCTTCAGCAGGCCCCAACACGCGCACGACTCAGCTCTTCATCAACCTCGAGGACAACGCGCGGCTCGATGACATGGGCTTCTCCCCCATCGGCGAAGTGGTGACCGGTATGAAGGTGGTCGAAGCGATCAACGCATCACATGGCCAAGAGCCCGATCAGGGCATGATCGCAGAGAAGGGGAATGCCTATCTGAAGAGCGATTTCCCGAAGCTCGACTACATCAAGAAGGCCGTGCTCATCGAGGAATGAGCGCGAACAGCGTTCGCCCATTGCTCCGTTCGAGCCCCTGCGCAGCACGGTAGGCTTGAATTCTTGTTGATTGGGCGCTTGGCCTGTTTCCCCAAGTTCAGTTCGAAGCGTGTTCGAAGCTTTGCTGGAGCTGCCGCAGCGCTTCGAGTGCTCCTGCTCGAAGCGAGATTGCGCCAGCGGGCACACTGGCGTCGCGCGGATTGATACGAATCAGGCCCGCCCCCAGCTTGGCCAGGTCCTCGCCCAGCATCCGCACGGTGGGGATGGCCGTGCCCGCGCCGAGCTCCAGGACGCAGAGGGCTTTCCCAAGGTTCTGGTCGAGCCACGCTCGAAAAGCTGCTGCCTGAGCGTCGGCGCGGCTGTCGACGAAGCTGCCATCGCCAAACATGAGGATGTTGGGGCGGGCCAAGGCATGACAGTGGGGGCATCGGGGGAGGGGGTCGCGGGCGCGCAGGGTAGTGGCGTCGAACGAGAGCTCCAGGCGATTCTCCCAGACTAGGTCACAACAAGGCTTGGTGCACTGAAGGTGATGAATAGAACCGTGGACCTCATAGACCTCGGCTTCAGAGCACAGGGAGCGCTGAAAGTGGCCGTCCACGTTCGAAGTAAAGACGAAGCGGCTTCGGCCAGCGCTGAGCGACGACAAGATGCGAAAGCCCTGATGCGGTATCACTGAGCGGTAAAGGCCAAGCCGGTGTGCATAGAAACCCCAGGCGAGCTGGGGATCGCTTTCGAAGAGACGAGGGTTGGCGAGTGATTCGAAACGCAGCCCGGCTTTGCGGAACGCAGGGTATGCGCGCCAGAAGCCCTCGACGCCACGAAAGTCGGGCAGACCCGAGTCGACACCCATGCCCGCGCCAGCCGTGATCAGGATGGCTTCGGAGAGAGCAAGGAGCTCCGCAGCTTGTTTCCAGGGTTGTTCGGCCATCTTCTCCTCACTTTTTGTAGATTGGGCACTTGGCCTGTTCCACCAACTTCTTGGAGATTGGGCGCTTGGCCTGTTTCCCCAATTATCCGGCCGAGGGCATTCGAGGCATCATCACCAGTCATGCTGTGCCAGGCAAGGTCGTCGCGCCAGAAAAGCGCTTGTGCGGTGTCACTTCGGCTCTGGAAGGCCGATGTATGCGGCATCGCATTCGAAGGTGAGCGAAGGGCACGCACCCTCGCGCCAATCCGAAGGATTTGCAGCTGTCGAGGTCGGTGCCCGAGAGGGAACGAATGCATTCGACAGTGAGCGAAGGGCACGCACCCTCTCGACATTTCGTAGGAATTGCTGCTGTCGAGAGGTCGGTGCCCAAGAGCGAGCGAATGCAATCGAAAGTGAGCGAAGGGCACGCATCCTCTCGACAATCCGAAGGATTTGCAGCTGTCGAGAGGTCGGTGCCCGAGAGCGAACGAATGCAAACCGCAGCGCTCTGGCAGCTCGCTGCTTCGTCCACTGCCATCGCAAGCGTATGCAGGGAGGCAAGGTGTCATGTTCGACGCGTCGTTGATTGAAGGAAAATTCGAGCAGATTGGGGCGCGTCTCCAGCTGCAGTACCAGAGCAACCGAGCGCTCTCGTTGGATATTGGTCGCGATCGCAATGGGGAATTCTTCTCGCTGCGGGTGAATCCGCGCAGCGCGGGTTTGGACGCCCTCGTAATGGATGTGCGACCCGAGCTGCGTCATCTCCTTCTGCTCTTTCGCGGTGAGGAGCTTGGTCCGACCCGGAAATCGAAGTTTCTGTGTGGCCATGACGAGCGCTTCTGGTTTGTGGCGGCGCTGCCTCAAGCGCCACTCTCTTCTGATGTGACGAGCGCAATGGAGGCGCTCAAGCCAGGGATCGTGATTGCGTCTCAGCGTCGAGCCGGGGTCAAGCGCAAGGACCGCAACCGCCGTCGTAACGCGGGCTTCGTGCGTCAGGGTGAGTGGTTCTTCGTGCCCGAGCAGAAGCTGGTGGTGCCCGAACAGGAGGTCTTGTGCAACGAGCCGCTTCGTCGTGGCGCTGGCAAGCCTCATTGGGCGGAGCTGGCCGTTCGCTTGGGCGGGGAGACTGTCTGGGTGAGCCGCGAGCACCCGAATGGTCTGAGCATCACAGCGTATCAACGCTGGTTGCGTCGTCATCAGAACTCGAGCTTGACGTTTCGACAGATGCGCCGAAATGCGACGCTCTTCGTGAAGGGCCGAATCTCCCACCCGGACCACCGCACCATCAAGCTGCCCTTCTGGCACCGCGTGGTGCTCAACCGCGAAGGTGAGGCACCTGGTACCCCGTTCGTGGCCTTTTTGGACTGAGCGAAGCCGTCAGTCCAAGCGCGCACGCGCCACATTGCATCGGGATTCCAAAGGGCCCAGCCCTTTAGTGTGCCGCAAAGAGCTCGTCCTGTTCGAGGACGGCGGCGCGCGCGGGGCTGATGAGGCCCCTGTCGGTGGCCTCATCCAGTGCCCTTCGGCGGGCCACTGGAGAAAACGCGCCCAGTGACGCGTTCAGTGCCCGTAGGCAGCCATCGGCGCGGACCTGCTCGCGCTCCCATAAGGCAAGTGCGAGCTCGGCCGCGTGACGTACGGGCAGGACTTCGCTGTCTGAGAAGCGCGAAAGTGGGGAGTGCCCTGCCAAATGAATGAAGGCTTGGCGAACTCGCCCTCGTTCGATGGGGAGCCGCTGGACGAGGGCATGCACGTTGCGTCGGTCTGGTCGGCTCACCCCACGCTCGCGCAAGAGGACCTCGGTTTGCGCTGCAGAGAGCTCGTGATGGATGATGCGAGTATACAGCGCAAAGGCTTCGGGATCGCTCTCGGTGTCGTCTCCGTAGAGGAACTCGTCCCGGAGGGGCCATAAGAGCCTGCAACTGAGAAGCGCGCAGAGTTTGAAGGCCAGCTGCTCTCGCAGTCTTCTCCAATAGCCGCTCGCCAGAACGGCAAGCCAGTTCTTGAATACGATTCCATCCCATTCTACGCCATCGAGCAGCATCTTGCGGGCAAGCACCTTCCGGAGCTGAGGCGGACTGGCGGTGACGAAGATGATGGGGACACAGGCGTAGGACTGCTCACCGCCCCATCGAAGTGCGCGCAGCAGCTCGGGCATGCCGGGGAAGGCGCGCTTGTCGACGGCGAATTCAATGGGGATGGTGGCCATCCCTTCGAGTGATGAAAAGTGCGTGTCGAGGTAGGTCTTGTCGACGTCCCAGACATGGATCACGCCCTGCTGCTCCAGAGCGAAGCTGCGCTGCATGATTCGGCTGATGGGGTAGGGCATGATGTGGTGGCCTTGTTCAAAGTGGATGCTTCAAGCGGCGCGGGCGTTTCTGTCTGGGGTTGTCTGGGGTTGCCCGCGCCGATGGGCAAGTCCTTTGGAATCACTCCTGTTTTCCGTGGGATGCCGCTACGCTCGTTGGGTCGATGCTTCCCTCACGCGCCTCGGCTCGGCATCATGGCCAGCTCTTCCCCAGTGGGTCTCGAGAGAAGCTCACCGAGGACGGCCTCGATGCTCCAGCCTTCGAAGAGAAAGGCGTGCACGGCGCTGACGATGTGCAGCTCGAGATGCAGAGCCTGGGCTTGGGCGTGTACTGCCCTGCACGTAAAGACACCTTCCGCGATGTGCGGCATGGATGCTGCGGTGCTCTCTAGGCTCTCGCCGCGCGCCAGTCGCTGCCCCACCTGGTGGTTGCGGCTCAGCTTCGAGGCGCAGGTGGCCATCAGGTCACCGATACCGGCGAGGCCACCGAAGGTCATCACCTGAGCGCCGAGGGCGACGCCAAAGCGCGCCATCTCGGACAGGCCTCGGGTTACGAGCATGGCCTTGGCGTTGTCTCCCAGGTCGAGGCCGTCGACGGCGCCTGCTGCCAGGGCCACGATGTTCTTGAAGGCGCCAGCGAGCTCTGTGCCAATGACGTCGCGGCCTCGGTAGAGGCGCAACGAGCTCCCAGAGAACTGCGCTTGCAGCGCGAGGGCGACCTCGTCGAAACGGCTGGCGACGAGGGCGCCCGCGGGTTGTCCCCGAACCAGCTCGTTGGCGAGATTGGGGCCCGAAATGACGCCGAGCTTGATGGCGCAGCTCTCTTCGCGCAGCACCTGCGACATGCGTTGGTAACTTTGCTGCTCGATACCTTTGGTCGCGTGGACCACGATCTGCTCGGCGCTGAGGAAGTCGCCGAGCTGCCGAGCGGTGGCCCGAAAGTGACGAGAAGGGACCGCCATCAACAGGATTGGAGTCGAGCGGGTGAGCGCTTCGAGCTCGCTGCTCGCCTGCAGGCTGGGACAAAGAGCGAGTCCGGGCAGGTAGCGCTGATTGCGGTGCTCGCGGTTGATTTCCTCGGCGAGCTCAGGACGCCGTACCCAAAGCGCGACACGTCGCTCTCTGCTCGCCAAGATGTGGGCCAACGCAGTGCCGAAGGCACCGCCGCCGATGACGCAGATGTCGTATTCGTGATCGGTCATTTCCAGCTCTGGGATGGCAGTAGGTCAAAGGCGCGGAGGCGATGCGCATAAAAGAGCATCAGCTGCCGATCGATGTGTTCGAGCTGCTCGCCAACTCGGCGAACGGCAAGTCTCTCGTGATAACCCTGGAAGTGGCTGAGTGCAGTGTTCAGAACTGCGATGGGATCGCCTTGGCAGAGGGTTTGATCGAGGCGCACGCCGCCTCGTTCCGCAAGAGAGTTGCAGCGCTCCAGCAGGGACTCCAGGCGAGGGTAGAAGTCAATAAGTGGAATACGAGGAGAGCTCCCGCCCGTGCGCAGCAGCCGGTAGAGATCGAGCTCTGGATTGAGGCTGCGAAGGTGCTCGAAGAGCGCGGCACTGACCACCTGTGTCGACTGCAGGACAGTGTTGCGGTGGAAGCTCGAGACGATGGAGGAGGCGAGCTCTCGAGTGTATTCTCGATCCCTCTGCGGTGAATGACAGGGCCGGCCTCGAGTCCAGACGTATCGACGGCGATCGATGGGGCGACCGCGTGGATCCATCGATTGCCCCTCAGCATCGACACGATGACCGAAGGGATCGAGGGGCTCGCCGATGACCAACTCGATTCGCGACTCGAGGGCGAAGAGGCGGCGCAGGAAGTCGAAGATTCGCTTGGGCTTCGAAAACTCGTCGTCGTCGATGATGAAGCGGCTCTTTCCGTGCTCGGCGAGGTGATCGCGAATCAGGGTCTCGGCTTCGAGCACGAGCTCATAGTTGAGGGTGCAAGGGACGATGAAGACATCAGGACGAGCGCGCTCGGCGATGAGGTTGTGGATGTAGGCGTCGAGTCCGGTGCCGAGCAAGCCCAGCTTGAGGCGGGTCTCGACCATGCCGCTTCGAGAGCGTGTCCCGCCTGGGAAGAAGAGGTTGTGGTAGCCCATCTCCAGGCTCAGGCCAGAGTAGCTTTTCAGCACTTCCTTGTAGAGTGTCGCCGTTTTTCTGCGGTCGACCCGGTAGGCACCCAGGCGGTGCATGAAGAAACCGACCAGCGGGCTCTTGAAGAGGTTGAGTCCGGCCCCGTAGATGAAGGGCGGGAGCTGCATCAAGTGAAGTGCAAAGCCGATGAGTACCGAGTCTAGGTTCGAGGAGTGGGTGGGCGTGAGGATGACCGTGCCGCGTTGCGCGAGCGCTTGCAATTGGGCAACCTGACCACTGAGCACGAGCTGTTGGACGAGCCCGTTGCGGGCTCGAGCTGCGCTCGTGCGAGGCTCGGACGGCGCGCCCGCTTCGAGCGGAGGGACCCCTTCGGCCGACTCTCCAGCGATGGCTTCGAGTAGGCGAATTGGGCTCAGGGTGCGGAGCAGTCCGCTGAGCGCAACCGGCAGCGCGCGCGTGGCGAGCGCGTAGACTCGAGGGTCGAAGTGGCCAAGGACCTCTTCGAAGAAGGCGCTGATGAGTGTTCGGAGGACGTCGAGGTGTTCGCGCTCGCTGCCGCGCAAGGTGCGCTGATGGAGGGCGTCATAGAAGGCGGACTCCTTGGCGGCGCGGACTGGATCGGTGATGCCCTCGAGGCGCTTGCGTTCTTCGTAGAGGGTGTCGAAGATCGTGGCTTCGATGCTGCTGGGGCTCGACTGGTGTTGACCGAGGAGGCGTTGCAGCAGCTCGGCGCGAACGATGTCTTTGTGTTCCGGCTTCACGGCGGCTCTCCGCAGCTGGCTGACGCCGAGCCAAGGTGGCTGGGGATCATGGGAAACGGTTGCACGAGGGATGTGGCGGGCGCTGCCCATGCTCCGGGGGAAAGGGCTACGCCCTTGGGAATCCCCTTGATTTCATGGTGTTGCTGGAGTGGCTTGGTTGCGGGTGGCGTCGAGTTGAGGACTGCTTGTCACAAGTTGGGGGAACAGGCCAAGCGCCCAATCGACAAGAAATCAAAGCGCACCAATCCGCCATGGGCAAGACGCAGGGGCTCGGTTGAGCACAAGCGCTGCCAGCAAGGTCGTCGATGGCGACCTAAAACCTACATCGAGCTGCCCGAGTTGGCAAGTCCTGGTCTGTCGGCTCTGTGGGCATATGT
This sequence comes from Myxococcota bacterium, assembly GCA_034002465.1. GTDB lineage: Bacteria > Myxococcota_A > Bradymonadia > UBA4248 > JAVFAO01 > JAVFAO01. The sequence goes on from JAVFAO010000096.1 coordinate 9,724, forward strand.
GTGCAAGATCGGTAGCGCCGCCATTTTGCTGCGGGCGGACGTTGTTGCTGTCGCGCGCTCAGTGCCGGCGGCTGAAGCAATGCACTCCCAAGAACAGACCGAGCAGCAGGAGACCAAGCCAGGACGTCGGTGAATCGCTGGCCCGTAGCTGGCAGGAGCAGCTTGCCTCATCTCCGGTGGAGGGCCGGATGGCCGGGAAGGTGTCGTCTTCTTCGAGCACGTCCTCAGCAGCTTCCTCAACGTGGTCTTCGACACAGGCATTGTCTGCGCAAGGATCGATACAGCCTCCGTCGCTGCAGACTTCCCCTTTGGGACAGTCCACCGGCGCCGACCAGAGCAAACAGCCCTGCTCGTCGACAGCGCAGTCGCGGATGGCATCGCCATCACAGATGGTCTCGTCGAGGCGACATTCATCGACGCAGACGTCGATGCAGGCATCGTTGCGGCAGGCTTCGCGGGTAGGACAGCGCTGGGCCTGTGACCAGGCGGTGCAGCCGTTGCTCCCTGCGACACAGTAGAGGATAGCGTCCTCTAGGCAGCTCGTGCTGTCCAACACGCAGACGTCCTCACAGGCTGCGCGGCACGATGGTTCGCTGAAGTCGGACGCCGAAGGCGTATTCCGTCCCTGCGATTGGATGGTTGCGAGCAGCAGCGAAGCGGCCTCACCTACGGTCATGGCGTCGAGGGGCCTGAACTGAGCAGCGGTGGCGTCGAGGAGCTGCAGGGCGAGCAAGCGCTGAACGGGATCGATGCACCATTCAGGGATGCTCGAGGCGTCGCTGTAGGGGATGGCGGTTTGGGGAGCAGCGGCAAGGTTCCAGCTTCGCGCGACCAGCGCAGCGCCCTCGCAGCGGCTGGCAGCTCGGTTCGGCTCGAAAGTTGATGTCGCGGTCGAGAACACAGTCTCGCCGTCGCCGTAATCGAGGCCCGCGAGGGCCGCCACGTGGCGCGCGAAGGGCTCGCTCTCGCTCACATCGACGAAGGGAAGCCGACACAGGGCAAAGGCTTCGGTGTCTTCGATGTGGATGGCGCGGCCCAGCAACAGGGCCCAGTCGGCGCGAGAGAAGCTGTCGCCGGAGAGGAAAGCATCGCAGGGTTGGCTGAGGATGCCATCCTGGTGCAGGGTATCGATGGCATCGCACCACCAGCTTGGGGGGAGGCAGGAGGAGATGGGCTTGTAGTGGCTACAGCGAGGCCACAAGGCTAGGTCTTCGGCGCTGCCATTGAAGCGGTTCATGTCCACGTCGCCGCTGATGCCGGCGACACTCCCGCTGGAGCTGTACTGCCAGATGAGCCAGCTCGACCAGGCGTTGGGGGCGAGTGGGCAATCGGCCGAGGTGTAGTGGGCGGTCCACAGGTGGTGGTCAGCGAAGCCGTCGCCGAGCTTGTTGTCGTCCCAGAAGTAGGAGCCAGTGTAGATGATGGGCCGCTTTCCAGTGGCGGCTTCGACGGTTTGCATCCAGACGCGCATGTTGGCGGTGATGATGGAGGCGCTCTGGTTGCCGGTGGCTTCGACGTCGATCATGGGGGGCAGGTCGTCAGGCAGATAACCGCCACCGCGCTCCACGATGTCGAGAAAGTGTTGGGCTTGGGTGAGGGGGTCGAGGTTGGGGCGGAAGAAGTGGTAGGCGCCACGGGGGACGCCCACGCGGCGGGCCTCGGTCCAATTGTCCACGAAGCGCTCATCGGTCCCCAAACCATCGCCGATGCGGATGTAGGCGAAGTCGGCCTTGCCGCTGGTGGCGACTTGGTCCCAGTTGATACTGCCTTGCCAGACCGATACGTCGATGCCGTGCAGCACTGGGGGAGCGTCGGGGCACAGCGTGTGCACTGCAAACCACTGGGTTTGGAGGCTTGGAGACTGGGCGAGGTCGTCGACACAGGACGACAGTCCTAGCGTGAGCAGTAGGCTCATGCAGGCGAGCCAGGTTTGAAGGTGATGCCTTCTCAGTGGGCATCGCAAGGCGGTCGAAGGTGCCAGGGTGACACCGGTGTGTTGGATGAAGGTGTGCATCTCTGCCTCGTACGCTGCTCGCTCACGCACTACTGCGCTCGCGACGATGGGGGGCACGGCCAAGCAATGCTGCCGCGCCGCTGCTGTTCAGGCTGCAGTGGGACAGCAAGAGAGTCAAGAGCGGCGGCGTCACATGCATCACATGGCCGACCTTGGCGTGGTGTTAGAGGGTGGGGAAGCGTTTTCCTGGGAGATGCAAGGGGGAAGCGATGCTGGATGAAGGGAGAACAGCTTGGCTGCGCCTCGTCTTGCTGGCCTGCGCCGTGTTGCTGCTCTTGGCGCTAGTCCTCTGGCTGGAGAGGGCTTCGATGCGGGTCGACACTCGCTTCCACTTCGAGCTGGGCGCGCAACCTCGAGTCGAGGCGCAGCCGCGTTGTGCCTCGTTGGGGGAGCTCGAGCAGGCAGAGCCGGAGCTGGAAGGTTGTGCGGAGGCGGCGTATGCGGCCACGGCTGGTCGCTGTGTGCTGCCCGCCTGGGTGTGGCAACAGCCTGGGCGCAGCGCAGGAGATGCCATGAAGATGTACTGCTTGTCGGTCCTTTTGGAACAGGATGCAAGCCCGTGAGGACAAGCCCTGCAAAGACCAGTCTCGACCTCATGTTGCTCGCTGGCGTGCTGCTGCTGTGCGCTTGTGAGCAGCGCCGCTCCGCGCCGGGGGAGCAGGAGCGTGAGCTGTTGGGGCCTGTCCATGCATCGTTTCGCCTCGAGACGCAGTTCTCTGCACGCCTTGGAGCACCTGCTCAGCCCCGGCGGCATGCGCGCGAGGCGCCTGAGCGTGAGGCACTGTCGGCCTCGCGTCGGCGTGCCTTGGAGATGACCCTGCAGCTGATGCCGCCGCGTGAGGCGGTGGTGGCGCTGCTCAACGCAGCGCCGGGCGAGTGGCGAGAGCTCGATTTCCACCTCGGCGAGGCTCCGCAGATGCAGGCCTTCTTGCGCGATTTCGACGACACCTTGGCGCATTTGGAGGCGCTCTCCGCAGAACTGGAGCAGAGCACATTGTCGTTGTCGGTGGTGATGGTAGGAGTAGCTGACCGTTTGCCTGTCTCCTCACGGCTCGAGAAGGAGCTGCGGATGCAGCTTCGGCCTGTTTTCGAGGAGACTTTTGCGCTGATGGGAGCATCGGCGAGCGATGAAGGCTATGCCCAGCTCGAGGCAGCACCGCCGAACCAACAGTTGGCCTGCTTGAGGGCGGGCGTACTCGCGCACCAAGCGCATCGGCTGCTTGCCTCGCCCATTTCTCGTGCACGCACAGTGAAGGATCGACGCAACGAAGCCCTGCTCAGCTTGAGCTTCGAGGTTTACTGTGAGCAGGACCGACGCGTTGGGGAGCGTGGTGCAGAGCTCTACTTGAGTTTGCGGATTGTGCCGAAGCTGGGGCAGGTCGAAGGGCGAAGCCTGCGCATCGTGTCGAAAGCAGGGAAGGCAGCCGAGGTCGAGAGCGCGGTTGCGACGCGCTGGGAGGAGGGGGAGGTCCTGCAGCAGCTTCTCTCGAGCGATGGCTGGAAGCTGAGCTCAGCGAACAGACCGGATTTTTGAGAAGCGCTGAGGTGAGCGACTTGGGCTGTGCACTGGTTGCGCTTTCGGGCTCGGCTATTCCTGGAGTTGTTGCGTGCCATCCCTGGCACGCACCCTTCGGGCTGCCTTCGCAGCGAGTCTCCGCCTCCTGGCTTCGACTTCGTGTTGTTTGGGCGCTTGGCCTGTTTCCCCGAACTTCTTTTCGATTGGGGGCGTGGCCTGTTCCCCCAAGTTCTTGTTTCGCAGTTTTTCGAGCAGCTCCCATGATTTGTGGGGCTCTGCCCCACACCCCGCCAAAGGGCTGTGCCCTTTGGAATCCCGTTTTCTGTTGTGCCTGGCGTGCTTACAGGGCTCGGCCAGTGGCCAGCACCAGCTCGAAGGGGTAGGCCAGCAGGCCCCCATCGAGTACCCGAACGTCGTTGAAGCCCGCTGCAGTCAGCACGATGGAGCCCTCATAGGAGCGTAGACCCGAATTGCAGAGCACGACCAGCGCCGTCTCCTTGGGCAGCTCTTGCAGCCTGCCTCGCAGCGCGCCGAGGGGGATGTTGATGGATGCGCTCAGTCGCATCTCATCGAACTCGGCGGGGGTGCGTACATCGATGAGGCTGATTTCGTCTTTGCGAGAGAGCGCTTCGTGCAGCTCTCGCGCGCTGATGCTACGCAGCATGCCGTCCATTTTGTTGCGTACCACGTTGGCCGTGGTAATCAGGTTGTCGAGCGCCTCGGAATACGGAGGGGCGTAGCACAGATCGAGGTTGGATAGGTCCTCGACGCGGCAACCAAGGGTGATGGCGGTGGCTGCGACATCTGCGCGTTTGTCTGCTTGTCCCGCACCAATGCACTGGGCACCGAGGATGCGGTGACTCTGGGCATCGACCACCAGCTTGACGAAGATGGTTTTGGAGTCGGGCAGATAGTGGGCGCGGTCAGGGCCGGAGGTGATGGCGCTGAGCACCTCGCGTCCTGACTCCAGGGCCTCTCGCTCGCTCAGCCCAGTGCGGGCGACGCAGCATTCGAAGACGCGACAAACCGTGCTACCAATCGAGCCAGGGTAGCGTTCGGGGTGGCCGCAGATGTTGTTGGCGGCGACACGGCCTTGTCGATTGGCGGTGGAGCCCATGGGCATGAGCTGCTTGTGTTCGAGGATGAGGTGGTGGCTCTCGATGCAATCACCGATGGCGTAGATGTCGGGGTCGCTACTGAGCAGGCTGTCGTCGACCAGGATGCCTCCGTGCTCACCGAGGGCGAGTCCGGCCTCGTGAGCGAGCTGAGTGTTGGGGCGTACGCCCAGACCGAGGATGGCCATCTCGGCGCGAAGAGGGCCTCGGGAGGTGAGCACCTGCTCGAGCTGCTGTTGTCCCTCGAAGCCGGTCACTTCGGTATCGCAGAGCACCTTCACGCCGCGCATCAATAGCTTGCGCTCGACCAACTTGGCCATCTCCCAGTCCAGCATCGCGAGGAGCTGCTGACGCCGCTCGACGATGGTCACACGGCAACCTTTCTCGACCAGGGCTTCAGTGATTTCGACGCCGATCAGACCGCCCCCCACCACCACCACGTCAAGCGCGCGGGCGTGGACCAAGGCACGGCGGATGCCCTCGGCGTCCTCCATTCCATGAAGTCGATAGATCCCGGCGAGCTCGACGTTCGGGCTCTTGGGTTCGATGGGGAGTGCGCCGGTGGCGAGGACGAGCTTGTCGTAGTCGAGCCAGAACTCTTCGGTAGAGTCGAGCTCACGCACCAGCACTCGGCGCTGTGCACAATCGAGTTGCTTGGCCTCGCTGCGGTTGCGCACGACGACATTCTTGACGTGTTGGAAGAAGATGGGGTCGCGCAGGGCACCTGCAGTGGTGCTCATGAGCTCATCTTGATGGGCGACCACACCTGAGACGTAGTAGGGCAGGCCGCAACCAGCATAGGCGAGGAAGCGGCCCTTTTCGATGACAGTGACGTGGGCATTGGGAGAGAGTCGGCAGATGCGCGACGCCACCTTTGGACCGGCGGCGGCGCCGCCAACGATGACGACCTTGAGCTGCCCTGTGCTCGAAGCGTTGGTACTGCGGTGGTCGAGTGCCAGAGGGAGCCGTACACAAAAGGCCGCTCCTCCAAGGCTGCTGCGCTCGACCTGGATTTCCCCTGCGGCGCGTTCGACCAGGGTTTTGACGAAGAACAAGCCGAGACCAATGCCGCTTCGCTTCGAGCCTGTGGCTGTGTTGGCGCGAAAGAAGGCTTCGAAGATCTGGGTCCGTTGTTCTTTCGGCACACCGATGCCCGAGTCTTCAACGAAGAGCTCGAGCACGGCGTCGCGGGCGGCGAGACGAAGCGCGATCCTGCCGTGGGCGGGTGTGTATTTGATGGCGTTGGAGACGAGAGAGCGAATGATTTCGATGAGGGCTTCTTCTCGTATGGCAGCCCAGCAGCTCTCAGTGTCGAGCTCGAGGTCGAAGCGCAGCTGAGCTGCGGTTGCGTCGTTTCGAAAGGAAGGGGCGAGGCGGCGGCAGAGGGAGACGGCATCGGTGCTGGCGTCATCTCCGCCTGGGCGGATGATGGCCATCATGCGTTCGACGGTGGCAACCGCTTCGGCGCAGCGCGCTTCGGCGCGCCAGAGCAGATCGCGTTGTGCGGGGCTCAGGTTTTTGTCCTCGGCTGCGACGAGTACATTGAGCAGGGTGCTGACGGCGGCGACGGGCGACTTGATTTGGTGGGCGAGGATGGCGGCGAACTGGAGTGGATCGGGTTGAGCGTGCTCTGCTGCTGCCTGCTGACTCGGGGCTGTCGTTTGCGAAGGGTCGCTCTTCGATGCCATGCCGGGCTCCTCATTACACATTGTACGTTCGCCGTAGAGAGGCTCGCGAGCGCACCGCGTGATGCCTGCTTCGAGCTTCAATCCAAGAAGCGAGCTCAGATTGGCATGGCAGCGCGGCTCGATGCAAGCCGTTTCGGCTCGCTTGCGAGGTCGTGTGAAACCAATCCGAGCAAGTTGGGATAGTGCCATGCGGGCTCGTGGTGGAGCTGGCAAGGAGCAAAAAGCGTTTTGAGATCAGGATAGTGAAGGTATCATTACGATTCTGAAGTCTTCTTCGAAACGACGAATCGCGCTTGACAGTCCCGTTCGAATCCGTAGTTTTGCCGCGCCGTCCGCAGCGCTGAGCGACGGTGTGTTCATTGATCGGGTTGACAAACCAGATGGTCTGATTAAAAGGTCTCAACCGACTGGTCAGACCGGACGGTCTAGGTTCACCTGCAGCGCTGAGCGTTCGGTTCTGACTTTGCTTTGGCGAAGTTTCTGGGATTTACTGTTATGCCTGGGCGATGTACATGAAAGACCAAGCTGTTGGAGTGCTTCCGGTGGGGAGACAGCGCCAGGGGGGCGCTGGCTTGCTGCGCCGTTCGGGGCAGCGCCGGCGCATGCCTGACGCCGGGAGCCCCTCTGCTCGCGCATCGCGCGCTGGCTGGGCTGTGTCTGTCGTGGCGCGCCTCTCTTGGCTTCGCCTCGTCAGCGTTGCGACGCTGCTGCTTTCGAGTGGACTGGTGCAGGCTCAGACTGCGGCCTACGGTCTCGAGTCTCTGGTCGAGCAAGCGCGGGCCAACAGCCACCAGCTCGAGCTCTCGCGCTTGCGGGTGCAGACCGCCCAGAGCAAGGTCGAGCAGACCAAGGCGGCGTATTATCCTTCGCTGACGGCCAAGGCGAACGTGATGCTCTGGGACAGCGTACAGACCTTGTCGCTGGGGTCGGGAATGGGCGGCATGGACCTGAGCCAGCTTCCTGCGCCCAGCACGCCTTACGAAAACCTGATTGCGGGGCTGCTCGCGGGCTTCTCCGAGCCGATGGACATTCGCAACCAGGTCACCGCCGAATTCAGCGTCACCCTGGCTCAGCCTCTCACTGCGCTGTATACCATTTCGCTCGCCGAGGACCTCATGCGTCAAGCCGTGGCGCAAGAGGAGCTGTCGATGCAGGGCAGTGAGCGTAGCCTGAGCCATGAAGTGGTGTTGCTCTATTTTCAGATTCTTCAGGTCCAAGAGCAGCGCGCTCAGCTCGAGCAGACCATCAGGCAGCTCGAGAGCCGGCAGGAGCAGATGCAGGCGCTCATTGACCAAAATGTGCTCGTCGAGTCGGAGCGGCTCAAGCTCGATGTGGCCATTGCCAACGTTCGTCAGGGCCTGATCCAGTTGGATAGCGGTTCCCAGATGTTGTATTCGATGTTGGCGACCCGAATTGGAGAGAGCCCGGACGCTGAGCTGAGCGTGGTACCGGTGCAGATAGGGCCCTTGCCCGAAGCAGAGATGACTTTGGAGGAGGCATATGAGCGGGCCTCTCAGCGTCTCGAGTTGCAGCAGCTCGAGCTTGGCCGGCAGCAAGCTGAGCAGGCGGTCGTGCTCAATCGAGCAGAATACATTCCCAGTCTTGCTCTGGTTGGGAGCTACACGCACAGTGAAGGACAGGGCTTGGCGGCAACCGACATGGCGTTCGTGGGCTTGTTTTTCGAGTACACCTTCAGTGAGTGGGGTGGGCGTTCGGAGAAGCTCACTCAGAGTGAGCTGCAGCTCGCTCAGCTCGACCGCCAGCTCGTGGAGGTCGAGGAGCTCCTGAAGCTTGATGTGAAGCGCGCCTACCTCGAGCTCGAATCTGCCCGTTCTGGCTACGCCGTGGCCGAGCTTGCCATCCGCGAAGCGGAGCAAGCCTATGAGGTGGAGAGCAGTCGCCTCGAGTATGGGCAGTCGACCGCGACCGAACTCATCGCTCTCGAAACCCAACTGCTGCAAGCGCGCTCGAGTCGCGCTGCCGCATTCTTTGGTGGTCTCATTGCCCACGCACAGTTGCACCACGCGATGGGCGATCCGCTGGATATCGCTCATCTCTTGGCGCCGGAGAGCACTCCATGAAAACAAATGATTTCAAAGTCTTATTGCTCATGTCCGGTGCGCTGCTGTGCACTCAACTGGGCTGCTCACGCAAGGAGGAGGGTGCCATTGAGCTCGGGGCCCCTGCAGCGCCAGTGCAAGCGCGTGCCGCGGCAGGTGAGGCCGAGCAAGCGCAAGCCTCAGCGGCCAACGCAGAGGAGAGCCGGCAGGCTGAGCTCGCGCAGCGCAGCTTCACAGGCAATCTCGAGGCGCACCGCAGCGTGACCGTGGCCGCCAAAATGGCCGGCACCATCGTGCAGGTGCACGTCGAGGAAGGCAGCCTGGTGCAAAAGGGCGATCCCATCGTCACCGTCGATGCCGAGGACTACCGAATCATTGTCGAGCAAGCCCAGAGCGGTTTGGCGATGGCGGAGAAACAGAAGAAGACCCTCGAGCGAGAGTGGAAGCGGCTCAAAGCACTGGTCGAGGCCAAGGCCGCGCCGTCGAGCCAGTTCGACCAGCTCGACGGTCAGCTCGACCTCGCCAACGAGGGCATCCGCACCGCTCGTCTGGGGTTGAAGCGGGCGCAGAACGCCCTGCGAGACACCGTCACCACCGCTCCCTTCACGGGCATGGTGAGCATGCGGCTGGTCGATGAAGGGGCGTTGGCCATGCACATGCCCCCCACCATGGTCACCAT
>JAVFAO010000097.1:0-18784 GCA_034002465.1 Myxococcota bacterium
CTCATTCAGCATCAACGACCACAAGCGATCGGCACCGAGGTGTGCGAGGGTGTATTCTACGCGGACGCTTCCTCGTAGTCGGATGACGTCGCTGGCAGGATAGGCACGGCGGATGCCGGACCAACGTTCGTCACGTTGCCAGCGCTTCTCGAGTTGTTCTGCGTCTTCTTTCCACATGGCGAGTTCTCCTGAGCGATCGAGCCTGAGCTCAAGTTGCGGGCGAGGTTTGGGCAGTCCAGAAAGGCGTTGTTTCAGAGGGCGTCGTAGGCAGCGAGTGTAAGAAACTCAGTATACGTCTCAGCGAATACGATCCGGCGGACGAGGGCAGCGGCTTCGCGGTACTTGCCGGCCTCGAACGATGCTTCGCCGACCGCCGCTTTCAGCTTCTCGAGACCTTGCTCGAGCCAGTCGCTCATGAGGGCCTCGTCTATCTTTCGGCCGTCATCGAGGCTGGCCTCGTGGTGCAGCCACTGCCAGAGCTGAGAGCGGGAGATCTCGGCTGTGGCGGCATCCTCCATCAGGTCGTAGATGGGAACACAGCCGTTGCCGCGCAGCCAGGCCTCCATGTACTGGATGGAGACGTCGATGTTGTGTCGGACCCCTGCCTCAGTGATCGAACCGCTGGGCACTTTCAATAAGTCATCACCCGTGATGCCGTATCCCGGAATACGTTCGATTTGATTGGCACCGGGCATCTTGGCGTCGAAGATCTCGCGGGCAATGGGGACCAGTCCGGGGTGGGCAACCCAGGTACCGTCGTGGCCGTCGAGCACCTCGCGCAGCTTGTCGGCGCGAACCTTGTCCAGGGCGCGTTGGTTGGCTTCGGGGTCACGCTTGATGGGGATCTGGGCGGCCATTCCGCCCATCGCGTGCACTTTGCGTCGGTGGCAGGTGTCGATGAGCAGCCGCGAGTAGGAGCGCATGCAGTGCGTCTCCATGGTGACCTCGGCGCGGTTGGGCAGGGTGAAGCTGCGCCGTCCGGCGAAGGTCTTGATGATGCTGAAAATGTAGTCCCAGCGGCCGCAGTTGAGTCCTGCCGAATGGTCTTTGAGTTCAAACAGGATCTCGTCCATTTGGAATGCGGCGAGTAGTGTTTCGATGAGGACTGTCGCCCTAATGCTTCCCTGTGGAATTGATAGTTGATTCTGCGCGAATACAAAGACCTCATTCCACAGGCGAGCTTCCAGGTAGCTCTGCAGTTTGGGCAGGTAGAAGTAGGGTCCGCTGCCATTGGCGAGCAGGGTGCTGGCGTTGTGGAAGAAGTAGATGGCGAAGTCGAGCAGGCCACCTCCGACGGCTTCTCCGTCGAAGAGCACGTGTTTCTCGGGCAGGTGAAGTCCTCTGGGGCGCACGAAGAGGACCGCGGTGCGCTCGGCGAGCTGGTATTGTTTGCCCTCGGGGGAGATGAAGCTGATGCTGCGGCGGACTGCGTCGCGCAGATTCACCTGCCCATCGGCGATGTTGTCCCAGCTCGGGGCGTTGGAGTCTTCGAAGTCGGCCATGAAGACCTGAGCGCCCGAGTTGAGGGCGTTGATGATCATCTTGCGGTCGACGGGCCCAGTGATTTCGACGCGCCGATCGGCGAGGTCGGCGGGAATGGGGGCGACCCTCCAGTCTCCTTCGCGAATGGCGCTGGTCTCTGGCAGGAAATGTGGCAGAGCGCCAGCGGCGAGTTCTTGGGCGTAGGCTTTGCGGGCGTCGAGCAGCTCGCGCCGGCGCGGTTCGAAGCGTTCGACGATGGCTTCGACGAAATCGAGGGCCTCTTGGCTGAAGAGCTGACGACGGGGCCCTTCGAGGGCGCCCAGGACTTGCAGTCTTTTGGAACGAGAAAACATGCTAGGCTCCGTGTCTGAGGGAGGGCGGGGGAGCGCAGAGATCGGAAGCGCGCGTAGCGGTGTTACGGTGGGGAGGGCACAATGGATCGTCGACTCTTCCATTTCGGCTGACTTCGTGCGATTCAGGGGCAGTCCGACGCATCGACCGCAATGCCGTTCGACTCGGCCGATGACGTTGCTTGGAGCGTGGAGCGAAAGTCCCGACCGGCTCGTTGGTGGTGAGTCGCGCGACGCTGCCGGTCGTGGGGGGGTGAAGCTCTTGGCTCGAGCTTGCCGTACGCGGGAGTACGGCTTTCGTCGGGAGGAGTGTGCATGAGCAGCGAGGTCAAGCCGTTTCCGCGAACCTTCTGGTGGGCCAACGTCACAGAGCTCTTCGAGCGGGCGGCCTACTACTCGATGGCGAGCTTCGTGGTGCTCTATCTGGGCCAGCTCGGCTTGGGCGAGTACTGGCCGAGCACGCTCAATGGCCTCTTGTGGACGTTGGTCTACTTCCTCCCCATCCTCTCTGGGACCATCGCCGATCAGGTTGGTTTCAAGCGGTCGTTGCTGGTGGCCTTCGTCCTGCTGATGCTGGGCTATTTCGCCATGGGTTACCCGGTCTGGTTTGGCGGCCAAACGCTCAATGACGCAGTGGACCGAGAGGTCACTGCTGGAGCGGGGGTGATTGTCCCTGTGCTCTTGGCGATTGTGCTCATCGGCGTGGGTGGCTCGGTGATCAAGCCTTGCATCTCCGGGACCGTGCAGAAGACGGCCATGGGGCGGGCGACCTTGGCCTTCGCCATTTTCTACATGGTGATCAACATCGGCTCGCTGGTCGGGCGCGGCATCAGCTACTTCGTGCGAACCAACACCGACCTCAGCTTCATCTTTGCGGTCGCCTCGGGTTGCGCCGTGGTGGCCTTCTTCAGTGTGCTGGTCTTCTTTCAGGACCCCGAGAAGCTGCCGGGCTACGCAGCCCCTCCACCCAAGCCGAAGCGCTCTGTCGCACGTATTCTCCTGGACATGGTGCTGGTCCTCAAAAACATTCGTTTTGCGCTCTTCCTGTTGGTCTCGAGCGGCTTCTTTTTCCTCTACAACCAAGTCTACAACATCCTTCCCCTGTACCTGAAGAAGGTGCTCGAGGCCGACCCAGCGGTCGACATCTACACCATGGCCAACCCCATCGTCATCGTGGGCTTTCAGCTCCTCATCACCCGCGCTTTCGGGAAGATGAAGCCTATCTCGTCGATCATTGTCGGTATCATCATCATCAGCTTGTCGATGGTCATCAACATTCTGCCCATTGCCATGGCGGGTGGTGTACGGGGTAGCGTGCTCGACTGGATTCCCATTGGCTCGCTGTTCATCGTCATGACGGTGGCGTTGGTGGCGTTTGGCGAATTGTTCGCCTCAGCTCGCTCCTACGAATACATTGGGGCGCTCGCGCCGAAAGGCCAGGAGGGCCTCTTCCTGGGCTATGCGAACCTTCCCATGGCCATTGGTTCCTTGATTGGTGGGCCCGCAGGTGCTGCGATCTTCTACAACATCATGTGCGCTGGCGCGACCGAGGTGCCGATTCTTGGCGCCGACGGGACACCACTCCTGGATGCCAAAGGAAACGCCAGAGTGCTCCTCGACCTGGATCCGACGGCCAACGCAACAGGCTGGGTGCTGTTGATGGGCATCGGTCTCTTCTCGGCGCTGAGCATGGTGCTCTACAATCGCTGGCTGCGTCGGCAGATCGAGAAGGATGAGGCGGCGGCGAAGGAGCAGGGGGGATGATTCCAGGGACTTGGGAGAATGGGCCAAGCGCCCAATCGACAAGAACGCGTCTCGACGCGATCTCGCGGCAGCTCACCGCCGTGACGGGGCAAGCGTTTCGATTCGAGCTCGCCTCTGCCGGGCAGGATGAGCTCCTTTGCTCATGGAGCAATGAGACGCAGGTAGGCTACGTCCTCTCGTGTCGACGCTGTAGCTACCGTTCTTTTCAGCTCTCTCTGGGTTGTCGTCGCGGCCACGAGATCGAGACCCGCTTCGACCGCCTGCTCGAGACGGTGGAGCTCGAACGTTTACTTGCCGATCCGCGAACGGTGGTGCGCTTGTTCCTGGCCCAGCAGTCTGTGCCTGGCGGTCGGCTTGGCTGATCCTAGGCCTGCAGGTATTGATCGGCGAGCCCTCTGGCGATGGATTCGAGCAGGTCTGCCCGCTGCCCCAGCAGCGCTTCTCTGGGTAGCTCGAGCTGCAGTGCCTCTTGGGTTTCTGCCAGGTTGAGGTCCACGCACATACTCAGCAGCGCCAGCAAACAGGCGGTCAGTGCACGTTCGCGCGGCGCCTCGTGGGGTGGCCACGGGTGGGCGCAGTCGTGGCGCAGCAAGCCTGTTGCATAGAAGAGTGGGTCTGCTTCGAAGCGGGCGAGGGCGCGCCACAGGCGGGCCAGCCTGGGGCTTGCGTTGGCCGCGAAGAGGAGATCGCTTGGACGCTTGGCATCGCCGCCTGCTGCGCCGAGGAAGGGGTCTTCGAGCCAGCCGATGAGCTCCCTCTCTGCGGGGTCTGCTGACTCCGCTGCCAGCAGTGTCTCAGCAGACTGCTCCCCGAGTGTAAGCTCGAGCCAGTGCTGGAGGCGTTGTGCAGGAATACTTTCTTCGGCGCGCAACTGCAGCCATGACTCCACGGATGACCATATGACACTCAGCTCACCTGGGGTCGGGGTCGAGCTTAGATTTCGAATAGAAGTGCCAATCTCTCGAATACACAGGCAGGGGGCGTCGGCAGGATCGCAGAGAGCAACGCCGTGCGTCACGAGGCCTTGCTGCTCCTGTCCCGCGTTGCGCAGCCAGGGGAGAAGCTCGCGTTTGCGCTCGACGGCTTGGCGATTGGGTAGCAGCTCGAGCTCGAGGCTGCGTCCTTGATGCATCGTCGCGAGGCGGAGCGTCCCGAGGGCCGAGAGCCGAAAGCCGTCGAGGTGCAGCGTGTCTTCCGGCTGGAGCAGCTTTTGACAGTGCGAGATGGCGGGCTCGAGACGTTGGAGCAGGTACTTGAAGCGCTGCTCGAGTCCGAAATCGACGGGCGCATCGAGGCCCGGACTCGTTGCCTCGGTCGCTTCGGTGCTTTCCTCGAAGGGATGCTCGGATGCTCTGAGGAGCGCACTCAGTAGTCGGCCAGCTTCGTCGGCTCTGCGCTGGAAGCTCTGCAGGAGGTCGAGTGAATCGAGGACTGTGGAGGGAGGGGGCTGTGAGCTCAGTTGGACTTGGCTTGCGTCGCTCCGGCTTCGGTGAGCGCTGGCGAGGCGGTAGATGAGCTCCTCGTTGGCAGCGAGGGGACGCTTGCTGAGTGCCTCTAGGGCATCTTGCAGCAGCGTGGGCTTGGCCAAGGCGAGTGCGCAGCGTGTTCGGAGCGCCTGGGCGGTGGAGTTGGGGTCGTTTTGTGCGGCGTCTGGGATGGCGTCGAGCGCCGCTTCGAAGAGTCCAGCTCGCTCCAGGAAGTAGGCGCGTTGCAGCGACGCCTCGAGGCTTTCGTGGGCGCGGCTGAGGAGAGGGAAGCGCTGATTGGAGAAGCGCTCGTTCAGGGCTTGCGCGCAGATTTCGAGCATCTTGGCGAGTCGGGCTTGCTCGTCTGGGGATGCTGGTGAGAGGTGTTGCAGGATGCTGATGGCGCGTTGGGGGATGCCCAGCTCGGCGGCGCAGAGCTCTGCTTGGGCGAGGCGCAGGTCGAAGCTTGGGCGCCGCTTCGCGCCCTCGGCGAGGCGCGCCCAGGCGAGGGCGGTTTCCCCTGAGATTCTGGCGAGCAGGGCATGTTGCACGAGCCACCAGGGATCGTCTGGGGTGAGGGGGATGAAGCGTCGGCAGAGGCTATCGGCTTCGCGGAAGCGTTGGGCCCCGAGCAGCGCGATGAGCTCGCTGCGAGCGAGGCTCTCGCTCTCTTCGGGGTTGAGGGCACGTGCGGCGCGGAGGGTCGAGCAGAGGCGGATGGCGTTCTCTGGGCGCTCGCATTGGATGAAGGCGTTGGCGGCGCTTTGGGTGCAGTAGAGGTCTTCTGGGCATCGTCGCGCAGCTTGTTCGAAGGCCCAGGCAGCGCTGCGCAGATCTCCGAGTTCTTTCCAGACCCGACCTAGGCTGGACCATGGGCGGTACCAATGGGGTGCAGCTTCAGTGAGGGCGAGCAACTCTCTCTCGAGCTCGGGCAGGGATAGCAACTGTTGCTCGTTGGGCAGGGCTGGCGCTTGGTGCAAGACCAGGCTTGCGAGGGCGCGGCCAAAGCGGAGCAGCAGCTCGGTTTGGCGCGAGCCCTCGGGGGGCAGCGCGTAGAGTTGTTGGATAGGGGGTGGGGCGCTGGCCTCTGCGTCGATGCTGAGCTCGTCATCGACCTCGTGGAGGACGCAGGAGACGAAGCTTGCATCGGTCCAGTCGGCGGAGCCTCGGACGCGCAGCAGCGTTGCGCCGTCGAGTCGAGCGCCGTTCAGTCGTGCCCGACTCAGGTCGCAGTCGAGGAAGAGGGCAGCACGCAGGTCGCAGTCGCAGAGCACCGCGTCCTGAAGTGAACAGCCCTCGAATCGCACTCCCCAGAGCTTGGTGTTGGGGAGTGTCAGTCCATCGAGACTGAGCCCGCAGAGCCGAGAAAAGGGGCCAATTTGGGGAGTGGTGGGCATGGCGTCCTCGCCAGTCAGATGATGTGAGCTTGAATCTTCGGCGTAGCAGGCTAGGATGGTCGCGCTCGAGTGGAGGTGGCGAGTCATCGTCCGAGGGACGGGCGCGGTCGCTTCTCTCGAGCAGAACGGACGTCGGTTCTCTGTTTCGTTCGGCGAAGGTGCGGCTTGTCCTGTGTTCTCGAGCCGTTGCTCGGCAAAGCTCGCTGGCTGCCGCAGAACAGTGTGAGTATGCAAGCCCCAGGAGGGTGTGTCCATGGACGAGATGGTCTTGTTGGAAGGTGCGTATGCGTCGTTGTCGCAGGGCGAGCGCGGTCGAGCGGTCGAAGCATTCTCGTCGCTGTTGTCGTCGGCGCAGCAGCCCGAGGTTTTTTATGCAGCGCGGCTGGCGTTGGCGCAGTTGACCCAGGATGACGTCGAGGGGCTGGAGGGCTTGCTCAATCCGAGCTCTGATTTGGACAGTCGAGGGCCGGACTGGTTGGATGCTCGGCTCTCGTTCTTGCTGCACACCGCGCGTTGGATCGCAGCCAGCGATGCGCAGTCCGCGATGCCTCGCTTCCAGGAGTTGGAGGAGGAGGTGCGTGCGCTGAGTCATCCGTTGACGCCCTTTGTTTCGCTGGAGCGGATCAGCGTCTTGGTGAGCATTGGAGCCGATCTCGAAGCCGCTGAGCTGGCGGGCAAGCTCTATGAGGAGGCGTCGGCGTCGAATGCAGTGGACATTGGCGCGGCGGCTGCCTTCGAATTCGGCTCGGCGCTTGCTCGCACGGGGCACATCGAGGAGGCGAAGCACGCCTTCGAGGGGGCTTTGGAGGCGCTCGAGGTCTGGGAGCGCAGTGAGGACGTGCGGGGCCCCATCGATCGTCGCGAGCTGCAGGCTCAAGTGGTGATCGAGACGGCCTGGCTGGCACACGACCAGGGGGATGAGGGGCTCTTCGAGACCCTGTCGAGCTTTAGCTTGGACCAGCGCTGTTTTGCTTGGGTCGCGGCACTTCAGGCTTCGATGCGTGATGAGGCGCGAGCGGCACAGTTGCTCACCGCATTGCTCGAGCGGGACGACGAGAACCCGAGGCATATCTTGCGCTTGCGCTTGTTGATGGCGACGCGCCAGAGTGATCTGCGGGCGTTGCGCGCGGCGCTCGAGGAGATGTCGCAGATGCCGGGTTTGCTTCCGAGCGACGAGCTGGAGCTTGGACTGTGGCATGTGAAGGCTCTGCATGGGCTGGGGGAGCTGGAAGAGGCTGAGCAGCGTTTGCAGGTGTTGCAGGCGTTGCCAGGTGGTCCGGCTCAGCGCGCAGAGCTTTCTCGGCTACAGGCGGCGCATGCAGAGCTGCGCGGCGAGCTTTCGCTTGCGATCGAGCACCTAGGCAGGGCGCTGGCATGGGATGCGCAAGCTGGTGAACGCCAGGCGCTGGCCGAGGATCACCTGCAGCTTGCCTCGTTGCTTCGCAAGGCGCAGGAGGCGGGGCCGGCGCGGGATGCGCTGCAGCGCGCGCGAGAGCTGTGGTCACTGGAGAGCGGCCGTGTGATGTTGGCCATCGAGGATGCCGCCCAGGCCTTGTTGGTCGAGGATCGTGAGCGCCAGCAGACGGTGCTCGACGCGCTCCTCGACGTGCCTGTGGTCGAGGCGGGTTCTCGCCTGATGCATGCGCTGCACGTGGCGGCGCTGGAGCGGCGCTTGGGCTCCTTGGTGGCGGGGCCCGGCTTGCTGCGGGCGAGTCTGCCTTCCTTGCGTGCCAATGCGTTGGACAAGCGTGAGGCTTACGCGCTGATGGCGATTCGGGCCTCTGGGGCTGCGTTGGCGCCAGATGAGTCGGAGCGTTTGGGAGAGTTGCTAGCGAAGCTCGGGGTCGCCGAATTCGATGTGCTCAATGCCTTGGATGGCGTGTGAACAGGGCCTTGTCGTTGGGAACCACACAGTTTTGACGGTTCGAGGTGATCATGAAGAAGGAAGATATTGAAGGTCTGCTTCGGGACGTTGCCGATTTTCCGAAGCCAGGCATCGTTTTCAAAGACATCACCCCCTTGCTTGGGCATGGGGCGGCTTTTCACGCGCTCATCGACCTGATGGCCGAGGCCTTTGCGCATCAGCGCATCAGCAAGGTGGTCGCCGTCGAGGCACGCGGGTTCGTCTTTGGTGCGGCGTTGGCGGATCGTTTGGGAGCGGGCTTGGTGTTGGTGCGCAAGCCTGGCAAGTTGCCCTATGAGACGATCGGCGTGAGTTATGATCTGGAATACGGTCAGGACCGACTCGAGGTGCATGTCGATGCCTTTGCCCCGACCGAGAGGGCGCTGATCGTCGACGACGTGTTGGCGACCGGTGGAACTGCGGCAGCGGCCATTGCGCTCGCTCGCAAGGCAGGGGCCGAGGTGGTTGGCGCTGCCTTCGTCATCGAGCTCGCCTTTTTGGGTGGTCGTGCCAAGTTGGGCGAGACCCCCTCTTGGGCGCTCTTTTCCTACTGAGACGAGTCCCGATCCCGCGCGAGGACGCTGTAAGCCTGTGGGGCACGGCGCGTTGGGAGCTGGGCTGCAGCGGTCGTCTTGCACGGTCTCTCGAGTTCTGTTAAGAGAAGGCTGTCACGTTCGCAGCGCGTCGTCGCTTCGAACGCCTGGCCCCGTAGCTCAGACGGATAGAGCTGGGGATTCCTAATCCCTGTAAGTCACAGGTTCGACTCCTGTCGGGGTCATCAAGATTGTCATACAGTTCAGGCGGCGCTGGGCAGCGCAGCCGAGCGCCAATCGGAGCATGGGTCTTCGAGCTGCTGGAGGAGCGCATGAGCGTTGCGCGGCGTTACTGTTTCCTTGTCGTATTTGCCCTCTTGCTCAGTGCTTGCGCCGGCACGTCAGCGCAGAGCCCGGAGGCGCCCTCAGAGCCGCCGAAGCCAGGCATCCCGACGGGCGAGCCCTCGGTCGCAGAAGCAGCCATGCCAATGAGCCTGCCCGGAGTCGCCACCGCCCAAGCAGAACCGCTCGACGCTGATGCGCAAGCGCTCTCCACTGTTTTGGCGGGGCATGCGGAGCTCAGCAAATGGACGCCAACCACTCCGAGCGCCTTCCACAGCGAGGGGCACGAGCTCGCTCAGGTGCGAGGATACCTCAACGAGCTTGCCGCGAAGCGGGTCGGAAGCGAGCCCTTTGCCGAGGGGTCGGCCCTGGCCTTGGTCGAAGAGAGCGACGGCAGAGTCGGGCGGGCGTTCTATATGCTCAAGATGCCCGCGGGCTACGATGAGGCCGGGCACGATTGGTTCTACGCCGAGCTCGACGCTTCGGGGAAGGCGTTGTGGAGCGGAAGTTCGGCACAGCAGCAGATTGACCGCCGCTGCGCGAGCTGCCACCGTTTGGGGGCGAAGGGCAGCGATTTGGTGTATGGTCCTCCTTGAGCGCAATAGACAGCGAGCGAAGGGCACTCCATCCTCGCGAGTCCTCGAGCGAGGTCGGTGCCCGAGAGCGAGCGAATGCAAATAGCCGCCAAGATGAATCACTTGTCCTCGTTGCGCGTCTGACCCCAGCTCAGCGTCTCCGGAGACGCTTCTTCAGGAGGTTTTCGATGTTCAAGTTCATTCGCACCGGTCTCGGCGCTCTTCTTTTGATTTCGTTCCTATGGGCAGGTGTTGCCGTAGCTGGCCTGCCCGCCTCCGAGGAAGAGTTCCTCAAGCGCCATGCGAGCGAGGCCAAGAACGCCGAGAGCGCGCTGCAGCTCTGGTTCGAGGGTGTCTACCTGTACATGCAGGGCGGCGACCAAGCCACCCTCGGCGAAAAGATCCTGCTGACCATGACCAAAGGGATGACCGACGAGTGGAAGACCAAGGCGGGCTTCAGCCGCTTTGCCGAGCGCCTCAAGACCGAGCAGCACATCTTCCGCTCCTACGCCAAGGGCAGCTCGCCTGCCAACGGCTACAGCATGGATCCCAGCAGCTTCGAGCTCGACATGGTCAAGAGCGTGCAGGATGGCGACAATTGGGTCATCTCTCTGCAGAGCAGCGGCGCCGACAGCCCGCGCAAAGTGACGCTGACCAAGGATGACACCGGCCTCTGGAAGGTGGTCAAGTTCGACAGCGTCTATGTTGGCATCCGGCCTTCCGAGAAATAGCGCAAAAACTTGGGGGAAGTGGCCAAGCGCCCAATAGACCAAAACTTGGGGGAAGTGGCCAAGCGCCCAATGGACAAAAACTTGGGGGAAGAGGCCAAGCGCCCAATGGACAAAAACTTGGGGGAAGAGGCCAAGCGCCCAATGGACAAAAATTCTGAAATAAAAGGGATTCCAAAGGGCTAGCCCTTTGGCGGGGTGTGGGGCAGAGCCCCACAAACGTATTCCCCTCCAACAACTGGCAGTCATCTAGGGTGCGAGCAGCCAGTCCACCATCTCCTGAAGTCTCTCGGGATGATCCATGTGGACGTGGTGGTAGCCGTCGAGCTCGACGAAGCGGCAGTCCTTGATGGCGCGCACGCGTCGCTGCAGCAGCTCCTCCTCGACGGGCCAGCCCGAGCGCGCGCGCACCGCATACACCGGACAGGAGATGGCCGAGAGGAAGGCCAAGACCTGCTCTTCGGTGGGCCGAAAGAGGGTGGCGGCGTGTCTTCCTGGGTCATGGCGCAGCCGCAGCCGGCCTTGCTCCACCTCCATCGCTCCTCGCCCGAGCAGCAATCTCGCCGAGTCTTCACTCAGCCCGGTACGGTGCTGGCGATAGCGCTGCACGGCCTCTTCGAGGCTCTCGAATTCCGAGGCCGGTCGGTCGCGCATTCTCTCTAGCTGTGCGGCGCCTGCGGCTAGGCGTGCTGGGGTCTCTGCGACGGAGGCCGAGAAGGGACCGTATCCATCGAGCAGAGCGACCCGCTCCACTCGCGCTGGCCATGCACCTGCGACGAGCACGGCGATGTTGGCGCCCATGGAGTGTCCCACGATGCGGAAGCGCTTCCAGCCCAGTGCGTCGGCCAGAGCGATGACGTCGGCGGCATCGTCGAAGACGTTGTAGCTCCCCGAGGCCCGGTGTTCACTGAGTCCATGCCCTGCCAGGTCTGGAACGACGAGGCTGGCTCGGTCTCGGAAGAGCGGTATCAGGGGAAGAAAGCTCGCGCAGTTGTCGAGCCAGCCGTGTAGGGCGAGGATTTTGGTTTGCTGCTCGTCCCGCGTTTGGAGGGCAAAGCTGAGCCTTCTGGCGCTCAGTCGCTGCTCGCTGAAGCCCAGAGCGCGGAACTGCTCGGTGTCTGTCGTCATTGTCAGTGCTTCGTGCTCAGCCCAGGTAGTGAGCGCTGCTGCCGTGGAAGAGCTCTGCGGCTTCGAGCATGGTCTCACTGAGGGTGGGGTGGGCGTGGATGACCATCTGCAGGTCGTCGATGAGAGCCCCCATCTCGACGGCGAGGACGCCCTCGGCGATGAGCTCTGCTGCGCCAGCGCCGCAGATGCCGACGCCGAGCACGCGGCCTGTGTTGGCCTCGACGATCATCTTGGTGAGGCCGTCTTTGCGGCCCATGGTGGCGGCGCGGCCGGAGGCGGCCCATGGGAACTTGCTGACGCGGTGTTCGATGCGTCGCGCTCGGGCTTCCTCTTCGGTGAGGCCGCACCAGGCGAGCTCGGGGTCGGTGAAGACCACCGCAGGGATGGCGGCAGGCTCGTAGGCGCTGGCTTGTCCGGCGATGGCGCTGACGGCGATGCGGGCTTCGTAGGTGGCTTTGTGGGCGAGCATGGGCTCACCGGCGACGTCACCGATGGCGAAGATGTTGGGCTCTGCGGTGCGTCGCTGGACGTCGACCTTGATGAAGCCTTGTGGATCGCGTTCGACGGCGGTGTTCTCGAGTCCAATGCCCTCGCTGACGGGCTTTCGTCCAACGGCGACCAAGGCGCGGTCGAAGTCGCGCTCTGTTCGTTCCAGGTCCAGGCCGGAGAGGCGCGCGCGCAATCCGTCTCCATGCACACTGAGTTGTTCCACCTTGACCGAGAGGAGCAGCTCATGGACGAGGGAGCGCAGTCGCGGCTCGAGCTGCTCCACCAGGTCTCGATCGGCCCCGGAGAGAATACGTGGAGAGGCCTCGACGATGGTGACCTGGGAGCCTAGGGAGGCGTAGACCGTGGCGAGCTCCAGACCAATGTAGCCAGCACCGACGACGAGCAGTCGTGCGGGGATTTCTGGGAGGGCGAGGGCGGCGGTGGAGTCCCAGACGAAGGGGGACTCGGGGAATGATGGGATGGCGCGGGGACTGGAGCCGGTGGCGATGATCAGGTGATCGAAGCTCACCCTTTGTTCAATGTCGCCGGTGACTTGCAGGGTGTGTGGGTCGACGATCCGGCCTTCGCCGCGGAGAAAGCGTATCTTGCGTTTCTTGGCGAGCACGCCGAGGCCGCCAGTGAGTTTGTTCACCACGCCTCGGCTGAATCCGCGCAACTTCTCGAGATCGAGCTCTGGGGAAGGGAAGTGGATGCCAATTTTTTCCCCGTCGCGGGCCTCGTGGATGACCTTGGCTGCATGAAGAAGGGTTTTGGATGGAATACAACCGCGGTAAAGGCACACGCCGCCAGGGGCGGCCTCACGGTCGATGAGGGTGACGTCCATGCCCAGGTCGGCGGCGAAGAACGCGGCGGGATAGCCCGCGGGACCGCCGCCGAGCACACAGACTTTGCTGGGGTTGTTGGGTCGAGACACGGTTTCAGCCTCCCAGGGCGAGCACGAAGGGGCTCTCCAGAGCCTCACAGATGCGGTGCAGGAAGCGCGCTGCATCTGCGCCATCGGCTGCGCGATGGTCGAAAGAGAGGGACAGGGGCAGAATGCTGCGGGCTTCGAAGCGCCCCTCGAGCCAGCGGGGCTCGAGCTGCGCGCGACCCACACCGAGGATGCCGATCTGTGGCGGGTTGACGATGGGGGTGAAGTGGGCGACACCGAGGCCGCCGAGGTTGGTGAGTGAGAAGGTGGCGCCAGCGAGCTCGTCGGGTGTGCTCTTGCCGTCGCGGGCGTGCTGGGCGAGTGTGCTGAGGCGCACGGCGATCTCGACCATCGACAGCGTGTCAGCGTTTTTGACCACCGGCACCAGGAGCCCGCGGGGGGTATCCACTGCCACCCCGACGTTCACTTGATCTTTGAGTACGAGGCGCTCTCTCGGCAAGTCGAGGACTGCGTTGAAAGCGGGGAAAGCGCGCAGCGCCGAGGCGAGCACCTTGACGAGGAGCGCGGTGAGGCTGAGCTTGCCGCCAGCCTTTTCGGCGACGCTGGCGTACTGCAGTCGCAGGCGTTCGATGTCGGTGACATCCGCGCCACGGTTGAGGGTGACATGTGGGATCGTCGTCCAGCTCTGCGCCATGGCCTTGGCGGTCAGCTTTCTGATTTTACTGAGTTCCTGCTCGCTTCCAGAGCCGGGCTCGGCGCTCGAGACGCTCGTCTCGGCGCGTCGAATGGCGGGCATTCCGGTCTCTTGCAGTCGTTCGCGCAGGTGGCGTTTGACGTCTTCGACGGAGATGCGTCCGGCAGGTCCCGTGCCTTGAACCTCTCTGACGTCGATGCCCAGATCGCGCGCAAAGGAGCGGACAGAGGGAGCGGCGAAGACGGGCAGTTCGTCTCGGTACTCGGAGGCTGAGACTGGTGGCGCGCTGGCAACTGCCGCGCAGCCTTCGGCGTCGTCTTGGGGCGCTTCGGCCTGTGCGATTTCGGCCTGTGGTGCTGTTGCGCGAGGCGCTTCGGGTTGCGCCGCCTGCTGTTCGGCTTTCGGTCCGAGCCGGAGCAGGGGAGCGCCGATCGCGATGGTCTGTCCTTTCTCGAGCAGCAGCTCGACCACCGTTCCTGCCTGCGGGCTGGGTACCTCGATGCTGGCTTTGTCCGTCTCGATCTCGATGAGCGCCTGCTCCTTCTCGACCTTGTCGCCGGGTTGAACGAAGACGGCGATGACCTGGCCTTCTTTGATGCCTTCGCCGAGCTCTGGGAGATGGATGGTGATGCTGCTCATGCGTTTTCCTCCAAGCGGGCAGACTCGCCTGCACTCTGCCACGCTCAGCTCAGCGGTCAAGTGCGACTGGGGTCACGCTTCTCAGTGGCGATTCCCAAGTCTTTGCGTGCGGCGTCTAGCTCGGCGGCGCTGTAGAGCCCTCGTCGGTGCAGTCCGCCGAGCGCGGCGAGGGTCATCCAGCGCTCGTCGATTTCGAAGAAGTCCCGCAGCGCTTCGCGGGTGTCGCTACGTCCGAAGCCGTCCGTGCCCAGCACCACGTACTCGCCGGGGATCCAACGGGCGATGCCATCGGGGATGGCCTTGATCCAGTCGGTGCAGGCGACGAAGACCTGAGAACGCGCGCCTTCGAGGACTCGCTGAACGTAAGGTTTTGGGGCGTCGCCCGAAAGCAGCGCGGCCCGCTCGCAGGAGAGCGCCTCACGGCGAAGCTCTGTGAAGCTGGGGGCCGACCAGAGGTCTGCGGCGACCCCGAAGCGCTCGGCGAGCAGCGCCTGAGCCCGCAAGCCCGTGTTGACCATGGAGCCAGCGGTGAGCAGCTCGACGCGTGTGCGCGGCGCACTGAGCTCACTGGGTTTCAGGAGGTAGAGGCCGCGAAGGATTCCATCTTCCACGCCCTCGGGCATGGGGAGCTGGGCCGCGTTCTCGTTGTACAAGGTCAGGTAATAAATGAGGTCCTCGCTGTTTTCGTGCATCCGGCGCAAGCCCTCACGGATGATGACGGCGAGCTCGAAGGCGAAGGCGGGATCGTAGCTGAGCAGGTTGGGGACGACCGAGGCGAAGAGCAGGCTGTGACCATCTTGGTGTTGCAGGCCCTCGCCGTTGAGGGTGCTGCGGCCAGCGGTGGCGCCCAGGAGGAAGCCGCGAGAGCGCATGTCCGAGGCGGCCCAGATCAGATCGGCGACGCGTTGGAAGCCGAACATCGAGTAGAAAATGAAGAAGGGGATGGTGGGGACGCGGTGCAGCGCGTAGGCGCTGGCCGCGGCGGCAAAGGAGCTGAGGCTGCCGGCTTCGGTGATGCCTTCTTCGAGGATTTGGCCGTCGACGGCCTCTCGGTAGTAGGCGATCTGGTCGGCGTCGACGGGCTCATAGCGCTGACCGACGTGGGAGTAGATGCCAAACTGTCGGAACATCGCCTCCATGCCGAAGGTGCGGGCTTCGTCTGGGATGATCGGCACGATGAAGCGTCCGAGCTCGGGGTCCTTCATCAGCTTGCCGAGGAGGCGAACGAAGGCCATGGTGGTGGACACTTCACGTCCCTGAGTGCCGGCGAAGAGCTCTTGGTAGGTGCTTTGGGGCGGAAGCTCGAGTTGGTAGGGGTGGACACGGCGCTGAGGCATGAAGCCGCCGAGTGCGCGTCGGCGCTCGAGGAGGTAGCTTGCTTCGCGGCTCTCGGGGGCGGGTCTGTGGAAGGGCATGCTGCGGACGGTGTCGTCGTCGAGAGGGATCTGGAAGCGGTCGCGGAACAGCAGCATCTCTTCTTCATTCAGCTTTTTTTGTTGATGCGTGATGTTTTTGCCTTCGCCTGCCTCTCCGAGTCCGTAGCCCTTGATGGTTCGGGCGAGGACGACCGTCGGTCGGTCGCGGGTGTCGATGGCTGCTTTGTAGGCGGCGTAGACCTTGTCTGGGTCGTGTCCGCCGAGGCGCATTTTCCAGAGCTGTTCGTCGCTGAGGTGGGCGACGCGGGCGGCGAGCTCAGGATCGGCGCCGAAGAAGTGTTTTCGAATGTAGGCGCCGCCTTCGACGGCATATTTTTGGTACTCGCCGTCGCAGACCTCCCCCATGCGCTGGGCGAGCTTGCCGTCGTGATCGTTTTCGAGGAGGAAATCCCAGTCTCCGCCCCAGAGGACCTTGATGACGTTCCAGCCGGAGCCGCGGAAGTTGGCTTCGAGTTCTTGGACGATGCTGCCGTTGCCGCGGACGGGGCCGTCGAGTCGTTGGAGGTTGCAGTTGACGACGAAGATGAGGTTGTCGAGCTTTTCGCGGGCGGCGAGGGAGATGGCGCCGAGGGTTTCTGGCTCATCGGTTTCGCCGTCACCGAGGAAGGCCCAGACTTTGGCGTCGCGGTAGGGCGTGAGGCCGCGGTCGGAGAGGTAGCGCATGAAGCGGGCTTGGTAGATGGCCATGATGGGGCCGAGCCCCATGGAGACGGTGGGCAGGCTCCAGAACTCGGGCATGAGCCAGGGGTGGGGGTAGCTGCTGAGCCCGTGGCCGTCGACCTCGCGGCGGAAGTTTTCGAGCTGGGTGGCGTCGAAGCGGCCTTCGAGGAAGGCGCGGGCGTAGATCCCTGGCGCGCTGTGACCTTGGAAGAAGACGAGATCACCGCCGCAGTCGTGGTCGGGTCCGCGGAAGAAGTGGTTGAAGGCGACCTCGTAGAGGGTGGCGGCGGAGGCGAAGCTGGAGATGTGTCCGCCGAGGCCGCCGCCGCCGCTGTTGGCGCGCACGACCATGGCCATGGCGTTCCAGCGGATGAGGCTCTTGATGCGGCGTTCGATGGCGCGGTCGCCTGGGTAGGCGGGTTGGCGGGCGAGTGGGATGGTGTTGACGTAAGGGGTGCGCGAGGTGACGGGCAGCTCGACGCGGCTTTTTTGGGCGTGGATCTGCAGGCGCGCGAGCAGCTCACGGGTACGTTCGGGCCCGCGTCGTTGAAGCAGGTCATCGAGGCTGTCGAGCCAGTCGCGGGTTTCGAGGGTGTCGGGGTCGGATGGGCTTCGATTCACTTCGAAGTCTCCTTCTTATGGGCAGGACTTGGCGGGCTTGTCGGTGTTGCCGGGAGCCAGGTCGAACGAAAAAGAGAAGGGATTCCAAAGGGCTAGCCCTTTGGCGGGGTGTGGGGCAGCGCCCCACAAAGACTACTCAACGGAAGGATCGAGTCGCTCGAAGAGCGCGAGCAATGTCGAAGTGGTCGACGATGATGGGCCGCAATCACCACCATCGCCAAGGGGGGACGTACAGGATGCTGGAACTGTATTCGTGCGCTGTCCTCAAACCTCACCCCCTAATCCCCTCTCCATTGATGGAGAGGGGGAGCTGCATGGTACTTCGTATTCGCCTGCTGGCTTTGACTTTGTTCAGCCTCGGCTTCAGGCCGCTTGCAGAGCGTGAAGCAAGGCAGCTCGCTCGAGGCGCGCGAGCGAGGCCGAGGTGGGGGACAAAGGTGGGGTGTTTGCGCTGCCATTGCCAGGGATTATCTCGCTTGTGCGGGGGCCTGCTGTTGCTCACGGAGGCGTTGGAAGTCGAGGTCTGCGTGGTGCGAGGAGCGGGTCAGAGGGGAGGAGGCCACCATCTTGAAGCCGAGTGAGCGCGCGAGCTCGGCGAAGCGAGCGAAGTCCTCGGGGGTGATCCAGCGTTGTACCTCGAGCTGTTCGGGGCCGGGGCGCAGGTATTGGCCGAGGGTGAGGAAGTCGACTTGGTGTCGGCGCAGGTCGCGCAGGGTTTGCTCGAGTTCGTCCTCTTGCTCACCGAGTCCGAGCATCAGCCCGGACTTGGTAAAGATGCTTGGGACCAAGGCCTTGGCCCGGGCGAGCAGCTCGAGGGAGCCGTGGTAATCGGCGCCGGGGCGAACGGTGGGGTAGAGCCGGGGGACGGTTTCGAGGTTGTGGTTGAAGACATCGGGCGGCGACTGGAGCAGGCGCTCGAGGGCACCTGGCTTATTGCGGAAATCGGGGACGAGCAGCTCGATGCTGAGCGTTGCGCCGGTGGCTCGGATGGCGTCGACGACCCCTGCGTAGTGTGCAGCGCCGCCGTCGGGGAGGTCATCGCGGGTGACAGAGGTGATGACCACGTGGCGCAGGCCGAGCTCTACAACGGCTTGGGCCAGGTGCTCCGCTTCCTTGGGATCGGGAGGCAGCGGCTGGCCGTGCTTGACGCTGCAGAAGCGGCAATTGCGGGTGCAGCGCTCACCGAGGATCATGAAGGCGGCGTGTTTTCGTCCCCAGCACTCACCGACGTTGGGGCAGCGGGCTTCCTCGCAGACCGTGTGCAGGGCTTGCTGGCGCAGGAGCTGGCGGACCTCTGCGTAGTTGGCGTCACCGGGGATGCGGACCTTGAGCCATGAGGGTTTACGGCGTTGTACTTGGGGGTCTTGGGGTTCTGCTGGTGGTGTGGCGCTGTGCTGTGGTTCGGGGTTCATCATGGTTCTCCGCTCGGAAGAGCGCTATGGCGCTCGAGCGAGCTGAACATGCGACTTTCCGAGCGTGCACGCAAGGGCAGTGTCGCCAAGCGATACGAAAAAGAGAAGGGATTCCAAAGGGCTAGCCCTTTGGCGGGGTGTGGGGCGGCGCCCCACATACGAGGAACGAGGAACGAGGAACGAGGAACGAGGCGAGCGCGCTTAGCGCGCGAACAATGGCGTTCGAAGGCGCATCCACCCATCAAAGGGATTCCAAAGGGCTAGCCCGTAGGC
>JAVFAO010000098.1:0-18711 GCA_034002465.1 Myxococcota bacterium
GAAGCGTTCAGCGCGGCGCTCATTGTGCTTCAAAGGCACCAGCGTCACAGGGCTCGGAGCGTGGCAGCCCGCGCTGATCCGTTGCTGGACATTGGCTCGCCGCGTCGATGGCGGGGGAACCGGGCACCAGAGCAGCGCTCGGGGCGAAGCCCCCGTTGTCGGCCACGGGCTGCAAGCCAGGATCGGCAAAAACGATGGACTCGGTGCAGGCTACATCAGGCTTTCCGTTGTTCTTGAGCTGCGGCCATTGCAGATTGCCACCAGCATCGACCAGAGCCTCATGGCAGCTCGTCGCGCTGTATTCATTGTCAGTGCGGTTATTCACCATCAGCGAATTCTGCAGACTCACGACCGCGTCCTTGCCCTTGAAGATGGCGGGGCCGTAGTCGGCCTTGTTCTCGGTGAACGTGCAGTTTCGGAGCTCCATCGGGCTCGCGCCATCGAAGATGCCCGCACCGTTTCCAGGCACCTCGTTGTGAGCGAAGGTGCAGTTCTCAATCAGCGCCGAAGAACCAGAACCCAGGAAGAGGCCGCCCGCGTGCTGACCGCTGCGGTGGTTGAGCAGCGCGGTGCTGCGCAGCGTCAACGCCACCGCCTGATGATACAGGGCACCAGAGCCAGCACCCTCCTCGCCAAAGCGGTTGGAATCGAAGAGGCAGTGCTCGATGGTCGAAGATGAGCCCTCGTAGAAATACGAGAACACACCCGAGCCATGGGTCATCGCCGTGTTCTCCGCAAAGACAGTGCCACACATGTAGAAATCGCCAGGATCATCGTAGTTCATGCCATCGATGTAGAGTCCTCCCCCATTCCCGTACTGGCCATCCCCCTGACTTAGAGCGCCATTTCCCTGGAATACGCTCCGAAGAACCCGCAAATTGCTGCCACGGTTCAAGATCGCACCACCGTTGGAGGCCGAATTCCCAACGAAGCTCGAGCCCGAGATCACCGCATCGGTCAAGCCGCCCGCGTAGATCGCGCCACCGCCAATCTCGCCATCCCGGCTCGCGCAGTGGTTGTCGATGAAATCCACGTCGATCACCTTCAACGTCCCAAACCAAGGGTGCCGGATCGCTGCCCCAGAGTCCGAAGGACGGTTCGTCACCTCAGGCTCACCAGCGGCGACGAAGCCATCCCGAAGCGTGAGCCGCTGCACCACGAAGTTGCTGTGGTTGTCGAGGTCGAAGATGCGCGTCTTGCCGCCGCCGCTGATGCTGATGAGCCCCTCACCATCCACCACCAGCACAGCTTCCTTGGAGCTCTCCACCTGCAGCGCCGTCTCCAAAGTGATGGTGTGTGCTCCACCACAGTCAAACCGCAGAAAGCCCTCGCCCGCAGCAGAAAGCGCATCGAGTGCCGACCGCAAGGCGGCCTCGGTGCAGCTCGCCGCGCTGCCCTCGCCCACCACGGTCACCTCAGCAGTCGGCTCGAGCGGAGAAATCCCCTCACACAACGCCGGCTCAATCGGCGGCAGCTCCAGCTCCCCGTCCAGCTCGGGCAGCTCCTGCTCCACGAGGTCGACACCATCCGCATCGAGCGCTGCCGGGCCATCATCACAGGCCACGAGCAAGAGCGCCAAACAGAGCCCCAACGCCATTGTGCAGGCCTTCGCCATTTCTTGGAGATTGGGCGCTTGGCCTGTTCCCCCAACTTCTCTCTTCATCACAGACCCCCGCATCTTTCCCTCGTAGCGCTCACCGTATTCCACTATGCCCCGCTCTGCACAATAGGTCAAGCAGCCCCCATCGACGATCCGAAACCCTCCCCAATACCGTACACTCTGCAACGTCGGCCTCGTCGACGAATCTCAACCGGAGGTCCACACATGAGCTGCTCGAGCCAATCCTGGAAAACGACCGACCTCAGCCACAAGGTCGCCTTGGTCACCGGTGCCAACACTGGCATCGGCTACGAGACCGCCCTCGGACTCGCCCAACTCGGGGCCCGCGTCCTGCTGCACGGCCGTTCGAAGGAAAAACTCGACGACGCCCTCAGCCGTATTCGCCAGGCTTCCCCACAGGCCAAGGTCGAAGGCCTCGTCGCCGACCTCTCCGATATGTCCCAGGTCCTTCAACTCGCCAAGCAAGTTTCTGAAAAGACAGAGAAAATCGACATCCTGGTGAACAACGCAGGGATCATCCTCGACAAGCGAATCCCCACCCCAGATGGCTTCGAGAGCACCTTCGCCATCAACCACCTCGCCCCCTTCCTCCTCACCCAAAAGCTGCTCCCCCTGCTCGAAGCCGCCGCGCCCGCCCGCGTCGTCACCGTCTCCTCCGACTGGCATCGCGCTACCCGTGGTCTCGACTTCGACAACCTCCAACACGAATCTGGCTACGAAGGAAAACTCGTCTACCAACGCTCGAAACTGGCCAACATCTACTTCGCACGTATTCTGGCCAACAAGCTGAAGGACAAGAAGATCAACAGCAATAGCCTCCATCCCGGCGTCGTGCGCAGCCGCTTCGGACAAGACGGCGACATGGGCGGTGCACTCGCCTTCTTCTTCAAGCTCGCTCGCCCCTTCTTCATCACCCCTGAGGCAGGCGCGAGAACCTCCATGCACCTCGCCGCATCTCCCGAAGTTATTGAGATTACCGGAAAGTACTTTTCGAAATGCAAGGTCGTCAGCCCCTCTCCAGCAGGCCAAGACGACAGCGCCGCCGAACGCCTGTGGAGCATTAGCGAAGCGCTGCTCGAACGCTTCCTCAAAGCAAGCTGAGCCATCAGCACTCAAGCTCGAAAAATGAGGGGGCGCACCGCGCCAGAGCTTGCCCCACGGCAGCAGACCACCGATAGTGCCAAGACCGTGTGGACCCAGACTCCACATGCTCGACTCGCCTCTCGAGCGAGCGATGAACGGAGCATGATGAGGTCTCACGTGAAGCTGACATCCGCCGTGTCTTCTGTGCTTATCATCCTACTCCTTCCCAGCTGAGCTCGGCCCAGGACTACGACGGCAATGGCAGTCTGCCCAGCCCCTCGCCACCTCGCAGCAACGATGACGACGGCTGCAGCCTCAGCGGCTCTCTCTCCACGCCAACCAGAACAGTTCCCCTTGCCCTGCTGGCCCTCATCGCCTTCGGGCTCACCCTGCTACGGCGACAGAGAGGACTCCAATGAACGCCAGACTCGCCATCGCCCTGCTGCTGCACACGACACTCACTGGGTGCCCAAAAGCCCAAGTCGACGACGAATACCCCGCCAGCGCTCCCCCAGTGCAAGCCATCGACTCCGCCGCTGCACGGGCCAACAACGCTTTCGCCCTGGCGCTCTACGCGCAGCTCGGCGACGAACCGGAAGACTTCGTCGAGGTCGACGAGAGCGGCAGCGACGCGGCAGCGGCCACCGCCGTGGTCTCGAAGGCACGCTCGATGATCAAGCACAACAGCTTCGTCGCCGACCAGCCCTTCCTGTTCCTCATCCGAGAAAGGCAGAGCGGCGCGATCCTGTTCTTCGGGCGCGTCAACGAGCCGAGCTGAGTCGAAACCCGAAACCTGAAGCTCAAACGAGCCGACACAGGGCCGCAAAGTAGGCGTCGCGCTCGAAGCGAAACGAGGGCGCAGCACTCGACCAAGGCCTATCAGTCGCAGCCTCGGGGATGAGCGGCGTATACGTCTCGTCGAACGGGCTCTGCCAACCCAGATTCCACCACTCCACCACGTCGTGAAAGAGCTTTACCTGAACGCTGAGGCAGCCGCAGCCCAGGTCAGCGCACTCCGGACATACACACAATGGCGTTCGCCCGGCCAGGACCTCAGTCCCCTTTCCCGCGAGACCGTCACGAAAGCCGCGCTGCACCGCCTCGGGTAGCCAGCCGAAGGGAGGGATGAAGTCACCGAAGCGCAAGCCGAGGCCTTGCCCATCGACGACCAGGTCCGTGAAGAAGCGCTCCCCCTGGCCGCGGCCACCTGGTCGATGCCCAGCGCGAGTGGTAAGCAGCGAGCGCTGCGCTGCGGCCACCTTTAGGGTCTGCAGGCACTGTGCTGACACCCCCAAGGCGTCGGCCAGCTCGTGCAGGGCAACGAGCCCCGGCAGCAATCCCCAAAGTCCAGAGGAGCCGCACTGGCTGACGCCCTCGAGCCACGACGCCAAGACTTCGACACTCGCCTGCAGCTGCCCTGCAGCCAAGAGGTCTTCGACGGTCTCTTGGCACCAGGGTGGGCACTCGGCCAGGAGGAGCCCGAAGAGCTCGGTGAGCAGGTCTTGGGTGCTGTCAGCCGACGGATTCACCGCCTCGCTCCTCTACTGGCCCCGGTCCAAGAACGGTTGAGCGTTCAGGTCCACCCCCAGTTTGCGCGCCTTTCGCCACAGCATCAGGTTCATGAGCAAGGGCAACAGTGCCTTGGGAAAAGGCAAGCGGTGTTTCCGCGCGGCGGCTTGGGTGGCCTCGCCGAGTGGCTGTCCTGCCGCCAAATCCTCTGCGGCCAAGGAGAGTGCGCGGCGTAGGTGTTTGGCGGCACCTCCGCAGGCCTCGAGTCGACGTCCATCAATGAGCGGCGTGCCGCCGAAGCTGAGCGCACCATGCCATCGAAGGCCGGTCTGGGTGGCGAAGGCATGGCACACCTCGGTGGCGTGCATCCTCTGGACGGATTCAGGATAGCCCGAGTGCACGGCGATGCTGAGCGCGCCGCTGCAGCTCCCTTGGAGCTGGGTGCTGGCCTCGTGCATCCAGGCCAGGAGCTGTGCAGGGGGGCCGTCTAGATAGATGGGGAAGGCCAGAAACAAGGATGCTCCCTCACGCAATGCCTGGAGGAGAGATTCTCCCTTGGCTTGGTCGTCCTGTAGGTCTCTCAGGGAGAGGCGCAGGCGCGCTGCTGGCGCGGCCTGCAGCGCGCCATCAACGTATTCCACCATGGCCGACGAGGTGCTCCTTCGCCGCGTACTCGCGGCGAGGAGCACGAGGCGCTGCGGTGGTGGGATGGGTTCAGCGAGCTTGAGCTGTGGCCAGGGTGGGGGGGCTTTGGGCTGCTCGAGCTGAGCTAGGGCAGTCTCGAGCAGCTCGGAGAGTGGGCCTGCCTGGTCTTGGAGGGCGGATGCAGGCAGCATCAGCGAAGCGTGCGCCTGCATGGCCCAGTTGACGGCGTGGCGCGCGGCGAGCCTGGCGAGCCGCTGCGCGTCCTGGTCGCAGGGCTCTGGTTGCACGCCAAGACAGAGCAAGCGCGATGGCTGGGAATACCGCATCTGGTGATGGGTCTCTCCCTGCCTTCGCGTATACTTTCCGCGAATGAGCGGCATGAAACGGTCGATGCCACGCTTCAGGTCGGCCTCCCAAGTGCCCAACACAATCGCGCCGGAAAGCACGAGCATGTCATGATGTGGAATACGTCGCAGGAGGGCATCGAAGCCATCTCGACTGCCCTTGCTGTGGACGCAAACACCCGGTGTTTGCAGCCCACAGTGTCCACACCCGAGGCAGGGCGACACCCCCTCTGGGTCGAGCTGCGCGCATTCGACGCGCAACCCAAGGCCCTCGAGCGCCGCGCGCAGCGCCCCGACCTGGCTCTCCTTCAAACTCGTCAGCAGCAACGCAGACTTCATCCTATTCTCCGGCTATTGCATTCATTCGCTCTCGGGCACCGACCTCGCGCCAGCTGCAAATCCTCCGGATTGGCGCGAGGATGCGTGCCCTTCGCTCACTTTCGATTGCATTCATTCGATCGAGGGTACTGCGCCTCTCGATAGCAGCAATTTCATAGAGATACGCGTCCGCCAGCGAGCTGGGAGCGCACTCCAGCCCGGGGCCATACTGAGCGAGAGCTGCCCGAGGTTCAAGGGCAGAGTCCACCCTGATTTCCGCGAGACTTGCGGAAAACCAAGTGGGGGGAACAGGCCAAGCGCCCAATCGACAAAAAATGGGGGAACAGGCCCAATCGACAAAAAATGGGGGAACAGGCCAAGCGCCCAGTCGACAAAAATCCTTGCCAGCAGCGTTGAGAGCGCGTAAAAGCGAACAAGACGTTCGCTATTGAACGTCGCCACGCTGCGCACCTCATGAGCTGAGCATGCCCCAGGTCCAAAAAGCAGAAATCCGGCACAGCCTGCTGCACGCGGCGCGATACTGCTTTGCGGAACGCGGCGTTGCCGCGAGCACGATGGCGGAGATCGCGAGCCGAGCTGGACTCTCGACGGGAAACACCTATCGTTACTTCCGAAGCAAGGAGGAGCTTCTGGCCGAGGCCATCGGCCCAGATTTCGAGCCGCGCCTGAAGGCGCTGCTGCGCGAGAGGGTGCTCGCTTTGCGCGGAGTCGACCATCTCTCCAAGCTCTCTGCCGACGCACCGTTTCACAAGGCGGCCGCCGCCCTCAACGATTTCTGCATCACCCATCGCGTCGAGGTGCTCATCGTGCTCGATGGCGCAGAAGGGACGGTCTACCAAGGCCTTCGTGCCGAGCTGGAATCGAACCTGGTCGAGTTGGCGCAAGCGCACTTCAAGCACCAGTACCCCGACCGAAAGCTCACGGATATCGAACGCTTTCAGCTTCAGCTCATCTACCGCAACCACCT
This sequence comes from Myxococcota bacterium, assembly GCA_034002465.1. Taxonomy (GTDB): domain Bacteria; phylum Myxococcota_A; class Bradymonadia; order UBA4248; family JAVFAO01; genus JAVFAO01. The sequence continues at coordinate 6,509 of JAVFAO010000098.1, forward strand.
CTCGACGCTCATCGCGATCCTGCGTCGTTTCGAGGACGCCGCCTCCATTCGAGAGGCCTTGAGCGTATTCTCACGCTACCACCTCAGCGGCTTGCGCGCGCTCTTCGTCGCCGACTCGCCACATCCTCAAACACCATTGTCCTGAACATTCGACCGTAGCCTCGAAACCGCTCGATCCAGCCATCTGCGCTGCAGCCCATCAGCGCGCCCAAAAAGTGAACGAAATATTCATCATTCATCCGTGCCGCAGCCCTGCCACCAACCTGCTGACGCACCTTCGCTCAACAGCAGGCCTGCCGGCAGCAAACCCAGGAGCATCAAGATGACCGTTCCCCACACCACTTCCTTCGACTCCACAGTCCTCGTCCTCGGCGCCACTGGCACCGTCGGCAGCGCCCTCTGCCGGGCGTTGCAGGAACAAGGACAGCGCGTGCGCGCCGCCACCCGTCAGCCACGGCCTATCCCCCCCACGAGCGTTGAAGACGTCTACTTCGACCTGGAGAGAGCAGAGACCTTCGAGGCCGCACTGCAGAACGTCGACCGCGTCTTCATGATAGCGCGCCCCGGCGACGACAACCCAGACCGCCTCGCTCTCCCCTTCATCCAAGCCGTCCAGCGCCACCCCATCAAACACCTCGTTCACCTCGGCGCGATGGGCATCGACACGCTCCCCGACCACCCACTGCGCCGCGTGGAGCTCGCCATTGAGCAGGCAGGCATCCCCTACACTTTCCTTCGCCCCAACTTCTTCTTCCAAATCTTCAGCACTCCGCCCCTGCAGCTCGGCATCAAAAAGGCACGACGCATCGCCGTGCCAGCAGGCGTCGCCCAGCTCTCCTTCATCGACGCGCGAGACATCGCCGCCGTGGCCGCCACCCTGCTCTCTACCAGCAAACACCTGGGGGAAGCCTTCACCCTCACTGGAAACAGCGCCATCGACCATGCTCAGGTCGCCAGCGCCATCGGCGAGGCCCTGGGCGAGCCAGTGCACTACGAAGCCCTCGATGAAGCGAGCGCCTACCAAGGCATCGTCGCCTCAGGCCTGTCCGAGGCGCGTGCACAGCGCCTGCTCGGCTTCTATCGCCTGGTGCGCGCTGGCTTCTGTGCGCCCGTCAGCGACGCCGTCGAGCGCATCCTCGGTCGCCCCGCCATTGAAATCGAGCGCTTTGCGCAAGACCATGTGGAAGCCTGGTAGTGCTGGACTCGCGCAGCGAGCACGTCGAGAGATTGGGGCAGGCCATCCACAGGAAGCTCGATCTTTGCTCCGCCCACACGGGGGCTGCAAACTTGGGCGACGGCCTCCCCAACGAGACACCGACCGACCGACGGTCGACCAGGCCTTGCACCACCTGCGCTCGGTGGACGGCGCCGAGCTCGTCTTCGTCACGCCCTAGGCCGTCATTGGTCCAACCGTAGCAGTTGGACTGCCGACCCCGCGCTTTTGGAGTAGCGGTACCGGAGCACGGCCAGCAAGGCGTCGCTCGCCCTCACTTTCTCTTGTCTGTGCACTTGGCCCATAAGCTGCTTACGCCTCGCCCGCGGCGCAGCCAAATGGGCTGCAAGACGATAGACTTTGGAGAATGATGATGAAGGCAAGTTCGAGAGCGTGCACGAGATGGGCGAGCTATACCTCAACTTTGGCGCTGCTGTTGGCAGGTTGCGGCTTGGGAAGCGAGCCAGACCACTGCTGGAACGGTGACAACGACTCGCCCATGGCGCGTAAAGGCAGTGTCGTCACGATATCTGGGCAGCTCTTCTTCGAGGATGGTGTGCCCGCGACGGGTCGCGTGGCGCTCGTCGCCGAAGCGAGCGCATTGGACTTCTTCGCTGGGCTGCTCACCGTGGGGTTGTATTGCCTCGAGGTCGATGAGTCTGGCAAGTCCAAGTGCGCTGAGACGACGCATCTGGCCACCCTCGATGGCGAGGGCCGCTTCTCTTTCAAGATTCCTGAAGCGGAAACCCGACGCAGCTTTTATGATCAACCCTTTGCGCTCTACGCAAAGGGCCGTAAGAGTGCCGATGGCAGCAGCGCCTCCGTGCGGGTCGGCTTCACGGCGCGACATGAAGACAATCCGTTGCCGCCGATCACCCTCCTCGAGGAGGGACCCAGCCTGAGACAGGACGCAGGCGGTCTCCAGCTCGAGGCACGATGGCCGGAGGAACTGGCCTGCATGCGGGAGGTCCATCGACTCGTGCAGTTCCATTCCAACGCCGGTGACTTCGTCTGGGAGCAGGCGCCCGGACCGGTGGATCCGCGCTTGCTGGAAGACTTCGACGGCACGATGAGGTCGGTGTCGGCGCGAGACAATGAGGGCTGGGGTGGAATTTCGAACCTGGTTCTGCAGTCCAAGCCGAGCCCCTTCGTCTCGAATCGCCTCATGCCAGTATCTCGTGGGGCGACCTGCGAAATCGATGGAGCCGCAGCCGAACCCTGCCCGTTTACAGACGCCTCCACGCTCGTCTACAGCATCGAGAGCTCCGCTGTGATCGACCTCGGAGCAGCGCGTGCCCTCAGCCTGCTCGTGCTTCGTGCAGCCAGTCAGCTCTCCATCGAGTATTCTGAAGATGGCACGAATTGGAGACGCCTGGACTACGAGGACAATGCTGCGATCGTCACGGTGTCGGTGAGCGCAACGGCCCGATATCTGCGGCTGAGTCCAGATGAGGATTCATCCAGCGCTCTGCTCGGCGAGCTCTCGGCCTGGTAGCAAGAATCGCCGACAGGCGCGAAGCGCATATGTATGAAAGCCTTTTCTGGATAGTTGAGATGCATCGAGAGCTTCGTTAGGGTGAAAGCGATCGCCGCGCTCGCGGCTGTGCGAAGGAGCCTCCTCTGCACGCCCGCAAGCCCGCGTCATCCCCTTTTCCCCGACGGAGCTTGCGTCATGCGTCGCAGCCTCGAATTGCTTGCTGCTCTTTGCTTCTGTCTTGCTCTGACGTCGTGCATGCCCTTCGAGAGCACTCAGGACTACCCCATCAAGCTCGAAGACCTCGACAGCGTCGAAGACCTCGACAGCAACGAGGACCTGGATACCGTCGCCCCCGTCTGCCCACCCGGTGAGCATGATGGAGGAGATGGACGGTGTGTGCCGCTCTCGCAGTGCTCCGAAGGCTTCCATGATGATGGCTTGGGACGGTGTGTAGGGGGCAATCGCTGCGCGCCTGAGTTCATTTTCTGTGACGGTCTCTGTCTCGCAGAGCTGCCCCAAAAATACTGCGGCGAATGTGGCAACCAATGCGCAGCACATCAGCGCTGTGTCGACGGCAAATGTGAGTGTGTGGATGGTTGGGCCGATTGCACCGAAGCCGTCGGCTGTGAAACCGAGCTGGGCACCCAAGAGAACTGTGCGGTCTGCTACCATGCTTGCGCGCCCCACTTGGTCTGCTTCGACAGCAAATGCGTCTGCCCCGAGACAGAGCGAGACTGCGACGGCGCTTGCGTCGACACGACGAACAACCCGAGCCACTGCGGTGCATGCAATAGCCCCTGCGGCGTCTACGAGCTCTGCGTCGAAGGCAACTGCCAATGTCAAGACGGCTTCGACGACTGTGACGGCAATGGGTTGTGCGAGCCGCTCGACACTCCTCAACACTGCACCACCTGCGCCATCGCCTGCGGAAACAATCAGCGCTGCACGCCGCAGGGCTGCGTGTGCAAAGACGGTTTCGGCGACTGTGACAACAACCCCGGTGACTGCGAAACCAGCCTGAACACGCCAGACACCTGTGGAAGCTGCACCAACGCATGCAACCCAGAGGAGCTCTGCCAAGCTTCCTTGTGCGTCGTTGTATGCACCGAACCCCTGACGGAGTGCGGTGGTAGCTGCGTCGATACCCAATCGAGTGTAGACCATTGCCTCCAATGCTTCGAACGCTGCGACAGCGAGCATCCCGCTTGTCTCGATGGCGGCTGCGGTTGCGAGCCGGGCTGGAAGGGGCCACTCTGTGCTGAGCCCATCTGCACCCAGGGGTGCCAGAACAACGGCACCTGCATTGGCCCGGGCCATTGTGATTGCGAGTGGCCCTGGGCTGGCGATAGCTGCGAGGAATGCGAAAGCGGCTGGTTCCTGTGTGGCGGCCAATGCGTCGACCTCTCCAGCAACGACCAGCACTGTGGGACCTGTGGCAGCGCCTGCGCCTGGGACGAGCATTGTGCTGGGAGCTGCACCTTGCGCCCCTGGCTCGAGCTTGGCGCAGCCAACACGATGACCAGCGGAGCAGAGGCCTTCGCGCTCTCGGCTAACGACGCCAAACCGCTGCTCGCCGTGGTCCCTTCGGGCCGCCACGAGCTGCTGGTGCTCTACCCAGACACCCCCACGAGTTGGCAGATGCTGGGAAATGCGCCTGTGGTCCCGACCTCGGTCACGCAGCTCAAACCAGTGGTCGACCTTCAGTTCAGCGAGGGCATGCCCTTCGTCCTCTTCGATCATCCCACCAGTTCAGGGCCCGCCTCGTCCATCAAGGTCCGCATGCTCGATGTTGACTGGAAAGACGCTGTCAGCTTGCCCTATCTCCCTCCCTGCCCCAACCCTGTCTCTCTGTCCCTCGCCATGAACGCGAAGACACCCCATCTTGCCACACTCGCTGGCCCCAGCGGCTCCCCAGGCTGCCAGGCCAGTGTCGGCTACGCCCATTGGAAAGACGGTAGCTGGTGGCAAACGCCGAGCGTCGTTGAACCCGACGTAGGCATCGTCGCCAGAGAATCTGGTGGCACCGTCGACCTCGTCTGGGACTACGAGGAGAGCCGAGCGTTGCTCGCCATGAACGTCGGTCCGGAGCGACTGGTACGCTTCTGGGACACTCGCCTCGACCCAGAGAAATGGAATACTCTTGGAGTAGTCCCTCAACGTTGGCACCGTCTCCACCATGGATTCGCTGAACACCTCACTGTCCATCGCCATGAGCCCAGCAGGTGAGCCAACGGTGGCCTTCGCCGAACTGGTATCGGGCACGAAGAACGTATACGTGAAACAGTACTTCGCCAGCGACTGGGTGCCGCTCGGGGTTGGCCCCATCGACACCTCTGCCCCTGCAGACCAAGTCTCACTGGCCTTCGTCGACGGCGTCCCCATGGTCGCCTACGTGGTGGGAACGGGCACGCACGGTACCCTGTATGTACGGCGATTCGAAGGAGGCGCCTGGGTACCCCATGGCCAAGCGCTCAGCCCTACGGCGAGCAAACCTTCCCTCGCCAATGTCAACGGAGTCGCGCACGTCGCATTCTACGACCACGCCGCGAACTCGGTCCGCTTGGTCCACTTCCCCCATTTTCCCTGAGCTTTGCGCAAGCGAGATCCCCCTTCACTTCCCCCATTGAACACTTCGACAGGAGCCGGGCCCTGCCCGACTCACCATGCACTCAGTTCGGGCGGCAAGCTCAGCTCAGGCAACGCCTCACCCGGCGCCAGCTCAATCACCGTGCAGCCCCTCTCACACTCCCAGGTCGTGCAGTTGACGTAGGTCGTAGCCCCCAGTCGCCACGCCCCGCCCGCCTCATGGATGTGCCCAAAGAGGTGGAGTCGCGGCTGCACCGCCTCCACCCGCGCGCGCAAGTCTGCACAACCAGCGCGCTGCGGCCCCATGCTCGAGCCATCTCCAATGCCCTGTGGCGGACCATGGCTGATGAGCACATCCAAGCCACGAGGAATCAACGCCCACTTGCGCGCCAGCGCCTCACCGCGCGGCAAATTGAAGGCCCACTCATTGTACTCGGGTTGCCAGGGCGTGCCCCAGAAGCGCAAGCCCTCGAGGCACAGCTCCTCGTCCTCCAGGTAGTGGATTCCATATCGCTCGAAGAGCGCTCTCGCCTGCCTTGGGGTGCGCACGAAGGCCCAGTCGTGATTTCCCGCGATCGCGACCTTGTGGCGATGGGGCAACGACCCTAGCCACGCCGCCGCCTCCTCGAGCTGAGACAGAGAGCCACCCCGCGCATGGTCACCTGCATGCACGAGCAGATCGCCGGGCGGCACCGTCAGGTCCTCGAAAAACATGTGCGTATCGGCCATTGCGACCACAGTCACGCTTCCGCTTGCTGCCATGTCTTCCTCGAAGCTTCGGTGAAGCGGCGCCTCGCCCCTCCCTCACCAATTCTATCGCGCAGCACCGCTTCGTCCAGGTCCCTGCCAAGCACTGCAGGTTGCGCGAAGGCTTCGCATCCCTGTAGACTTGCGCTACTCTCAATGAGGGAGCAATCCGCTCCACCTCCTCCGGTCAAGGGAGACCAACATGCCGAAATCCGAAGCCATTCTCGATCTAGCAGGAACAGCGCTCGAGGATCGCTATGAGCTTCTCGAGCCTCTGGCCGAGGACCGACACGGCAAGATCCTGAAAGCGCGACGCAAGGCCACCAAGCACAAGGCCGCCGTGCGTATCCTCAGCGCAAGCCGAGAGAAAGCGCTAGATCCCGCGCTGCAGAAGAAGGCCATGGCCGCCATCGAGCCCATGCTTCGCTTCGACAGCCCCTTCTTCGCCAAGCTGCTCGACGGCGGCATCATCGCACATGATTTCTCCCTCATCTACGAGCGCGTCGAGTCCCCAACCCTGCGTGAGCTGCTCGACACGGGAACCCTCGGCTTCGTGACCAGCAAGCAGATCATTCGACAGGCCCTCGTGGCCCTCTCGGAGTCTCACAAACAGGGCATCGTCCACGGTGACCTGCGTCCAGAGAACCTGCACGTCATCGGTGCTGAGCGCACCGCGACCGTCAAGATCTTCGGCATCGGCGTGCTCACCGTCGAAGACGTCTTCGAGGCAGACGTCGTCTCCGCTGGTGTCAGCCGCGGTACGCCCGCCTACATGGCACCCGAGCAGTTCGAACCCCTGGCCCCACCCACCGCGAGCTGCGACATCTACAGCCTCGGCCTACTGCTGCTCGAATGCCTCACCGGTAAGCCCGCGGTATCCGCCGACACAGACCGCGAAACCGCCGCCAAGCAGCGCGAAGAAGCCATTTCCATTCCTGAAGACCTGGCAGGCACCGCCCTGGCCAAGCTCATCCTCAAAGCCTGCGCCAAACGCCCCGAGGACCGCTACGCCAACGCCGAGGACATGCTCGAGGCCCTCGACCTGATCCATGCCGCCGACCTACCCGCCATGCCGCCCAGCTCACAGCACCCTGCCGTCACCGCTGAGCTGACCCGCAGCCCCTCCATCGGCGTCTATCTCGGCATCGGCCTGGTTCTCCTGCTGCTCGGCGGCCTCGCCTTCTTCCTGCTGCGCGAGCCCCCCAAAGCAACAGATGGCGACGAAACCGTCGCCGCAGAGACAGAGCGCTGCTTCCGTGTGGGTCGCTGGCAGAGCAGCGCAGTTGCGCCTGCGGGTGTCCGTCTCGCCTTGCGCCTCGAGGACTGCGAGGGGCGCACCCTCAGCTCCACCCCATCTTTTCGACTGCTGCGCGGAGAGCAGGACGCTGGACTCGCTCTCTCGCCCGCCCTCACAGCAGCACAGGCACGCACTCACTCCACCCTGCTGCTCGACCTCTCAGACCCAAACGCCCACACCGCCATCTTCGACGCGGTCGCCGCCTATCTCGACGCGCTCGCCCATAACCCTTCAGAATTACATGAACTTTGCTTGTGGCAGATGGGCGCAGCCAAGCCCTTGTTGGACCCCACGACAGACTTGGAACTCGTCAGACAGCGCTTGCTAGAGCTGCGCGCCAAGCCGCCAGAGGCGTCAGGCGAGCCTCAGACAAGCCTGAACGCAGCACGAGATGCCCTACTCTCCCGAGGAGACGACAACGGCCCCCTGGAGCGCAGCTTGGTGCTCTTTGCATTCCACAGCCCACAGCCCACACTCGAATCTCTCGAGCCCCAAGGCAAGCCTCCACGCAAACAGGCACTGAGCGTCTACGTCATCTGCACCGAGGAAGCCAAGAGCGCCGTGGAGGCCGTCGCCAGCTCCGCCACCCACATCATCAGCGTTGCGCGCCCCGCAGACTTCGCCGCTTCGGCCGAAGCCGTGGCCAGTCGCACTGCCGTCGCGGCAGCCAGCGAGATCGCCCTGGGCTTTTGCCTCGATGACAAAGACCGAAAGACGCTGGCCCTCGAAGTCTCCCTCGACGACCAGACCCTCCGCCAGCCCATCGAGGTGCCCCCTGAACTGCTCGCTACTGCTGATGCGCAGTGCGACGCCAAAGCCTTGGCGAGCTGCGGAAGCAGGCGATGTGGTCCAGGGCTCGAGGCCGGGGTCTTGTGCGGAAGCTGCGACGCGACCAAGGAAATCTGCTCTGCCGACGGACGCTGCCGCTCCGACTGCGCCGGCCTGCAGTGTGGCACCTCCCCCAGGCTCAAGCTTTCTTGCGGCGAGTGCGATGCGGGGCTGCTCTGCGTGAGCGGCAAGTGCTCGACCCCCGAGGTGGGCTTCGTGAAGGCGGGCCATGTCTACCTCGCGCCAGGCAATTTCCAGATGGGCTCCCCACCCAACGCCAAGGGCCGCACCACTGACGAGACGCAGCACGACGTCCGCCTAAGCCGCGGTTTCTGGTTCGCCCAGAGCGAGACCAGCCAGCGCGATTTCGAAGCCCTGATGGGCTACAACCCGTCGAAATTCAAGACCTGCGCCGACTGCCCGGTGGAGATGGTGAACTGGCACGAGGCCGCCGCCTACACCAACGCGCTCTCCGCCAAGCACGGCTTGGCCGCCTGCTACCGCTGCGAGGGGAAAGAGAAGGACACCCGCTGCAGACCCGACGAGACCTATCCGAGCATCTACGAGTGTGCCGGCTATCGCCTCCCAACCGAGGCCGAATGGGAATACGCCGCCCGAGCCGGCACCCAGACGGCATTTTACAACGGGGAAATCACCAGGAGCTCCGGGCGTGACCCGCTGGCGATGGAAATTGCCTGGTACGACGCCAACGCCAAGAGACGCACCCAGCCGGTGATGACCAAGACCCCAAACGCTTGGGGAATCTACGACACCGCAGGCAACGTCAACGAGTGGTGTCATGACCGCTACGCGACCTTCAAGTCCTCAGCACAACTCGACCCCGTGGTGCTCTCGGGCCAGTTCTACGTCGGGCGCGGTGGAAGCTGGTCGGAAGAGGCGAGCTTCTGTCGCACGGCCTTCCGTAACTTCTTCGACGACTCCAACCGCTACGATCGCGTCGGCATCCGCACCGCCCGCACCCATTTCTGACGCCCTGCGCCTGCTCTCTCGTGCAACGCCCTCGCGCAAGTCCTCAAATCCTGCAGAGAGCCGAGAGCATCAGTCCTGAGAACAGCTCATCGCCACCGCATCGAGCAGGTCATCCGTACTGTCCGATAGCCGAAGCTGCTCACTGACCAAGCTGAGCTGCGCCCGCGCCACCCGCAGCTCTGCCTCTCTCAGCGACTGGATCGCCCGCGCCAACTCCAGACTCGTCGACTCGGCCAGCCGCAAACGCTGCCGTTGATTCTCTACGTTCTGCTGCGCCAACGACACCGTCTCCCGCGCCAGCTCCAAGGAAAGCTGCGCCTGCTCAATCGCGTTCACCCGCTGCACCAGCTCCGCGCGGAGCTGCTCCTCGGCGAGCTCCACCCTCAGCGCCGCACTGCTGACGGCAAGACTCGCCAAATCGCTCTGCCGCTCCCGAAAACTGTTGTCAAAGGGCAGCTCCAACTCTAGCCCCACGAAGGCCGACACCGCGCCCAAACTCCCAAGCTGCCCAAAGGCCGAAAGCACGGGGTCGCCCATCCCCGAGAGCTGTACCCAGGCCATCGCGTCGAGGCGAAGCTGCTCATCATCTAGGGCAAGCTCCTCCTGAATACGCAGCGAGTCCACCTCCAAACGCATGCCCTGCAGCTCCAAAGATGCCTCGAGCGCGCGCTGCTGCAACGCCTCCAACGACGGCATCGGCGCCACCGCTGGCTCCTCGCCATCCGTCGACAAAGGCTCGCGCTGCGCCGGTCGCCCCAACAACACGCTCAGCTCGACGGAACGCTGCAACACCGCACCCTGCGCCGTCGACAACTGCTCTCGACCACTGGCCAGCTCCATCTTCAGCGCGATCAGCTCACTCGCTGGCGACGCGTCCAAGGCCACTCGCTGCTCCGCTTCCTGAAGCTCGGCCTCGCTCAACGCCAAGGCCTGCTCCTGAATCTGCAACTCCCGCTCTGCATACCACAGACCCCAATATCCCAACAACACGTCCCTCGCCACTGCACTAGCAGTGCGTCTTTGGGCGATGGTCTCGTATTCGAGCGAGAGCTCTGCACTGTGTAGCGAGGAGAGCATCACCTCCGAGCCCGCCCCTCGAAGTAAGGGCTGGCTCGCTCGAAACAGCAGGTCCAAGCCCATCGACCCGTCTTGCACCGCCTCGCCAGGTGTCTGCGACCACCCGGCCTGCAGCTCTGCGCTCAGAACGGCACCGGTGGAATACGTATCCGCGACCCCTACCGAGGCCTGTACCGCGCTCTGTGCCATAGCCGTGACACCATCTCCAGTGCGTGTCGGCTGAGCGCTGTGCTGCGCGTCCAAAGATGAGGTCAAGACGGCAGCATAGCGCCCCTGCTCACGCTCCAACTCGAGCTCACGCTGGCGAAGCTCGAACACTGCCAGGCGGAGCTCCGGGCTCGCCTCGCAGGCCAAACTCAACGCCGAGACCGGGCTCAGAGCAGGCACGAGCTCATCATCCTGCTGTTCCTCTGGCGGCGACGCCAACACCGCCCAAGGCAGCAGCATGAACAAGCAGAGCAAGCAGAGCAGCGCCGCAGAGGCGCCGGCCCGTGGACCGGCAGCAGAAAGCTCAGTAGACTTCATCGATGGCAGAGGAGTAGACATGGCTTCGCTCACTCGTGACGAAGAGACTCGATGGGGTTGAGCAGCGACGCTTTGCGTGCAGGAAAATAGCCAAAGACCACGCCGATCCCGACCGAAAAGAAGAAGCCGACCACGACGATGGGCAGGGAAAGCGCGAAGTCCATGCCTATCGCCTGCAAAGCAAAGTACGAGGCCGCCAAGCCCAACACGATGCCCAACGAGCCGCCCAGACAGGAGAGAACCACCCCCTCCACCAAGAACTGCAAGCGCACGTCAGAGGACTTGGCCCCAATCGCAAGACGTATTCCAATTTCTCGCGTCCGCTCGGTAACCGAAACCAGCATGATGTTCATGATCCCAATGCCTCCAACGAGCAGGCTGATCGCCGCGATCGCACCCAAGAGCAGGGTCAAGCTCTGGGTCACGCCAGTCAGCGTGGAGACCATCTCCTCCATGTCGCGCACATGGAAGTCATCGTCCTTGCCGGGCTGAATCCGGCGCGTGCTGCGCAAGATGCTGCTCACCACGGCCTTGACGTGAGCGGTGCTGTTGCCAGCCACCGCTGAGAGATAGAAGCTGTCAAAGGCGCTGCTGCCCTTGAGACGCCGCTGCACTGCCTTGACAGGCATCACCACCAGCGCGTCCTGGTCCTGCCCCATCGACTCGCCCTTCTCCGAGAGCACTCCCACCACGGTACACGCGGAGCGGCCCAGCCGCAGCGTGGTGCCCAGCGGCTCTTGGCCAGCGTAGAAGTTCTCGACCACTGTCGCGCCGATGATGCACACCGCGCTTCCCGCTTGTTGTTCCCGGGCTTCGAAATCGCGCCCTCGCGCCAGCGGCCAGTTGCGGATCTCGAAGAAAGCAGAGCTCGTCCCCACCACAGAAATGGACTCGCTGTAGTTGCCAAATATGGCGCGCACCTGCGTGCTCGACACTGGGGCGAAGAGCGCGATGCCTCGCACCCCTTGCTCCAAAGCCTGCAGATCCTCTGCGTCGAAGGCGCGCGGAGCTGCCCCAGGAGAGCGACGAAAGCCCATCCCTGGCTGCACGATGAGCAGGTTGGTGCCCATCGCGCTGATCTGCGAGGTCACCGAGGCAGTGGTCGCATTCCCAAAATGCACCATGGTGATGACGCTCGCTACGCCAATGACGATGCCCAGAGCAGTCAAGATCGAGCGCGCCGTGTTGCGAGCGATGGCGCGAAAGGCCATCAGCAACGTGTCGATGGGGCTCATGACAAGACCTCGTCAGGACTGCCGTCCTTGACCAGATGACCATCGACGAAGAGCATCACCCGCTTGGCGAAACGCGCGATGTCCGGCTCGTGGGTGACCATCAAGATGGTGAGCTTGCGCTCCTCGTTGAGGGCGCAGAGCAAGTCCATGATTTCATTGCTCCGCTTGGTGTCGAGGTTGCCCGTGGGCTCGTCCGCCACCAGGAGCAGCGGATTGCCCACCAGCGCT
>JAVFAO010000099.1:0-18606 GCA_034002465.1 Myxococcota bacterium
GAAAGGTCAAGCGGCCAGGGTCGTCGCCCCCTCTCGAGCAGCCCGCTCACAACGATAGGAATTACGAGAAGATGCAGGTCCATCACTGGCGTGCAATGGTTGCTTGGACCCAATCGATGGAACCGCGCTCACCGAGAATTGGCGAGTCAGGGTTGCATCCTATCACAAAGGCGGGTGAGAGGTGCAAGCTGAGTTCATCGTAGAACACGACAGCAATTCGTTCAGAGGCCGTCAAGGGCTCACCCGACGGTAGCGCCGACAAACTCCGCCTCGCAGGTATAGCTACTCAGGGCAAAGCCCCAGCCGATGAAGGCCGGGGCCTCACCAGAGTCTCAAGCTCACGGCTCGGAGATCGCCTCGGCCGGACAGACGTCGATGCAAGCGCCGCATTCGGTGCAAGCGTCAGCGTTGATAGCAGCGATGCCATCAACCATAGAAATGGCCTCGGCAGGACACTCGTCCACGCACGCTTCACAACCGGTGCAGCTCTCTTCATTGACTACTGGAACAGCCATGATTCCTCCTTCCTCTATTGTTGCGCAGCCCCACTCGCCGTGAATGGGGATCTTGGCTGCGCTGGCGATGCTATAACACGGCTCAGCAGAGAAAGCGACGAATGACCCCGAAGGTTTCCCAGAATCTGACGGAACCGCTCAAGAACACTACGAAAACCTCAATCTCATCAGGAAGCCTGAGCGAGCTCTGATGGGCACGGCTCGAGAACTTGGAGGAACAGGCCAAAGGCCAAGTGCCCAATCACCAAGAACTTGGGGGAACGGGTCAAGTGCCCAATCACCAAGAACTTGGGGGAACGGGTCAAGTGCCCAATCACCAAGAACTTGGGGGAACGGGTCAAGTGCCCAATCACCAAGAAATCGAAGCCAGGAGGCGGAGACTCGCTGCGAAGGCAGCCCGAAGGGTGCGTGCCAGGGATGGCACGCGACAAGTCAATTGCGCTGCTGCGTGCTCAGCCAGGCCGCTGCCTTCGCGCGATCGGGACAGGCTTCCAAATGCAGGCGCGCAAAGCTCGACACAGCGTGCAACAGAATCATTTGGATGGGAGTAACACCCACCACTGCGTGTGCGCGAAAGCAACGTGCGGTCTGCACCGCCGTGTCTTTGAGGCCGCGGGGGATCGCAGGAGTCGCGGTCGTGCGGCTGACATCGACCATGACCAGCCCTTCCCGATCGGAGTGCGTCTCCACGAAAAGCCGACAGCGCGCCACTGTGGCCACGTACTCCGGCTCCTTGAGTTCCGACAAGTCCAGTAGGATGATGGGTACGGGCTCTTCGATGACCCTCACTCGCTCCTGCATCATGTACCTCAGCATGCTACACTGGCAACTACTGCTGGCCAGCATCGACCCAAAGATGCGAAGACGCTAGCGGTCCCTCGCGCCGATGTCAAATCGGCGGGACAATGTCGAGTTCTTGTCGATTGGGCGCTCGCCCTGTTCCCCGAGTTCTTGTCGATTGGGCGCTCGCCCTGTTCCCCCAAGTTCTGCGCGAGAAGGACCGAGTTCGCTGATGAGCACACCAGAGACACAGGCGCAAACGAAGCAGATGCAGACGACGACGAAGCCACTCGAAGTTGAAGACTGGCAAGAGCGCACGCATCGGCTAATCGGTGATGAGGGTCTGCTAGCCCTTGCAGCGGCGAGGGTCGCCGTTTTTGGCATCGGGGGGGTGGGCAGCTATGCCGTGGAGGCGTTGGCTCGGGCCGGAATCGGGCACCTCACGTTGATCGACCACGACAAGATCTGCGCGAGCAACATCAACCGTCAGCTTCATGCCACCCGCGCGACCATTGGTGGGTCCAAGGTCGCAGTGATGGGAGAGAGGCTTCGACAGATCAATCCCGCCATTGGGCTAGATCTCCGGTCTCAGTTCTATGAAGTGGGCAGCGCGTCGGCGTTCTTGGATACCGAGCCACCGCTCAGCTTTGTGGTCGACGCCATCGACAGCGTCCCTTCGAAGCTGGATCTCATCATCGAAGCCCAGCAGCGGGGCATCCCCATCGTCAGCGCGATGGGGGCGGGCAACAAGCTCGATCCATCGCGCTTCTGCATCACAGACATCTCGCAGAGCCACTCCTGTCCGCTCGCTCGCGTGATCCGTCGAGAGCTTCGGAAGCGAGGGGTGCAGCAGCTCCAAGTGGTCTTCTCCTCCGAAGCTCCGGTGCAACCGAAGCTTGGCTCCGACAGCACAGAGCGGGGTCCAGGGAGCATCTCCTTCGTTCCCGCGGTGGCAGGAATGCTGCTCGCCTCAGCAGTGGTCAGGTCGCTGCTCGCAGCGACCTGAGAATTGCGTTACCCTTGTTGTCGATCGGGTTTCCACCAGAAGCAGCGCTCCCTGTTGCACCACAATCGCTCTGGTCGAGGCGACGCACCAAGTAAAGATGGCCCACACTGCCCTTTGTTGATGTCGATTGAATGCACAGGCGCAGCGATCGTCTGACTGCGACTTGGAGGTGTTGTCGCCTCCAATAACGAACTGCACGCCATCCCCTGGAGTCACCATGCTAAAGCCCATCCTCGCAGCCTTGAGCCTGCTCGCGCTGCTCGTCAGCTCCTCCGCCTTTGCCGAGCCCTATCCTGATGAGGTGCGTGAAGCGTTCACGGGGGAATGTGTGGGCGCCGGTGCGCCTGAGGAAGTCTGCACCTGCGTTCTCCTGAAGATGGAAGCGGTGATTACGCTCGACCAGCTCGCCGCTTCGGATTTCGACCCCGCCCAGCTCGAGACCTGGACCATCGAGTGCATGTCTGAGTACATGCCCGAGGCCGAGTAAACGGCTCGCCGTCTCCCAGCGCTGTTGGCTCAGAATGAGCCGCTGCGGATGATGCTGCTCAGGATCCACGTCAAGAGGCCCAAGCCCGCGGCGATCCAGGCGTAGGTTTTCGCCTGTTTGGAGGCTTTTTCTGCCCCTGCGTAGTCGCCGACAGCCACCAATTTGTTGACCTTGGCGGCATGGACGATGGCCACGATCCCCAGAGGCAGGCAACAGAAGAGGGTCGCCACCACCGCATCAGCCATGTGAGACTTGATGTTGGGTGCAGCACCGGGCGCTGCGTACTGAGGAGCCACCTGCTGCAGGACGTTGCCACACTGCACACAGCGAAAGTTGTTGTCATCGTTGTGCACGCCACACTGAGGACAATACATACTCAACCTTTGCTTTGCGTGTCGACGCTCGCCAGAGCGTGATGAAGTTGGGGAAACAGGCCAAATGTAGAGAGACTTCTCGGCAACGAACGAGGCCCCACGATACTCCCCCGTGCACGCTCGGTCAATCAGGCGTACAGTGGGGTGGTACAGCGCTCAGCCGCGCTGCGGGTAGTTGCCGTGATGAGGGATGCAGTGACGCACGCCTCCCCTGGGGTTTTCGACGTCGCCCTGGTAGCGAGGGATCAGGTGCAGATGCAGATGCATCACCGTCTGGCCGGCCGCTGCCCCAACATTGACGCCCAAATTGTAGCCTGCCGGTGACAGTTCGTTCTCGAGCTCTCGCTTGAGCTGGTCGAGCAGCTCGAGCATGGCTAGGTGTTCCTCACGGCACGCATCGAACCATGAAGACACGTGTCGGCGCGGAATGATGAGCGAATGGCCTGGACTGGCAGGAAACGCGTCCCGAACCGCGAAGGCCAGCGCGTTGCTCGCAATGATGCGAGCGGCGAGTTCTTGTTGATTGGGCGCTTGGCTTGATTCCCGAAGTTCTTGTTGATTGGGCGCTTGGCCTGATTCCCGAAGTTCTTGTCGATTGGGCGCTTGGCCTGATTCCCGAAGTTCTTGTTGATTGGGCGCTTGGCCTGATTCCCGAAGTTCTTGTCGATTGGGCGCTTGGCCTGTCGTAGCAACGGCTGCGCGCTGCTGGCTCGCCGCAATCTCACAGAAGGGACAGTGGGTCTCGCCCATCGCCTCAGCTCCGTTCACAGTATCCGGTGATGTAGTTGCATTCCATCAGCGGCTGCGGGCAGAGTTCGTCGTCGAAATCGCAGTATTCACTGCATAGGCCGTCAAAACAGCGACCGAAGCTACAGTCGTTGCCGGAGCTACAGGCGTCTCCCACGGCACCGCTACCCCGCACCCCAGGTTTGCAACACAAGAGCTCTAGCTCGCCGTCGATGACGTCCTCACAGCGGTCTTGCTCTTCACAGTTTTCGTTGTAGAAGCACTGGTCCAAGCCGAGCTCAGAACAGCTCTCGGGAGGAGCGCCTGCATCTTTGGGAACGCACCAGGAAAAGAAATCGCTGCAGAACATGCTACTCGGACAATCCAGGTCACCTGCGCACGCGCCCGAGCAAAAGCGCGCCCCATCGTCGCGTTCGAGGCAGCGCCCGAAGTCGCAGTCTAACTCACTCTCGCAGCTCTGACCGAGCTCTGCGGTGCCGCGTGCGCCTTCGACACAGCAGCGCAGCTCGAGAGTGTCGCTGAAAGATTGACATCTCGAGTCAGCGGAGCAGTCGAGGTTGGTCAAACAGGGCTGCGCGTCGAGCTCATCACAGCTCGTCACGGGAGTGGTATCCACGTCCTCGTCGGCCTCTGGCTCCTCTGACTCGTCTGCCTCTGACTCGTCTGCCTCTGGCTCGTCTGCCTCAGGGGCATCCGCATCGATGTCGGTATCTGTCTGCGTCTCGTCAGGAGCGTCTTGCTCGCTTTGCTCGTCCGGAACAGCATCGGCATCATCGCCAGGGAGCTCCTGTTCCACGCTGGCATCGACGGTCTCGGGCTCATCGTCACAGGCCCAAAGGAGCATAGGCAGGAGGAGGGCAATCATCAAGGGCTTCATGAGCATGGTCCATTGGCAGAGAGAGAGAGCGCAGCGCCAACCGAGCGACGCTTCGCCGATTATCCGCCCACCGAGTTCAGAGAACAAGGCTGCGCTTCCAATTCTCGCCAAGCCCTTGAATTACAGTTGTTTTCGTCCGGTCTAGGGGGGGCTGGTCAAGGCCTCGTCAGAACCGCGGACGAGGACTCGGCGTGCTCGATGGCTCGTCTTCTCCGTCGAACTCCAGAGAGAGGGAGAATTTCAGCAGCACTCCTGTCTCGAAGAGCCAGTACGGCTGAGCGCCCCAATGATAGCCGGTCCGGAGATAAGGCTCGAGCACGACTCCCCGCTCTTCAACGGGGTCGCCCGTGACGGGGAAGGGAAGGCCGAAGAAGAAATGCGGACCATGTGACCACTCTTCTTCCTCATCGACGTTGAAACCGTAGCCCAAACCCCAGTTGGCAAGGAACCAAGCCCCCGCCTCGAGATAGGCGCCATGGGAGCTGCCCCCACTCGAGCGGAAGGCATGTCGGCTACCTAGACTCAACCAGAAGAGAAAGTGAGCCACGGTCCAGTCGGTGGACAGACAAAAGGCGTCGTCCTCGTCCTCTTCGGTGAGATACGCCGCGCTTGGCCCAAGGACCAGACGCCAGGTGTCGAGGTCAGGCCCCAAGGAGCTTGGGTGCGCCAGAGAAACCTGGGGTATGGGAGCGAGCAGCAGCAGCGACAAAACGCCGAGCAGCCATCGCATCCGTCCTCTGTTCGCTCCTCTGCTCATCATCTCCCTGCTCAGACGCTGCGTCGTCAGCCGACATCGGCGTCGTCCGACGCGATGCTGTCATTGTACAGTCAGCGTTCGCCACTCTGCGGCGTTGTCGGCATCAATGTCCGCACCTTGTCCCAAGGTCACCATGCTACGTCCACCATCGGCGGAGAAGAGGAAGCGATAGCGGTAGCTGCCCTGCGGACAGCGGCCAACCGCCGCCTCATACGGCCAACGGAAAAGACTGTTGTTCCCGAAGAGCCCCGTGTGGTGCTGGGCAGCGGAGAGCTCGACTCGGGTGACCGCAGCGCCGGGAGTGCAATCGTGAACGTCGCTCTCGACCCAGGCACGCAGCTTACTGACATCGACGTCGGGCTGATCCGTGATGTCTCGCACGTAGACCTGCGCCTGCACACTCCATCCCATGTTGGAAAAGCCAGCGTAGACCAGAGGATCCTCGAGCTCGAAGACGAAGCCCGAACGTGCAGCATGCTTGGCCCAATCACCGGCCCAACCCACTGCCACGCCACCTTGAACATCGACGCGATAGTTCATCCCAAAGTTCGAGTCATACTTCCAGTTGCTGGGCGCACCTGCAGAGAACGAAGGCACGCAGTAAAACCACATCTCGACATGGTCGACACCCGGGTCGAGGTCGATGATGGGTTGTGAGCTGCGACGCGTGATGCACGGACTGGTCTCGCCTTGGCAAGCATAGCCATAAGACTCGGAGTAGAACTCGATCTCCTCGGTGTAGCTCTCCTCCCCACCGAAGCTGTAGCCCATCATCACCGTGCCCGCTGACACCGGCCCCTGGCTGCCCAGGCAGGACTGCTCGGCAAAGAGACGTTGGGCGTCGTATACCACCTTGAGTTGACCCCCGCTGACAGGAGCACCACCAAGGCGTTCCTCCCAATCCGGATAGCTCAATTCGTACTCTGGAATAGACGACTCTGTTTGCTGACACGTGGCATCTGCGGCGATGCTCCAGGTGTTGTCCAGGGTCAACTCATACACACCAAAAGGCGACGCGATCCGATTGTGATCGAAGCTGCGCACGCCATTGCGCACCACATACGGGATGAGCTTGATCACCGTGTTGTTGAGGCTGGTCATGCTCATGCCCGCGGCAGGCGTGAACTCGTCGATCATGAAGCGATAGCTCACGAAACCGTTCTGCGCCGGGCCCACGGCTTGTGCAGGAACGAAATACCACTGTGCACCAGTCTGCGCGGTCGAGAAGAGCACCTCGACGCGCTCGACGTCTTCCAGCACCGCCTCGGCCACGTCGACGACGCCTTCCCAGACGTAGAGGCAAGAACCGCTGCGGCCCAAATCGCAGGTCGTCTGGAAGCCAGGGCCATTGGGAATCCGCCCCACCGAGCGCAGCACCACGGCACAATCGAAATCAGCCTCGTCCTTCGAGCCGTCCGCCTTGGCCTCGAAGGCGGGCGCCTCACCGGTCTGCACGGTCGCAGTCGGCTTATTCTCCTCAGAACACGCCGCCATGAGGACGATGAGCCCTAGACTCCAACAAGAGAAGCTACGCATATGAACCTCCTGGATGCGGTTGCAGTGTCGAGAGAGGCAATCTCTGTACCGACGGAACACACTGCCGCAACGCTCTCCTCAACAACCCGAGCGCACACACTAGTGGCTCTACGACTGTATGTCAATGGAGAAATAACACCTACATGTATTTCTCGCAACGACCATCTGTGCAGCGGGTCGAAGGGCTGCCAGGGTCCGCTTGCTTCGTCACTGAAGCGCTTGCGTCGCGCTCTCAGAGAGCGCCTGCACGCCTTCGTCCGCTAGCGAGGCGCGTCCAAGGGCGCGACCTCGGGAAGCTTTTTGCCCTCCGGCGGCTCCGCATCGATGATCGAGAAACCTTTCTTGCCCCCATCCCGACGGTTGCGGAAGTTCTCCTTGAGATTCGCGATGCGGCTCTTGGCCATCCACGCAGCGAAGTTGAGTCCAGGCTGCACACTAAAATGATACTCATCTCCGTCGGCAACGCCGAGATAATCGGCCTGGCGCGTGCGCAAGACGATGGAGCGCTCGTCGAAAGGCTGCACGATGATGTTTCGGCGGTAGGAGGGGCCATAGTCGAAGTATGCCTCGGCGTTGGAGAGATAGAGCACCGACAAGGTCAGCCCACTGTCTTTGATGGCAGCGGCCAAGTCCCTCATGGCTGCGTCGGCGGTGAGGTCGCCACGAATGGGGAACACGCGCCCCTTGGCCCACAGATTCTTGATGCGCTCGAACTGTTCTTGGTTCTGGTAGAACGAAGCAATGCCTAGCTCTTCGTACCGTTTCGCCATGCTGTCGATTCGCCAACGCACCTTCTCACGGGCCTTGTCATAGGTGTTCACGAAGATTTTCTTCTGCTCCTCAGGGTAGCTGCTCTTCGCGATCCACGCATCGACCTGCTCCACACTGGACTTGTGGAAGGCCTGCAGCATCTCGGCAGGCGTGCTCACGTTGGCCAAAACGATGCCGTAAACGTGATGGAGGTTGACGATTTCTTGGTCGAAATCCAGTGGCACGATGATGGACGCGTTTGCCCACGCAGCGAGCAGGTAGACTTGGTCGCTGCCTACCCCGCTCAACACGCCGCCAAGGTCCAAAATGCTCTCTCGAAACAGATCGTGAGCGTTCTCATTCGAAATCCAGTAGTGCGCGTCTCTGGTCAGCGCTGGCGGTGGTGGATCCGGCGTCATTTCGCGGAAACGCTGGGCCACTTCAGGCGGACATGGCAGGGCAGGGTCCGAGGCGCGTCCCACTAGGGCGGCGGCTGCCGCTCCCAGCACCACCCCACGCTGCATGCTGGGCGCAGCCTTCGAGGCAAGCTGTCCAGGCTCAATGGGTGCTGGCTCGGCTTCGATGACCTCGTTGGCTGTCTTGGGGCTCGACTTGGCAGCGTTGGCGGCAGCCCCCGACTCACCGCCCCGATCACAGGAAAAGGCCAATAACGCGCTGATGACAAACAGCAAACACACGCACCTATGGCCACCAACGCAAAACACTGTTCGCATTCGTTCGCTCGAGGGCAGCGACCTCTCGACAACAACAATTCCTGCGGAATGTCGAGAGGATGCGTGCCCCTCGCTCACTTTCGATTGCTTCTTCATCATCCCTGACACCTCCCTCTCGGCTCATCCCTGAAGCACGGCTCAAAGCCCGCGCTGCACGCGCAGATGATGCACTGCTGGAGGAGAAAAGTGAAAGTCGCTGCCTCGACGCCGTCCACGGCTCGACCGCGCTCAGGGCGTAGGGCTTGGCGCAAAAACGCCCGCATCGATGGCCTCGACGCTCTCCACGAGCACACCAAGAGAGATGCAGGCCTTGGCGGCGAGCGCGTCGGTCTTGGCTTTTCTCAGGGCAGAACGCGACTTCTTGACCAACTTTCCCAAGCCCTCGAGCTGCTTCTCGAGCAGCTCCGAGCTCTTCATGGCCGCGCGATAGATCGCCTGTTCTTCGGCTTCATAGAACTCGAGCTGATCCCGATAGTGGAGCAGCAGACTTGGCATCCCATCGAGCTCCTTGGTTGCGACCCGCATGCTGTCGAGCAGTCCGGTCAAGTCAGCCTCGGCCAGGGCCTGCGCCGAAACTGGCTCGGCAGCACAAAGGGGTTCCAGTTTGGTCTTGAGTGTTTGTGCATCCGAGAGCAGGGCGGGTAAATACTGACTCAGCTTGCCATAAGGGATGTCGGGGCTATCCCCGGCCCAGGCAGTCGACGTGCACAACAGAGCGAGCAAGAAGGAGACAACAAAGTGCTTCATGGGCAACTCCAAGACCGAACGAGGTGGCGACCATCCAGACGCATGGACTCGAAGCTCAGGTCTCACCGGTTCCTGCGAGAGAGAATGGAACCTCGTCGTATTCTGTTTCCTACACACCCCAATCGGAGCGCTGCCAACCCTAGTTGAGTTCGGCTTCCTGGGCCCAGACGCGCTCACGCGCTTCGATCAGGCGCCGAGTCGTCTCTGCAGGCTCAGCTTTGCTGCGGGCCTCCTCGGTGAGGCGCTTGTAAAAGACCCATGCGTCATAGTCGTCGGAGACAAGCGTGGGATCGCTGACATTGGGCAGCCCGATGAGCGGGTTCCCGACGCAGGACTCATCTGGGCGGTGCGTGGAGACGTAAAAGGCCAAGGGGCTCTCCGCGGCGAGGGCGTTGGAGACCGCCACCGGATCGACGGGTAGGGAGATGGTCTGCCAGCCATAGACGATACGGCTGTTGGGCCCATTTCCGGGCGTGGTGTTGTAGACGGCGTTCTGAGTGATGGGATACAGGTTCTCGAGACGATAGCCCACACTGGGTTCGCCGCCAAGGATCGTATCGTTCTTGGATGTGTGAGCTGCACCCATGTGAGTATACGCCCTGGTCGAGGCATCGGGCATGTGCAGACGATAGTTGTAGTAGATCACCGCTTCGCGCCGGCGGAAGAACTCCGCCCACTGGAGCTCACTGCCAAACCAAGCGTACTCAGAGTTCTGGAACGCCGAACACCAGTTGGCCTCCGCCAAAATGGCGAGGCGTTCGCATTGCTCTGCACTCAGCTCTGTACACAGTCCGGGCAGACTTGACTGGATGTGCGTGCTGTAGCTTGCATAGGCGCTGACCTGCTGCGCGCTGAGGAAGGTGCCCATCGCCCGTGAAGGCGGCATGCCCGACTTGGCGATGGTCTGGTTCTCAGGGCTCATCAGGTTGATGAGCTTCATCAGCTCATCGTAGGTCCAGGCCAAACTCATCGGCACATCCGAGCCAAAGACGTCGAACACATATCCCTGCAGGTACAGCTCCCTGGCGCTCTGCATCAGCGTGCGGGCGAACATGTCGGGGCCAAAGAGACTCTCATAGTCGTACACCGAAATGAGCTTCCCCGCCCCCGTCTGCACGTATTCGAGCATCGCCTCGCCCATGTCCATTCCGACCTCCATGGTGAGCGAGTTCACCAGACCGCGCCGAACGAGCTCCTCGAAGAGGGCTGCGCTCATGTGTCCAAGCTGCTTGCTGCCGTGCACCTCTCCGAACATGAAGAGCTGGTCATCGCCGTAGTCGTCGATGATGACGTCGAAGTTGTAGACATCGGCACCGTCGATCCTGCAGTGCATCGGCTCATTGAAACCCTGGATCCAGCTCGTGATCTCGGCACTGTCTGTAGGTGCAGGCGCGATGCTCGAGCACTCGCTCAACTCAATCAAGCCACCGCAGACCTGCTCGCAATCGCAGCTCGAAACGTTGCACGCCCAACCGCTTGCACATGCATCGGCACAGGTGCCGCCGCAGCCATCATCGCCACAGCAGCGGTCAGCGCACTGCGGAATACACTGGCAGAGCCCTTCATCGCTGCAGCCGAAGCCTTCGAGACAGTCGCCGCAGCTGCCGCCGCAACCGTCATCGCCACACTCCCGCTGCTCGCAATCGGGGACGCAGACATCCTCCAGGTCCTGCAGATCCTCGAGCTCAGCAGTGTCCTCCTGGTCGGCTTCGACGAGGTCCTCCAGGTCCGAAAGCTCCTCGAGCTCGTCATCCTCGACATCGCCATCGCTCTGCTCGACCTGCTCCAGGTCTTCAGCATCCTCATCGGGGACGAGGTCCTCGGTGTCCGAATCCGCTTGGTCGGCCTCCTCGAGCTCCTGATCCCCTAGCTCGGACAGGTCGGGCTCGAGCTCTTCCTCGACTTGGTCACTCTGCTCAAGTTCCGTCGGCTCGTGTTGCGTGGGCTCATCATCACAACCAGCGAGCGCGAAGCAGAAGCAAGCCGAGAAAGCGATAGCAAGATACTTCATGATCAACTCCCAACAGCGGAGCAACACCCAGAGCGCATCCGCGATAGCGCTGCTCGAACACGCCTGTGTCGAGGCAGCCACCGAACAGTATTTCGGCAAGCCACCGGAGAATCAAGCCCTTGCTGCAGCCATGCCCCGCTTTTCGGCCAGAGCCGTCTCGGAAAGCAGGCTGCTTCCCACGGCTCTGACCCCCCCGCTCGGTCAAACACGGCAAACGCTCGAGCCTCCCCCATCGTTCGAAATCGCTGGCTCATCCATTCATTGCGCATTTCAAGTATCGCGCTAGACTTTAACCTGCCGGGCGCGATGTGCGCAATTCATCGTGCGTGCTTCCGTCGCTGTTGGCCTCCGGGGCGTATGCTCGCAGCCCTCGAGCACGGCTTCACAGGAGCTCTTCGTGTCTGTCCCGACACCCCCTAGCTCGCTCTTGAGCGCGCTGCTCGACAACGTCCAAGAGGGCTGCCAGCTCTTCGGCCCCGACGAACGACTGCTGTATCTGAACGCGACCGCCGCGAAGCAAGCCGGGAAGCCCCTCGCACAGATGCTGGGACAGAGCGCTCTCGCCCTCTATCCAGAGCCACACGGCGCCAAGCTCGTCCAAACCCTGCGCGCCTGTCTCCAAGACAACGAGAGGAGGACACTCGAGCT
Source organism: Myxococcota bacterium (assembly GCA_034002465.1). Classification (GTDB taxonomy): domain Bacteria; phylum Myxococcota_A; class Bradymonadia; order UBA4248; family JAVFAO01; genus JAVFAO01. The sequence continues at coordinate 11,970 of JAVFAO010000099.1, forward strand.
GCAAAGCAACGCTCGCGTATTTGTCCTTCGCTTCCAGCCCTTTCCCGAAGGCGTCTGCATCTACTCCACTGACATCTCTGAGCAGAAGCGCGTCGATCTCGCCTGTCGCGACACCGAGAATCGCTATCGAGAGCTCACCGAGCAAGCCGAGCTCGCCTTTGCCACCTGCACACTCGACGAGGCGCACCCGCCTCGACTCCTCATCATCGAATCGAACACCTTGTTCAGTCAGCTCTGCCAGAGCCCCTGCACTGCAGGAGCGCCCTTCGATGCGCTGCTTGGTCTCGACCCACCCAGCAGCCAAGAGCTGCTCTCTCGTTGCCGCCAGTGCCTTCTCCAAGCGCGCGCTCAGCGCTTCGAATGTTCGACACAGGGCCGAGTGCTACAGCTCATCGCGTATCCGGACGAAGACCGAGTCGTCCTGCTGCTCGACGACATCACCCGTCGCCGCCAAGCAGAGCTGGAGTCCCTGCGATTCAGCCGCCAACTCGAGGAGCTGACCCGCGTCGTGCGGAATCTCGCGAGGGCAAGGAGTCGCCGTGAGGTCTATTCCCTGGCTTGCCAGGCCGCACGCCGCTTGTTGGACTCCGACGGGTCCAGCCTCGCCTTGATCGAAGGGGACGAGTGCTTCTACGTAGCCGAGGACGCCATCGCCCCCCTGTGGAAAGGCTTACGCTTTCCAGTCGACGGCAGCGTCGCCGGCAGGGTCATCCGCGAACAAAGAGGCTTGCTGGTCTCTGACATCCGCACCGAAGCTGCCCTCCCACGCGCCAACTTCAGCGCGACCTTCGTGCGCAGCTTCGCCATGGTGCCCATCGGCAACCGCGCTCCCACCGCCGCGCTCGGCAGCTTCTGGCAACGCGTGGATGCTCCCACCCAGCATGACCTCAAGATCCTCCAAGCCCTGGGGGACGCCACCTCGGTCGCCCTCGAGAACGTGGGCTTCCTGGAAGCCATAGAAGAAGGCAAGGCTCGAGCCCGAGCCATCTACGACCATCTCCCCCACGCCACCTTGGTCTGGAAACGTCACAAAGATGGCTTCCTCCTCTTCGATATCAATCAAGCCGCCCGAAATGTCGCCGGTCAGGGCTTGCTCAGCCTGCTCGGCCACCCCCCAGCCGCGTTCTCCCACCACTTCAGTGAGCTCCCCTCAGACCTACAAGCCTGCTTCGCCAGCCGCACCGTCGTTCGCCGAAGTCGCGTCGAGGGCTGCCTACCGGGCATGCCCCAATCGCGACTCTATGACATTCACTACTGCTTCATTCCCAACGATATGGTGCTCTTGCACCTCGAAGACATCACCCAACGACGAGCGACCGAGGAGCAGCTCCGAAGTGCCCTCCGCCTCGAGGCAGTCGGCCGCCTCGCTGGTGGCGTGGCCCATGATTTCAACAACCTCCTCAGCGTCATCATCAGCTACACCGACTTCGCCATCGATGAAATCGACGCCGACGCACCCCTGCGCGCCGATCTCATCGAGGTCCGGCAGGCCGCACGACGCGCTGCCTCCCTCACCAAGCAACTGCTCGCTTTCAGCCGGAAGCAAGTGCTGGAACCCAAACTCATTTGCCTCAACGATGTGCTCAGCAGCGTGGAGGGGATGATTCGCCGTCTCATCGGCTCGAACATCGACTTTGCCGTCGAGCTCGACCCCCGGCTCGGACACGTCCTGGCCGATCCCGGCCAGCTCGAGCAGGTCATCGTCAACCTCTGCGTCAACGCCCGCGACGCGATGCCCAACGGTGGCCGACTCGTCCTCCAATCGGCCAACGTCGATCTCGATGAGCATTACCCGCGCCTTGGACCTGGAGAGGAGAGCGGCCGCTACATCATGCTCCGTGTTCAAGACTCTGGCGTTGGCATCGACGCCACCACCAAAGAGCACATCTTCGAACCCTTCTTCACCACCAAAGCCCAGGGCCGTGGAACCGGCCTCGGACTGGCCACGGTCTACGGCATCGTCACGCAGAGCGGTGGTCACATCTGGCTCGACAGCGAACCCGAGCAAGGCTGCGTGTTCGAAATCTACCTGCCTCGCATCGAGGAGGCACACGCCTGTGTCCAGGAGAGCAAACACACGCCCAGCCAAAACCGGCCAGGCAGTGCCAACGCCCAAGGGACAAGCGGCAGCCTGCACGAAACCATCCTCGTGGTCGACGACACCGACTCGGTTCGCCGCCTCAGCGAACGCATCCTGCGCCAAGCGGGGTTCCGAGTGCTCTCGGCGAGCCATGGGGAAGAGGCCATCTGGCTGTGCAACCGACCAGGAAACGAGGTCGATCTCTTGCTTACCGATATCGTCATGCCGCAGATGAGCGGCCGAGAGCTCGCCCAAGTCCTGCGCGAGCAACAACCTGACCTGGCGGTGCTCTACATGTCAGGGTACACTGACGAGCTGACGCTGCACCAAGGCACCCTCGGCCCTGACGCCCCCTTCATCCCCAAACCTTTCAGCGCCCTCGAGCTCACCAAGAAAGTGCGGGACTGCCTCGACGAGCGCCACGTCTCCTCCTGAGCCGCGACCCGCCCCTTCGCAGTTCTTCACATCGCCAACAACAAGCCGTCAAAGTGCAGTGACATGCTCACCAGGAAGCGAGCTCGAAGGTCGGCCAATCCAGGCAGACCTGTGAGCGCGCCCAACACCCGAAGCCTCGACCTCGGCCGAGCCAACCCAAGGAGCATGCCATGAAGACAACGCCGCGCCGCCCTTCCCTCCGCATCACCCTCGCCTTCTCGTTGCTGCTCTTGCTCATCGGCAGCGCCTCCGTCGGCTGCCGACGACAGCACGACATCGACCCCGACGAGGCCTACCGATTCGTGAGCTGGCGTGTCGACGACAAACTCGATGAGCTCGACGCGACACCTGACCAGCGAAGCAAAATTCATGAAATCAAAGATCAACTCTTCGATCTCGGAATCGCCATCAGAGACGACGGACGCAGCTTGCGCCAGAGCCTCGTCGCCGAGCTCAGCTCCGACAGCCCCGACGCAAAACTGATGCATCAAGAGGTCGATGCCTTCTTCGACAAAGCCCGGGAAGCCGCTCATGCCGCCGTCGACGCCTCAGTCGAGGTACATCAGCTCCTCGATGCCTCTCAGCGCCAGACCCTGCTCAAACAATACCAGGATCGCAACAACCGAGAGTGAGCGAAGGGCACTCCATCCCCGCACGTCATCGAGCGGGGTCGGTGCCCGAGAGCGAATGAATGAAATCCGAGAGTGAGCGAAGGGCACTCCATCCCCGCGCGTCATCGAGCGGGGTCGGTGCCCGAGAGCGAACGAATGAAATCCGAGAGTGAGCGAAGGGCACTCCATCCCCGCAGCTCATCGGGCAGTGCCCGAGAGCGAACAAACGCCAGGGAGACGACCATGGAGCCAGTGGTGCTCTTGATTGAGGATGATCAACGGCTAGCCGAGCTCACCACAGCCTACCTCGCCAAACATGGCGTCCAAGCCATACGCGCCGCAAACGGCAAGGATGGCCTCGAGCTCGCCCTCAAACGAGGCTTCGACGTGGTGCTCCTCGATCTCATGCTGCCCGACATGGACGGCCTCGAGCTGTGCCGCCAGTTGCGTACCCGCTCGAGCGTCCCCGTCATCATGCTCACAGCGCGCGGCGAGGAGGCGGATCGGGTCATGGGCCTCGAGCTTGGCGCCGATGACTATCTTCCCAAGCCCTTCGCCCCTCGAGAGCTGCTCGCCCGTATCCGAGCACAGACCCGGCGGGCCCGAGGACTGGTTGGGCCTAGCCTGGAAACCCTCACCGCTGGCGAGCTCCTGCTCGATCCCGGTCGTCGCTGCGCAAGCTGCAAAGGCGAGACCCTCGAGCTGACCAGCTACGAATTCGACATCCTTTATGCCCTCGCCAGGAATTCAGGGCGCGTCCTTGGACGAGAACGCCTCATGGAGCTGGCCAAAGGCGACTGTGAAGAAGCCTTCGATCGCTCGATCGACGTCCACGTCTCCAGGTTGCGAAAGAAGCTGGGAGACGACCCGGTGCAGCCACGCTACATTCGCACGGTGCGCGGCGTCGGCTATCAGTTCGTGGCTGGCGCGACGGACGCTGGCTAACGCGAGGAGGCGTCGGTTCATGCTGCGTGCACGCAGAGCGCGCCCTCGGCGCATTTTTTGGCGGATCTATGCCTTCGGTCTGCTCTTGCTGCTCCTCGCCAGCATCAGCTCAGGCCTGCTCGCCTACCACTTCGCCCCTGTTTCCACCATCCCAGTGCGCGCGGTAGAGAGCAGCCTCAGCCAACTCTCCACCACACCGCGAGAACACTTGCAGAGTCAACTCGAGCTCTTGCATGGGCTGACGGGGCTTGATCTGTGTATCCTCGATGGAAAGCGCATCGTCGCCAAAGCCGGTCATCCGATGGAACCGGATGTGGTGCTCACTCTCCATGCTTCCGAGAAGCAACGCTTGGGAACGCGTTGGTTCTGGTCGATTCCACTCGAGCGAGAAGACGGTGCGCTGCAATTGGTGGTCGCAACATCCATCCAACCGTTGCATCTCAGTTTGATCCTCAGCATTGCACTGGTTTCGCTGATCGCCGCGTTGGTTCTGTGGCCATTGGCGCGCAGCTTGGCTCGACCGTTGGAACGAATTGGGGAGACTGCCGAGCGCTTCGGTCAAGGCGAACTTCACGTCCGGACAGAGCTCAAGCGGCGCGACGAGATCGGAGTGTTGGCCAAGCGTTTCGACGACATGGCGGCGCGAATCGAGAAACTGGTGCATGCGCAGAGCGAGCTGTGGGCGAATGTGTCGCACGAGTTCCGAACCCCGCTCGCGCGTATCCGCGTCGCCCTCGCCCTGTGTGACGAAGAGCAGGAGGATCTGGAGGCGGTGCGCCACCAACTCCAAGGACTTGACGCAGAGGTCAGCGAGCTCGACGCTTTGGTTGAAGAGGTGCTCAGCCTCGCGCGCCTGGAGAGACGAACCGCCCTGCCCCTGCACCGCGAGGACTGCGAGCTCCGCAGCATCATTGAAAGCGCGGCCCAGCGGTGTCGTGAGCGCTACCCGGAGGCGCAGCTCAGCCTGACGCTGCCCGAGCAGACGATGCTCTTCGCCAACGCCATGCTCCTGCGGAGGCTCTTCGAAAACCTCCTCGACAACGCCTGTAAGTATGGAACAAAACCTGGAGAAGCCGCTCAAGTAGAGCTCGAGCTACAGCGTTCAACAGCGCGGCTGGCTTCGAACGCAGAGACGGTGGTCGTACAGGTATGCGACCACGGACCAGGGATTCCCGAGGAGGAGCGAGAGCGTGTGTTTGAGCCCTTCTTCCGCTCGAATCGGACCGCCTCTGCCGCTTCTGGCTCCGGACTTGGACTCACGCTTTGTAAGCGCATCGTCGAGGCCCACGGTGGCCGCATCGAAGCCCACAACGCCGACGGCGGCGGCCTGGTGTGTCGTTGTCTGCTTCCAGCAGGTGCTGACGCGGAGAGCGATGAGAGAGATGATGCAACACAAGACATCCATCGGCAGAACCGGTAGAATGTTTGCGAGTCAGCGCGTGAGCCTTTCGCCTCGGCCGCTGCCTCAGCCCTGAGTTTTTGTTGATTGGGCGCTTGGCCTGTTCCCCCAACTTTTTGTTGATTGGGCGCTTGGCCTGTTCCCCCAACTTTTTGTTGATTGGGCGCTTGGCCTGTTCCCCCAACTTGTTTGCATTAGCTCGCTCTCGCGAGACCCTCGCAGCGCTGCGCAGGCGCATCGGATACGCCCGCGACAGACGCTGACTCGTGCCTCGCTTCGCTCACTTCTTGTCGATTGGGCACTTGGCCTGTTCCCCCAAGTTCTTGTCGTTTGGGCGCTTGGCCTGTTCCCCAAGTTTTTCATCGCCCCCCTGCGTTTGGGAGTGCAATCATGAAGTCCGCGCTTCGCCTGCTTCCACTGCTTTTCGTCCTCGTCGCAGCGCCGCCAGCCTTTGGAGCGGTCGCCGACCACCTCATCATCAGCGAGGTGAACTACGACCCCCCGAATGTGCCCGAAGGAAGCTCGAACGAGGCTGAATATGTCGAAATCTTCAATGCCTCCGATGTCGATGTGCCGCTCAACGACGGTACCGCTTCCTTCTTCCTGAGCGACGCTGAGGGCACCTACTATCAGGTCGTCAACGGCACCGTCACCACACCCTCGGGAGACTGGATCGTGCAGTTTCCTCCGGGCACGGTGATTCCCGCACGCTCGGCAGTGGTGGTCACCAACGACTCCGATCTCTTCAGGGACACCTTCTATCCCGGCGATCTGCAGCCCTTCTTCGACCAACCAGGAAGCCCTCAACTCTTCGAATTTACGCAGGATGTCGACAGCGTCCCGAACATGATCGTGCGCAGCTCCGTCACCGCCATGAGCTTGGGAAACAGCGGAGAGCTCATGATTCTGTACTACTGGGATGGCGTCTCTGACCTGGTTCGTGACGTCGACCTGGTGGTCTGGGGGAGCGGCCCCATGGTCAACAAGGGAGGCGTCAGTGTGGATGGCCCTGACGGCGACACCACCCCCAGCAGCTACGCCAGTGACGCAGGGACGGGGGTCAAGGCGGCCGACAGCAGCAGCGGCTCCCTGCAGCGCAGCTCCCTTCTCGAGCCAGGCGAGCTCGCCTCTGGCGGAAATGGCCGAACTGGACATGACGAGAGCAGC
>JAVFAO010000100.1:0-2648 GCA_034002465.1 Myxococcota bacterium
CGCCCACCACTCCTCGATGCTCCCCTCGCCGTGCTCAGCATACCATCGCTGCCACGCCTCGAGCCCTGAGAGCTCCTGATTCGTCAGCCGACGAAGCGCCTGCTCCAGCTCCTCGACCAACCCCAGCTCCGGGTCCGCCAACGCTGCCAACAAGACGGCGACGCTCGCTTCGCTGCGCAGCGCCGCCAACGAACGCACCGTCTGCAACCCATGCTCAGGGTACTGGGCCAGCACCCTCGCCAGCGCGAACGCCGCCATCTCAGTCCCGGTACTCCCCAATGCTCGGATGAGCCGGCTCTGCAGTTGCGTTTCGACCTGTGGCAGCGCCGCCTCGAGCAAGGCCCAGTCCTGTGCAACGAAGCCCAGCGAAAACGCCAGCTCGAAGAGCTGCGCTCGCTCCTCCACGGGACGCAGAAAGGCGAGTCGCAGCACACTTCCGCCCAGCAACGGCGAGCCGAGGCTCGCCAAGCGCGTCAGCGCAGGCTCACGCGCTGCTGCATCCAAAGAAGGCCAAGCGCCGACGATACGCTCGCCAAACGCCGCCGCCTCACGTTCATGACGCTCGGCCCAAGGCCAATTGGGGCCCCAGTTGACACAACCGTTGAGCCTGTCGTCCAGGGAACAATAAACCCGAAGGTGGTAGTGGTCGTCGTGTGGCGCGCTATCACCAGGCTGACGCAGCAACGCAGCGGCCCGCCGCATGCGCTCGGCCGAGACCCCTTGGCGCTGCCCCTCCTCCAAGAGAAGCTTCCGTAAGCCATCGTAAATGAACAGGTACTGAACTCGAGACAGGGCCTCGCCCGGTGTACCGGGCTCTCCGCAATCCAGCACCGCCTCCACCAAGCGCCAGTTGCGTTCGAGATCGAAACGTTTCCCAGAGCTGCTCTCTCCACGCTCATCGAAGCGTTCGAAATCACTCAGCTCCGCAGACTTTCCGTCTGCGCCGAGGGCGAAGAAGGCGATGTCGAGGTCACGCCCACAGGCATGAGAGCTGTGCCGTGGAATACGTCCCCCTTGCACCCCGGATGCATCCCCCAGCTGCAAGCGCGCACCACTCAGCTCGCCGTGCACTTGCTCCGCCAGAAAAGCCACCACCTCGGCGAGGTTGCGCGCGGCATAGTGATGTTCGCGCTTGCGTTGACGAGGCATCACGAAGACATGCTCGGCGTCCAAGGGCAACGCGATGCCGTCCACCAAAGAGCCCGAGGACGTGGTCCCCAGTGAGGTACCGGGCGGCATCGGACGCTGCGGCTCGAGCTGGGCGGCAAGCTCACAGAGGGCATCACAGCGCTGCTCCTGAGGAGCCTGCGCTTCACCGAGGGTCGCGCACAAGCACAACACCAGCAGCAGCGCTGCCCGTATGCTCATCGACTCCCACATCACCTCATTCCATCCGTTCCGCTGGCAGCCAAAGATCGAAGGTCGAACCCACGCCAGGCGAGCTCTTGAGCTCGATCGAGCCCCCAACGGCGTGCACGTACTGCCATACCAGCGTGAGGCCTAGACCTGCGCGACGGGTGGCGTTCTTGGTGGTGTAAAAGGGCTCGAAAACAAAGCGCTGCGCGCTCGGATCGATGCCCACTCCACTGTCCTCGACGATGATCTGCAGACCATCGCCTTTGCCAGCGAGGCGCAGGCGCAAGACGTGGTGCCCTCGCGGGCGCTCGGCGATGGCCTCGATACCGTTGATCAGAAGGTTGTACAGGATCTGCCAAATCCGCCCGCTGACCATGCGCACGTGGGGCAACACTGGCTCGACCTGCACATCGAACTCGGCGAAGCGCGCCACCCGAGCTTCCAAATGCTCGACCACCCTCGCCACGACCGGCACCGGATCCTGCGGCGCCGCGATGGGCTCGTGCTCGTCCACCACGAAGGCACGCAGGTCCGTGAGAAGACGATGAATGCTCTCGAGTTGCGCGAGTGAAATGCCAAGCTCATCACCGACGGTCGAGAGCTCGGGGGAAGGCTGAGTAGCCTGAGCATGAGCCAGAGACTGGCGTGCGCGAACCATGGAGGCCAACGACGTGGCCAGAGGCTCGCTCAGCTCCTGCACGATGAAGCCGGTGAGCTGCCCAAGGCGAGAGAAGTGGTAGGAGCGTTCCAAGCGCTCAGTGTCTCGGTTGCGTTGCAAGGTCAGGGCGAGAAAATCGGCAAACTCGCGCAGACGACGCAGATCGTGCTCATCGAAGGTGGCGTCGGTCGCCGCAGTCACGCCAATGGTACCGAGCACCTCGCCTTCGACCATGATCGGACACACCATGCCGCTGCGAATGGCGTCGACCCGCGCCCGCGCGGCGCTCTCGGCGGAGACCCTTCGAGGGTCGAAGAGCAGGGGTGAGCGCGACTCCACCACCGAGCCGGTAAAACTCTCCTGCAGGCGCAAGCGGCGATAGATCAGGTGAGCCGCCGTTCCCACGGCCGCCACATAGACCGCTTCGGTGCCCTCGACCCGTGTCACCGAGGCGCCCTCGGCCCCCAAAATTTCGCAGGCCAAGCCTGCAGCGGTCATCGCCACCCGCTCCAGTGAGGTGTTGTCCGCCAACAGCGCCAGCAACCGACGGTACGCCTGCGCGACCCTCACATCCCCATCCTTGAGCTGCTCTTTCATCCGCGCTTTGCCCCTGCCAGTCTCTGCCCTTCGTTCA
>JAVFAO010000100.1:2748-18583 GCA_034002465.1 Myxococcota bacterium
CGGCGTGGTGCCAGAGCGCCACCCCGCTTGGATGACCATGGTAGCAGTATTTCGTCAATTTCTACAGGGTCTTGGGCTGGGCCGATGGGTCTTGGCGCTGATCCTGCTGCAAGCCGCGTGGTCCGTCGCGCTGTGGACCACCTTGGACTGGCCAGATCCCGGCTTCGATGTCGCCGTCTCCGTCGACGGCGGACTTCATGTCTCACAGGTGCGGGATGCTTCGTTGCGCGAACGCATCGAAGTCGGCGACGCCATCCTCTCGGTGGACGCGCGACCCATCGACACCAGAGCCGAGTTCTTCGCGGCCTTGCAAGGACACGACAACATCAAGCTGGGGTTGCGGCGCGAGAAGCTGCGCTTCGAACGCAATTTGCGGCCCAGCGATTTCATCGACACGGAGCTGCCGGCAGGCCTTCGTCCCGATGACCGCCCCGTCGCCATGGCCTGCCAAGCCGAGGGCCCCTTTGTCTCGTTGCAAGCGGTGGATCTCGAAGCGCTGCGCCACTTGGTCGCCGAGCGCGGCACTGAGTCAGGGCTGCTGCTCGCCTTCGAACGCAGCAGCGATGAGCTCACCGCCTCCACCCGAGTCGTCCCGCAGCGAGAGCATTTCTACTTTGGCAGCGTCTCACTGCTCTTCCTGGCCATCCTCTGCCTGCTCTTCTGGAAGCTCACGCAGAAGCCGGCGAGACCTGCGTCGCATCGGCGCATCGTCTACGTCTCCTGGCAGGTCTTCTTCCTCGCCGTCTCGCTGCTCGCTCTGGCGGGACACGATGCACGCTACGCCTCTCCCCTGATGCTCAATGTCTCCCTGCTGGGCCTGGCGCTCTACAAGCCGCTCAACATGGAGTTCCATATGCGGCAGCGCAGTGACTGGGCGCGCATGGAGAGCTTGGCGCGGCTCGCGCTCTATGTCGCTCCCCTGATCTTCGTCAGCCAGCTCTTCTTCTACACCTTTGGCCTCTTCCGCTTGTGGTGGGGGGGTGATGTCGCCCCCGACATCGATCATCGCGCCTACTTTCTGCAGCTTCTGCTCTTTGGTGCCATCGTCGTCTTGGTGGCCATCGACTTTGGCATCATGGTCTGGCGCCATCGCAGTGACGACGTCGAGGCCGGGCCCGCTCAGTATGCCTCCAATGTGGGCTTGGGCTTCTCGGCGCTCTTCGGCGTGGCCGCGATCTACCTGCTCGCCAGCACCCATGACCTCTTGCTGACCCGCTATGCCGTCCTGGCTGCCCTGATCGCACAGGCGCTCGGAGATATCGTCGCCGCCTTCTTCGCCCGGCCCCCTTCGCGCCTTGGTATGGCCGAGCTCGACGGCGCCGACCGCGAGCTGGCGCAGGCCCTCGACGACGCCGCTCGCGCCCTCCCCAACACCCAAGCCCGCCTGGTCTTGCGGCGTGGTGCCTCCTCGGGGCTCTGGCTTCAACGTCAAGACGAGCAGTGGCGGCTCGAAGCATGCCCGCGCGCCTGGCTCGACCTGCTCGACGTCAGCATCGCAGAGGAGAGAGCCTACGTCTTCGTCCAGCACCCCAACGACGACCGCAGCCTGCTCCACGGAATGGCAGCCAAGCTCTCCATCTGCGCCATCTGGCGTCTCCAACACAGCGCACAAGTTGGGGGAACAGGCCAAGCGCCCAATCGACAAGAAGGCCGAAGCACGCTCCTCCAAGACCTCGACCTCTGGTTGATACATACCGTGGGCGATGACTGGCCAGAGCTCGAAGAAAGCCAGCTCCACCAACATTTCACCCAGCTCAACGCCGAGCTCTTGCCCGTCCTCCTCGTGCTCGGCGCGCAGGCCTTCCAGCTCGCCGTCCCACAGCCGGAGGCCAAGGCCGAGCTCGTTGCGCCCTCCCCAGAACCCTTGCCGCGCCGGGAATCGATGGCGCGCATCTCCGCACCCGTGCTCAACCGCGCTCGACTCCATGCCGAGAGCGAGGCCTCCACTGGGATCGGCACCCGAGAGCCGTCAGCTGAAGAGCAAGTGAGCAGCGCAGCCCCCAACATGGGGGAACAGGCCAAGCGACCCATCGACAACGACTTGGGGGAACAGGCCAAGCGACCCATCGACAAAAAAACTGATGACTTACGGAAAGGAGCACAGACCCCAGCGAGCCTCAAGGAGCGCGCCTCGAGCAACGGCGTCGAGCGAGACCCCGCCAACGCCAAGCTCAAAGCGCGCATCCGCGCCCTCGAGAACGAGCTGCGCCGGATCAACCCGCTCAAGGACTTCGAACCCACGCCTGCGCAACAGCAATCCGCCGAAACCCTCAGCACCATGGGAAGCCCGGTCATCATCTGCGGAGAGCACGGCGTCGGAAAAGGTGCCGTCGCCCGACTCGCCCACAGCCAGTTGGCGAGAGGCCCATTGGTCAAACTCAACGCCACGGAGCTGCCCGAATCTGTCCTACAGCTCGAGCTCTTCGGCGACGAAGAAGGCCCCGGCGTCTTCGCCGCTGCCTATGGCGGCACCCTGCTCGTCAGCGGCGCGGACCGCATCCCCCTCGAGCTGCTGCAGCAACTCATCCAAGGTAGCAGCCAACTCTCTGAAGCCGAGTCCGTGCGCCTCTACTTCTGCGTCGACACCGCCACCCCCGAAGCGGCTCAAGAGGCCAAGCAGCTAGCCCAGAGCCTGCGCGCCACCGTACTCGAGGTCCCCCCTCTGCGCGCCCAGAGTGAGCTCAGCGCTGTCGCCGACGCCATGGTACACCGCGCCGCCATGCGCTACGGCAAGGTCATCACCGAGATCGAGAGCGACGCCGTCGAAGCCCTGCAGCAGTATTCCTGGCCAGGGAACTTCAGAGAGATGCGAGACGTCATCGAGCGCGCCGTGTTGCTCTGCACCGGCCGCGCCCTCTGCGTCCAAGAATTGCGCCTCGAGCTGGGCGCCGACCCGAACCTGCGCACGGCAGACGGCGATGAGGCCAGCGTCGACCCCGAGGCCCTCGCCCAAGAACTCGACAAGCTCAGGCAACAGCTCGCCGAGCAAAGCGAAGCCTACAAAGCCATCGAGCAAGAGTTCGAGCAGCTCCGCAGCGACAGCTCCGAGGCCATCTCCCCAGATGAGCTCGACGGCGCACTCTTCCACAACACCTACGAAGAATTCGAAAAACGCCTCCTCGACTTTGCCCTGCAACGCGCCTCGGGCAACAAGGCGAAAGCCGCTGACGCCCTCGGACTGCGCCGCAGTACCTTCATCAGTAAACTCAAGAAATACGAGCTCCTCGGCGACGAGTAGCTCCTGCCCTGGCGAAAGCCCCCAAGAGGAAACGACATGCCCAAGATCGCTCGCGAACGTAGCCACACCCTGTCCATGGACGAGGCCAAGCAGAAAGTCCAAAAGATCGTCGAAGACGTGAAGCAGTCCTACCCGTCCCTCGTCGACTCCATCTCCTGGAACGCCGATCAGACCGCGGCCAAGGTCAAAGGCAAAATGTTCTCCGGAGACTTCGAAGTGTCGGCCTCCAAAGTCAAAATCCACATCGATCTGAGCTTCCTCGCCACACCTTTCCTCGGAAAAGTCGAATCCAGAATCGACGCCAAAATCATCGAATACTTTGGCGGCTGAGCTGCTCGAACTGCGCTGCTCGATTTCGCTTGCTCCAAGCCCTGCTGCTCGGCGCTCGAGGCGCGCAACAGACGCACACGACCCCATCGAAAGTGAGCGAAGGGCACGTACAATCGGAACGACAAGCCTTCCAAACTGCCCAAAGGAGCAACCATGGAGCCCGATGTGCTCAAGCATCGCGTCCGCAGCTACCCGGACCTCTTCAGCCCACGCGCCCTCACAGGCGCACCCCTGGCGTTGCTGCTCACCCTGCTCTACCCCTGCGTTGCCCTCGCAGCCCCTAGCCCCGAGCAAATCGAGGCCTTCCGACTCTCAGCGGAAGCCTCCCTGAGCAGCGAACAAGCCGAGGTCCGCTACCTCGGTGTGCTCACCCTCGGCGCCCTGCTCCAAGACAAGGACCAGATCAAAGCCTTCAAAAAATACACGCAGGACGCCGACCGCGTCGTCAAAGTGGGAGCGCTGCTCGCCCTCGCCAAACGCGCCGACAAAGACGCCCTCACCCAGATCGAGAAGGAAATCACCAGCGCCGAAGACCCCGACGCCATCCTCTCGGAGCTGCTCTCCGCCTTGGGCGAACAGACTCAACACGATATCCTCTCAAAGATCCTCAAGAAACAGAAAGATGAAAAGTTGCTGCAGGCCATCTACCGCTACGTCGCCCGCTCCCGCAGCGAGAAGCTCTTCTCCCTGCTCAAAGTCGATGGCATCAAAGCAGCCGAGCAACGCAACACTCTGCTCTCCATCCTCGCTCAATCCCCAGACCCCCTCGCGCTCACCATCGCGACCACACAGGCTTCATCCAAGGACGCCTCCACGCGACTTGCCGCGCTACAGCTCGCCAAGGCCATCGGTGGACGCGACGCCCGTGACCTCATCGCCAAAGCCATCGACGACGGCGACGACAGCGTCCGCGACTTTGCACGCAGCGAGAGCCTGGCCAGCAAGCACCCCGCCATCGTCCCTAGCCTCGAAGCCAAGCTCCAAGAGGACCCCAAGGACTTCGAAACCATCAAGCTCCTGCTCCAATTCGAGAACGTCGACGTGAGCGCCTCCCTCGCCCCCGTCGTCAGCCCCGAGAACCCCAAGCTCGAGCTCGAGGACTACATCCTCGCGCTCTCCCTCTTCGCCGCCAGCAAGAGCCCCGAGGCCGTCGCCCTGCTCGACAAGAAACTCGCCAGCACCTTCGTCTCCGACCGCACCGCTGCCGCCTGCGCCCTCGGCTTCACCGAAGACAAGAGCTTCACCCCCAAACTCGCCGCGCTCGTCGTCGACGGCGCCGTCGAGATCCGCCGCTGCGCCGCATCCTCCTACGGACTGCTCAAGGACCCGGCCGCCATCGACACCATCTCCAAGGTGCTCGGCTCGGAGTTCGACCCACAGACCAAGCTCTCGCTCATCCACTCCCTCGGCCAGATCGGAGATCCCGCCGCCATCAGCTCCCTGCAGCTCCTCATGCTCGAACGAGACGACGAGCTGCGCCTCGCTGCGCTCAGCGCACTCGCTGCGCTCAAGGCCCTCTCCGCTGCCACCGCCATCGAGATGGTCGCCGAGGACTCCAGCCCCAAGATGCGCTGGGCCGCCGTGCTCACCCTCTTCCTCATCGACCCAGTGGTCTACGGCGAACGGCTCAAGCGCTCCGTCGCCGACGCGCCCGAAGAGGCCTTCTTCGAAGCCATGGATACCCTCAGCCCTGAGATGCAGCTCAAGTTGCAGGAAGAGGTCTTCCGCGGCACCCGCTCCAGCCTCGCCCTCCGCATCGTCGAGCGCTATGCCGCACAGGGCATCGACGGCCTCGGCGCCCTGCGCAACGCCTTCGATCTCAGCACCGACCCTAGTGTTCGACAAGTCATCTTCAGCCAGCTCGCGCGCTATGGCGAAGCCACCGATCTGAAGCGCTTCGAGGCCATCCTCGACAACACCAAGGAACGCTCGGTGCGCCTCGCTGCGCTGCGCACCATCCTGGGCCTCGAGCTCAGCCTCACCGAGACCATCCTCGCTCGCTTCGTCGACAGCGACGACCCTCTCATGAAAATGCTCGCCATCTACGGCCTCACCCGCGCGAGCTGAAGCGCCCCCACCGACAGTCAGCGAAGGGCACGCATCCTTTCGACACAACAATTGTTGCTGTTGAATGGTCGCGAGCCGAGCGTGAGCGAATCAGAGACGATTCACCAAGATGAGCTCCCCCAAGCCACCCACAGAAGGAGACTCGGCCGAGCATCCTTCCCAAGCCAAGCCCCAAGAGACTGAGCGCATCCCCAGCGCTGCCCAGGGCAGCGAAGGTGAGCCCCAAAAGCGCGAAGACCCCGCTCGCACCCGCCTCATCAGCGAAGAGGATGACGAGACCGTCGACTCTCTGCTGCGCGCCGTCGCCCACGCGCCGCCGGGGCTCCCTGCACCAGCACTGCCCGAGCCAGCCTGCCTGATCACCGATCACGTCGAAATCATTCGCCCTCTCGCCTCTGGCGGCATGGGCAGCGTGATGCTCGCCAGAGACCGCAAACTCGGGCGGCTGGTCGCCGTCAAATTCGTGCGGCTCCTGGGCGACGAAGGGCGCCGCGCCCACCTGCTCGGCCTCTTCGAACAGGAAGCGCGAGCCACCGCTCGGCTCAATCACCCGAACATCATCACGGTCCACCAGTTCGGCGTCTTTGGCGGCGTGCCCTACCTCGTCCTCGAGCACCTACAAGGCGAGACCCTCGCTGAGCGCCTCGACCAGAGCCCGCAACAGCGCCTCGCTGTCAGAGATGCCCTCGAAATCGCCCGACTCATCGCCACCGCCCTGGTGCACGCCCACGAGCAAGGGGTCGTGCACCGCGACCTGACACCACGCAACGTCTTCCTCACCGACGACGGCAAACTCAAGCTGCTCGACTTCGGACTCGCGCGGCTCGAACCCCGACTCCCAGAAGACACCAACACCCCCATCGTGCGCGGCGGCACCCCCCTCTACATGGCCCCCGAGCAGTGGCTCGGAGAGGCCCAAGACTACCGCACCGACCTGTGGGCCCTCGGTATCCTCATCCACGAGATGCTCAGCGGCCAAGCACCCTTCGGCGGCATGTCCGACGCCCTGCGCGGCCGCGACCCCACCCAGCCCAGCTCAGAGCGCATCCCGCAAGCCGTCAATCCCCTCCTCAATACCCTGCTCGCTGCAGACCCTGCGCAACGTCCTGCGCGCACCAGAGACGTCCTCGAGCGCCTCGAGGAGCTGCTCCAGGACCTGCAACACGGCCCCATCGAACGCGCCCAGCCCTACCTCTACCTCGAATCCTTCGACGAGGAAGACGCCGACTGCTACTTCGGCCGTGAGCAAGAGAGCGAGATGCTCTACCTGCGCCTGCGTCGACGGCCGCTGCTTGCCTTGGTCGGTCCCTCTGGTGCAGGAAAGAGCTCCCTGGTCTCGGCGGGACTGCTGCCAAAACTGCGACGCGCGCCACAGCCCTGGCAGCTGCTCCGCCTCCGACCCGGGCCCGACCCGCTCGGCAGACTGCTCGCCAAAGCACAGACAATCCTGGGTAGCTCCGCGCAGCAAGCTGCTGCAAGTGAGGGCGAGCGATTCCCAAGCAACTCCGACGCGCTCTCCGCGCCCAACCTGGAGCAACAGAGAGAAGCCTTCCTCAGCAACCCTGTCGAGCTCGCCGCCTCGCTCCGCCAACGCGCTGCCGCGGCCTCCACCCGCTTGCTGCTCTTCATCGACCAGTTCGAAGAATGCTTCTCGCAAGACTTCGAAACGCAAACCGCCATCGCCCGCTTCATCTGTGCCCTCGCTGATGACCCCGACTCTCCCACACGCGTCATCATCGCCCTACGAGATGACAGCCTCGGTTCACTCGCCCTACTGCCTGACCTGCAAAGCCTCGCCCTCTCCAACGTCATCCCCCTCGCCCGACCGCCAGCAGACGCTCTGCGACGAGCCTTGAAGGAGCCAGCTCGGCGCTTTGGCGTGGTCTTCGAAGACGAGCCCATCGACGAGATCATCGCCAGCCTCGACCAAGAATCCATCCCACTCCCGCTACTGCAGCTCTGCGCGAGTCGCCTGTGGGAGGCCCGTGGCAGCAAAAACCAGATCGACAGCAGCAGCCTCGAGGCGCTCGGTGGGGTCAGCGGCGTGCTGCTGCAACACGCCGAGGATGCCCTCTCTAAGCTCGCCTCGGCGCGAGAGAAAGGAATCGCGCGGGAGCTCTTGCTCAGCCTCGTGACCCCAAGCGGAAAGCGACGACTCATGGAGCGACCACGCCTGCTCGCTCGCTTCGACGACCCGCAAGAGGCAGAGCGCGTCCTCGAGCAGCTCCTCGCCGCACGTTTGCTGCACTCCAAAGGCGGCGAACAGCTCGGGATCGAGATCGTCCACGACGCCCTCGTCGAGCGCTGGGACAGGTTGCAGAACTGGCTCGCCGCCAACCAGGCTGCGCTCAACGCCCTCGACTCGCTTCAACGCGCCACAGCAGACTGGGAAGCGCAAGGGCGCCCCAAGGGACTGCTCTGGAGCGGGGACGCGCTGCGCGCCGCGAACCTGCTCTGGCGCGAGCTCAGCCTACCCAAGGAGAGCGCCGAACAGGCCTTCATCAGCGCATGTCGGGAACGAGACCGGCAGAGCCGCACCCAACGACGAAGCGCCCTCGCGCTGCTGCTCATCGCCGCACTGCTGGTGAGCTTGGGCTCATACTCTGGCATGCAACAGCTTCGTGCGGAGAAGGAAGAGACCATTCGCGCCCGCGAGCGTTCGGACAAGCTCGTCGAGTTCATGCTCTTCGACCTGCATGACAAGCTCAACGCCTTGGGCCAGCTCGAGATGCTCGACGATGTGGCCTCGGCCTTGGAGAGCTACTACGCAGAGCTCAACCAAGGGAACCAAGAACAACGGCTTCGACGTGCCCTGGCGCTACGTCAGCTCGGAGACGTGCGGCGCGCGCAAAGACGGCTCGACGACGCCCGCGCACTCTACGCAAGGGCGAGCGCCCTGCTCGCGCACGACGCGCAGCTCGAGACCAGCCCCGAGCTCCAACGCGAATCGACGCTGGCCCTGCTCGCACAAGGCGAGCTCGAGCGTGAGCAAGGGCGCTTCGAACAGGCCTTGAGCTACCTCGAGCGGGTGCAAACGCAGCTCATGCAGCAGCTTGCCCAGCGCACTGGGGATACGGGTATGGACCTCGGCGCGCTCGCCACGGCCTATGGCCTGGCCGGCCAAATCGAACAGGGACGAGGATACCCGGATGCGGCCCGACGGGCATGGTTCACGAGCCTGGAGCTTCGCCAACGAGCAATACGAGAAGACCAGAATACTACTGAGGAGCGAGCCAAGCTGGCCCAGGAACAGCATCGACACGCCATCGCCTTGTTGCTGCTCGACCTCTCCGACCTCGAGAGCGACCCTCATGAGCAGCTTCGCTATCGCCGCCAAGCGCTCACGCTGCTGCAGCAGCTCGTCGACGCGCAACCCAACCGTGTCGAGTGGCAGCAGAGCCTGGCGACGGCCTGGGTGCAGTGGGGTGATCTGCTGCTGCGTCGAAAACTGCTGCTCGAGGCCCGCGATGCCTATGAGCAGGCCCGGCTGATCTACGAGAGGCTGGTGCAGCTCGACCCGGCGCTGCTCGACTGGAGCTTGGGCCTGGCGGTCTGCGAACTCAAATCGAGCCGCACGCTGGCGGCGCTCGGAGATGAAGAGCAGGCGACGCAGCGCCTGGCGCTGTCTGTGACGCGGCTGCGCAAGCTCCACAGCGCCGATCCAAAGAACCAGGACTGGGCGCGACTCCTGGCGAGCAGCCTCGAGACCATCGCGGACCAGCGCTTGGGAGCCGAGCAACTGGAGGCCGCGATCAGCTTACGGCAGGAGGCGTTGACGCTGCGCGAGCAGAACGTTGCCGCCACTCCGGGACGCGCAGAGCGCTTCGAGCACCTCGTCTTGGCGACCTGCGAGCTGGCTGGGCTGGAGCTCCGGGCCAAGAATGAGGCGGTACTGCAGCGCTTCGACGACTGTCTGAGGCTGCAGCGCGCGATGAGCGCCCAACGTGAGCTGGGCAGTGACGAGCTGCGCCGCCTGGCCTGGGCTCAGCGTTGGCGCGGGGAGTTGCTGTCCAAAGCTGGGCGCAGCGAGGACTCGCTGCAGGCCTATCGCGAATCCGCGGAGCTGAGCGAAGCGGTGAGCGCAGATGCGGCAGAAGCGAGCGTACGTCGCGAGAGCGCGTTGGCTTGGGTGCGCGTCGGGGACCAGAGCCTGTCGATGGCGCAGTGCAATGAGGCGAGCCTCGCGTATCGGCGCGCCAGGGGAATCTTCCAGAGCTCGAGCAGCCGCAGCCCCCGGGCACATCGCTATCGGGCGCTGGGTTTGCTGAAGCAAGCCGACGCAGACCAGATGTGCGGTGCTCACGAGGCCGCTCGGCAGAGTCTGCTCGAGGCCCGTCTGGCCCTGCTCGAGAGCTGCAGCAGCCTTGCTCACAGCCCTCTGGCCTTGGAATCGAGCAGCCAGCTCGACCCAGCGCTCGTTGCAGGTTGCCCGCTGCTGAGCACAGGCGACCCGCAGTTTCTGCGCGATCTCTCAGCCGTCGACGAACGGCTGGGCGACAACGCCAGCTCCAGCGGCGCTCACGCGCTCGGCCTGCAATGGCTGGCGTCTGCAGTTGCGCTCAGTCGTGCCCTCGAGCAGCTCGCCGAGCGTCGGCTCACCCTGGCGCAAGACCAGAACTTCTTGTCCAGTTCCCCCAAGTTGTCTGAAGTGGAGCTGAGCGAGGCCAGCCAAATCGCGAAGAAGGAGCTTGCCCAGAGCCTGGAGCGCCTCGCCCGAGCACAGCTTGTGGCAGGCGAGGGGGACGAGGCCAAAACAACCATGACCGAAACTCTGGGGATACTGCAGCAGCTCTTGGACCAAGCAGCGCAGCAACAAGCATCTGACAAGCAGGTGCTTGCGGCGCTTCGATGGACGCTCCTCGAGAGCATGCAGTTCATGGAGGAGCTGCTCATCGCCGATGCGTCAGTGCAGCCGTTGCTTCAGCTTCGAGCCGAGCTCCTGCACGTACTGCTCGACCTGCTCGACCAGGGCTCCTCAGCGCAGGCATGTGCGCTGCTCGAGCAACGCCTCGCCTCGACCCTACGCAGCAGCGCTTTCCACGAGCGACGCATCGTTGCGGCTCGCGCGCGCTGCCAAGCGGAGCATGCGCCATGAAGCAGGCCGATTCCCTTCGTTCGCTCTCGGGCAGCGAGCTCTTTGCATCAGCAATTCCTATTGAATATCAAAAATATAGGCACACATCGCTGGCGCTCCTGCCGCTGCTCTGGGTGCTCCTTGCGAGCTCCTCATGCGCGGGAACGCCGATGACGAGCGAGAATCTCGACACCATCCTGTGGGTGCAGCAGTCTGCGGAGTATCGCATTGCCACGCGGCAGAGCTATGCCCTGGCGAGCGAGCGGCTCAGACAAGCCCTCCAGGATCCACACTGTTCGGCGGTTTTGGCGGAGGAGGTAGTTGGGGGAACAGGCCAAGTGCCCAATCGACAAGAAGTCGGCGGCGAAGGCGAGCGAGACCGTTGCCTGGAGCGTCCTGCGGCGGTGATCCTGGATGTCGACGAGACGGTCTTGGACAACGCGGCATTCGACGCGAAGCTGTTGGCAGAGCAGCGCCCTTTCGAGTGGAGCGCTTGGAACGAGTGGCTCTCGGGGGATCACGGCGAGGCCATCGAAGGCGCGGCGGAATTCCTGGAGGAAGCGCGGGCGCTGGGGGTACGGGTCTACTTCGTGACCAACCGGGAGCAGCGCTACGAGCAGGCGACGCGGCAGAACCTGACGCGCCTTGGGCTCTTTGATGAGGCGAGTGGGGACACGCTGTTGTGTCGTGGTGCCCGCGAGGATTGGACGCAGGACAAGGCGAGCCGGCGGGGCTGGGTGGCGTCTCAGGCGCAGGTGCTGCTGTTGATTGGAGATGACCTCAATGATTTCGTGTCGACGGCGGGTCGGGACAACGCGCAGCGTCGAGCGCTTGCGCAGTTGCATGCGGCGCGCTGGGGGCAAAGCTGGATCCTGATCCCGAGCCCCGTCTATGGCTCCTGGCTTGGGGCCATTGTCTCGGACGACGAGCTGGACGCGGAGACGCGGCGCGCACGCAAGCGCGCAGCGTTGCGCTTGGAGGACTGAGCCAAGACCCAAGCTCTTGGCTCAGCTCCGTATTCGGGAACTCGGAGGACCTCACCCCCCAAACCCCCATCTCTATCGCTGGAGAGTGGGGCTGCGGCTTAGGTGGGCAGGCGCAACAGCGAATCTGGCGTGCTCGCCGGCTCGTAGCGAACATCGAGAGAGATGCGCACAGCGTCAGGGGACACGTTTGACCAGGCGCAGTGGATGGTGGAGACATGGAAGGCCACGACATCGCCAGGGACCACATCGCCGCTCACCCATTGGGTCTGGCGCGGCAGGGCGATACCCGTCTGGTTGTCGACGTGCGGGAGCAGGCTGTGATGGGAGCCAGGCACGATGCCCAAGGGACCGACCGGCATGGGGGTATCGACGAGGGGGAACCAAAGCGACCACATCTGCGGGCATTTGGGCAGATAGTAGAGATCCTGGTGCGGGCTGGTGGTGTGTTCGGGGCTGCCTGGAAGTTTGAGCCAGACGTGGTTGGTGTAGGCCACGTCGGGCTCTTCACCGAAGACGGCCGCCATCACTTGCAGGACCACGGGGTGTCGAACCAGGGCGTAGAAGGCGGGATGGAAGCAGACCCGCCGCTGCATCTCAACGAAGCGAGGATCGTCCCAGCCGCGGCCGCTCATGCCCGCGCCCTCGACGGGCCTGACCGTGCTGGGATTGTGCGCGTCGAAGCGCACCCAACCCATCTCGGCGGCGACTTGAACACAGACGCGGCGCAGCTCGGCGACCGTGTCGGGCGGGACGAGGCCACGGACGTACAGGTATCCCTGCTCGTGAGCGCGCCTGTGCAGCGCACCGTCATCGTCGCGCAGCGACGAGCTGTCTTCGAAGGGTCGGCAAGCGTCGAAGTGCTCTGGTAGCAACAACATGGCTCTGCTCCTTGGCAGCCGGGATCGCGGTTCTTTTGGGAACAACAGCGGGGCTCTACCCCGCACCCCGCCAAAGCCTACTTGATGCGCATCAAATGTCAGCGATGGAAAGGAATGCGCAACAATGACTTGTAGGGGCGCACCTGTGTGTGCGCCCTCCCCGGATTCTGCATACACCTTGTGCGAGTCCTGAGCCCAGTGTCGCGCACAGTGCGCACGACCAGTCCTTCCCAAGGCCGCGGTCGGCCGGCTGGAAGCCGGCCCCACGTTTTGCCCTGCGCCTTCCAGCGCCTGGAGTCGTCTCCTCGTCGTCAACGGATACTCCGTGCTCATCATGCTGCATTTGCTCTTTTGATTCGTGGTGTTGCAGGTGATGCTCAAAGCCAGGAAGCGGTGACTCGCTGCGAAGCGTTTTTCGACTCAGCCCTGAGCTCGCCACCGACAATACGAAATCTCCGGGATTCCAAAGGCACTGCCCTTTGGCCGCGTGATGAGTTGTAGCGCGCCCAAGCTGCGGCGTGCAACGCTCGAGGACGCCGCGTCTCAGCCGCAGCTCGACAGCAGCTCGAGCAGGGTCTGCAAGCAGGCCGAAGGGGTCCTCCCTGCGGTATCGAGCTGCAGCCGGGGGCTCGACCATTCGTGGTACTCCCTCGCCAGCACCTCCGCCCAAGTCGGGAGCCGCAGCCCCGGCACGGTGGAGCTGCGGTGTTCGACGCGCCAGCGATGCTCGACCTGGTCGGAGCAGCAGAGCTCGATGTTGACGTAGCGCGCTCCTGCATCGATGGCGACCTGCTCCCAGGCGCGACGGCTCCAGTCGATGGGGTTGCAGGAGTCGGCCACCACGCTGAGCTTCCCACGCAGGTGCTCGCTGGCCAAGGCAAAGGCGAGCCGATAGCCCTGGTCGACCACCTCGAGCTGGCAGAGCTCGCGCAAGGCCTGCTCGATCGTGTCGATGCGCAGGTGAGCCGCGCCAGTGGCGGCGGCGAGCATCGCGGCGAGGGTGCTCTTGCCGGTGCCGGGCAAGCCGGAGAGGATGTAGAGCACTGCTACCCCATTGCTCATTTGCTGTTTCCCGTTTCTTTGCGCGCCATGAGCACATCTTGACGACACATTTCAGCGTTTCGAAGACCCCTGTGCGTTCGAAGCCACCCGCTCGAGACCCTCGAGCAGGTAGACAGCCAAGTAGGGGCGGACCTGCGTGTCCGCCCTTCCCGGATTCTGCATACACTCAGGAGTGCAGCGCAGGTTCCCCACAACGAGGGGAGGGTGAGTACCCACTTGAATCGCTCCCTTACCTGTGCTTGCCGTGGGTACGGGCGACATTCATGGCGCCCGTCATGATGCGCCAAGGTGGCTCAACATGGCAACGCGACGACGACGTCAGCACCTGTTTCTGCTCCTCCAAGGATTACGAAGCAGACTTGTCCTGGTCGTCCTTGGCCAGCCTGCGACGCCGGGCAGCAAGGTTTTTTTTGCGAGTGTAGGCGGACTGGAGTGGTCGAAGCTGCTCGGGGTGGTGCCGGAACACGTAGTTGGCGACCTTGCGAATGCGTTGCAGACGTTCGTCGATGAGGGTCATGACCCGGTTACGCAGGTCGATCTGCGGAGACGCCGCCCGACCCAGCATCGGCGCGCCCAGCGCGTTGAGCGCGCTGGCGAGCTCGCGTGCCTCGCCAAGCCAACCAAGCTCGAAGCCTGGCACCTTGGCGAGGCGCTCCTCGATGGACTCGCCGACGGTGGCGTAATCGATCAGGGCTTGGATGAGCGTGGCGACGGAAGAATCGGTGGCCGCGCGAGCTTCGGCGGCGGCGAGCGCCTCGTCGGCGGGCTCGAGTACATCGTCGTCCAGCACGAGCTCACAGCCCTCGCCGATTTCGAGGAGCAGAATCCGCGCGCGCTCGACGAGCTTGGCGCGCTGGTCTGCGTCGCTCTCGAGGAAGAGGGCGCCTGCGTGCGCGTCGCGGCCGAGGATGAGCAGCGAGTCGAGCTCGTCGACCACGCCAAAGTCCAGCAATGAAGCTGCCGAGCTGAGGCCTGGTCGCGAGCCATCGGGCGCAGGATCCCAGTTGGCGGTGACGAACTTTTTGTGGCTTTCGGCCTCAAGAAAGAAGACGACGACCGGTTTCGAGAGATGCTCGGTCAAATACGGCTTCGTCGTCGTCAGCAGCTCACTCCAGCGTTCTTGTTCCTTCGTCGACATGTTTTCCTCCGGCTTGCAGTTGGGTGGACCCGAATGGATTCGGACAAAGAGATTGGCGATTCGGAGCCTGCCTTTTCATGATTCGGTGTGCTCGATTCGCGATTCGGTGTGCTCGATTCGCGATTCGGTGTGCTCGATTCGCGATTCGGTGCCTGCCTTTTCAAGATTCGGTGTGCTCGATTCGCCATCCGGGCTAGGTTTTGCCTCGTTTTCGGCCAGATTCGAGAGCGGATCAAGCGCTGAGCGGAAGACGAGCCGACGAAGCGCAACCCAGGAGTGGCCAGTTTGCCGCAATCAACGAGCGCGTCAACGGTAGTCCAGAGAGGCAAACACGTGAACGAAGCGAGGCACGAGTCAGCGTCTGTCGTGTGAGCATCCGATGCTCACACGCAGCGCTGCGAGGGTCTCGCGAGAGCGAGCGAATGAAGTGTGCGACGCAGCTCGCTCCCGTTCCCAAAGGACACCTCCTCCAGCAAATCATCCCCAGTCCAGCTCAGCGTCATGCCCGACACGGGCAAGCTCTCGAGGCAACGCCGTCCAACTGCGACTGCGCCGACACCTGATACACACCATCGTAGCCAAAGCTCTGCGGCAGCGCGCGGGACTCGACACCGTCCAGACCCGTCAAACGCGCCCCAGCTCGCCAACTCGACACGGGTCACTGCTCCGCTGGCTGCCTGGCGTCAATCTGCTCGAGCATCGTGTCCATCAGTCGCTGCAGTCCCCTTCGCTGGTACGCAATGGTTGGGATGATCGCCGAGACAGGCCAGCCAAGCTGCTCAAAATACGATACTGGAAGAAGTCGCAGCCAGGAGGCGGAGACTCGCTGCGAAGGCAGCCCGAAGGGTGCGTGCCAGGGATGGCACGCAACAACCTCGTCGCAATCGTTGCCGCGATTGACCTGCAAGACAAGAGGGAGGGAGTGCGGAGAACGGCCAAGCAAGTTGAGATGAGCGAGCATTCGAGAAAAATAGTAGTCCGTATGCTCCCAGCGCTCAGGATCCGCGCTGGCAACGAAAATGATCCCATCTGCTCTTGCGAGATGGTCGAGTTCAATGCCAA
>JAVFAO010000101.1:0-18381 GCA_034002465.1 Myxococcota bacterium
AGCGGCTAGCCCAATTTTTCCTGTAGGAAAAAATGGCTCTATTGAGGACAGGGTAGACTGGCTTGGCCTGCACGGAGCTGACTTGCGGGGATTTCGACGAGGTCTTCACGGATGCGATTTTTTCTCCATGGTTTCATTGGCTTAGTTGAAAGAACGTGATGCTCTCTCGGCGACCTGAGCAGCATCCTGGCTGCAGCATGTGCATCCTGGGTCGAAAGCGCCAGAGAAAGTGAGCAAAAGTGAGCGAAGGGCACGCATCCTCTCGACATTCCGAATGGTAGCGGTCGAGAGGTCGGGGCCCGAGAGCGAACGAATGCGTCGCTGACCCTGATGACTGCTCGTTGATCCTTCGCCGGTGCGGGCTGTCCAAGCAGCCACATCCCAGTCCGTCAACAGTCTTGTTCTGTGGTGCAGGCTTGCCAGCCTGCACCTTCCACAGCCTGCTCAGGGTTCGGGGAGCAGGGCTCTCGCTCAGGAGCCGACGTAGAGATCGCAGTCCGGATCAGGCGTGGTCGGGTCGTCTTCGTAGCCCACGTAGCAGTAGTCGATGGCGCAGACTCCAGCATCGCAGTAGGATTCGCCATTCATCACACTGCAGAGGGTTCCACAGCTACCGCAGTTCTGCGCATCTGTGTCGGTGTCCACTTCGCAGCCGTTGTACCAGTCGCCATCGCAGTCTTCCCGGCGAGCGGCGCAGGCGGTTTCACAGGCGCCGACGTTGCAGATGGGGGTGCCGCCGTTGTCGGAGCAAATGACGCCGCACTCACCGCAGTTGAAGGGGTCGCTCATCAGCGCGGCTTCGCAGCCATTCTGCGGATCCCAGTCGCAGTCTTCGAAGTCGGGCAGACACTCGAAGTAACAGCCTTCCAGGCACTCGACGAAGAGGGTGTTGTCGCTGCCGCACTTGTAGCCACAGCCCCCACAGTTGTCGATGGTCATGATGTTGGTTTCACAGCCGTTGCTGGCGTCGGCGTCACAGTCTTCGAAGTCCCAGTCGCAGAAGAGCTGACAGGGTCCTTCTCTGCCCGAAAGGTCTTTGTTGGCCTCGGGTTGTTCAAAACCTCCACCGCAGAACGCAGCGCCATTGATGGGGGCGCAGACGCTGCCACAGGCACCGCAGTTGCGCGGGTCACCCTCGATGAAGGTTTCGCAACCGTTGTTGGGATCACCGTCGCAGTCCTCGAAGCCATAGCTGCACTCCAAATAGCAGCTATCGAAGTCGCAGTAGGCGAAGTCGGCGTTGATGTCGTTGCAGGTGTTTCCGCATGCACCACAGTGTTGGTCGTTTTCGATGAGCTCGGTCTCGCAGCCGTTGCGTCCATCACCGTCACAGTCGCCGTATTCAGCATCGCAGATGGGGGTGCAGAGCCCTTCGCTGCAGGAGGTGGTGGCGTTGAGGCTGTCGCAGCCGAGGCCGCAGCCACCGCAGTGCAACGGATCGTTGAAAATGTCGACCTCACAGCCGTCATCGATGTCTTCGTTGCAGTTGAGGAAGCCAGGCTCGCACTGTGGCACACATCCCCCTGCTTCGCAGGCGGGGGTGGCGTTGTTGTTGCTGCACACCACGCCGCAGCCACCGCAGTTTTGGACATCGGTAGCGATGGGGGTCTCACAGCCGTTGGCTGGGTCACCGTCGCAATCTCCCCACCCTTCGAGGCAATTGGGCACACAGGCGAATTGGATGCACATGGGTTCGGCGTTTTGGCTGCCGCAACTCAGACCGCAGCCGCCACAGTTCTCCAGGTCGGAGGCGATGTTGGTCTCACAGCCCGTATCGACGCGCCCGTCACAAACCGAAAAACCCTCGTCGCAATCGAGGGTGCAGCTGCCCTCGACGCAGCTCGCGGTGCTGTTGATGGCCGCGCAGAGGTTGTCGCAGATGCCACAGTGGTTGAGGTCGGAGAGCAAATCCTGCTCGCAACCGTTGCTGGGGTCGCCATCGCAGTCGCCGAAGCCGGGCTGGCACTCGAAGCCACACTTGCCATGGCTGCAGAGGGGGAGGGCGTTGGCGACAGCGGGGCAGACCAGGCCGCACTCGCCACAGTTGAGGACGTCGGTCTCGCGGTCGAGGCAGACGCCGCTGCAGCAGGTGTCGCCCGCAGCGCAGGGCGCAAAGCATGCGCCACAGTGTGCCTCGTCGGTGGGCAAGTGCGCTTCACAGCCGTCATCGAGGTTGTCGTTGCAGTCCTCGAAGTCGAGCCCACAGACACAGCTCCCGCCTTCGCAAGCTTCATTTTCCAGGCAAACGTCACCATCGAAGCAGTTGCTCCCACCACAGTAGGCCGGGTCGATGAGCGGGTCGACACACAAGGCATCGCAAGCGAACTGCCCGCTGGGGCAAGAGATTTGGCATTCTCCTTGTACGCACACCTCGCCGCTGCCACAGGCTGCGTCACAGGCTCCGCAGTTGAGTCGGTCAGTCAGTGGATCGACGCAGGAAGAGTTGCAATCGAGTTGACCACTCGGACACTCGACGGCACAGGTCCCTGACGCGCAGACCTCACCGGGCTCACAGCTCCGGAAACAGCCGCCACAGTTGCGCGCGTCACCCTCTAGGTTGACGCAGGTGTCCCCACAGCGCTGCAGATGTGAGGGACAACTCAGTGCACAGAATCCCCCCCAACAAACCTCACCGGAGGGACATTCACGGCCGCAGTTTCCACAGTTGTAGCGATCGGTCTGCAGGTTCACGCAGGACCCACCGCAGTTGTTCAGGTTTCCCTGACAGCTCGTGGCACAGGTGTAATAGGAGCAGACCTCCCCGGATTCACAGGGGCGCTGGCAGCTTCCACAGTGATAGCTGTCCGACTGAATCTCGACGCAGCTTCCAGAGCAGTTGGTCTCCCAGGCTTGGCAGCTCTGGACACATTGGCCCAAGGAGCAGACCTCGCCAGAATTACACTGGCGACCACAGGCTCCGCAGTTCTCATGGTCGGAACTGACGCGGGTCTCGCAGCCATTGGCTGCGTCCTGATCGCAATCGTAAAAGCCAAACTGACAGGAGCAGAAACCATTGACGCAGCGTTCCGCAGCGCCGCAGGCACTTCCACAGGAGCCACAGTTGTCCACATTGCGGTCCAGCCGTACGCAGCTGTCGTCGCAGCAAACTTCACCCACCGCGCAGACGACGCCACCGCAGTTGCAGGCGTCGGATTCTGGTGCGGCGCAGCTCGCCGGATTGCCACAACACACCGTCCCCTCGCTACACACCGCTGAGGTGTTCGACTCCGTCCCACATTGGCACTGACCGCCTTCGCACTGCTCGCCGGCGCCGCAGCGAACGCCGCAGCCTCCACAGTTGAAGGGATCCGTGTCGACGTTCACGCAACCAAAACCAAGACAGCAAGCCAGCGCGTCCTCACAAACCGAGTTCACGCCCAGCGGGCCGGCACAGATGCAGGAACCGTTCGAACAGGTTTCTGTGCCCTCACATTGTTGGCCACAGATGCCACAGTTCGACTCGTCGACGCTCAAATCGATGCACACGCCATCACAGCAGGTCTCTGTCGCAGCACAACGACGGTCCCCACAAATATCGACGATTCCCTCAGTGGTCTCCGCATCCTCTACGTCGGTCTGCGGACGGGGCTGCACATCATCACACCCCGAAAGCCAAAAGAGCAGGCCCACAAGGGCCAGCCCCAGCACGGTTCTCTGCTTCCTCATACTCTCCTCCCTTCACCAGCGTCGTGCTCGCTAGCCATTTCGCCCAGCGCTGGTGAAAACTGTGTTATCTCTCATCCGGGAGCTTCACCCGATTGACTGCCGGGAGCTTTACCCGGTGACTGCGGGTAGCCGTTACTTTTCAGCACAAAAACAATATCTTAGATCCAATTCTCAGCAAGCGTTTCTGCACTTTCTCCAAGCCCTCGAGGCAGGGGCTCGCCCTGTTGACTGCAGGGTGCTCACGAAAAGATAGCAGATTCGCTCTCCAAACCCAAAGCCTTTCGAGCGGAACGATGCTCGAACACAGCGGCTCCCGCTCCTGAGCGAGGGCTTGTTCACGGGAGTCAAGCCATGTCATCCTTCTCACCGGTCTCTGCTCGCCTCGCAAGCTTGTGGCAGCTGCTCGAAGGGAGGCTGAAACGAGATGATCCCTCCCACGATCCCGCGCATGTGCTTCGTGTCTACACCTGGAGCTTGAAACTCTGCGCAGAAGCTGGGGCTGAGCCCGAGCTCGCCGGGGCAGCGGCGCTCCTGCACGATCTCATCATCACGCCCAAAGATGGACCTGAGCGTAGCGACGCCGCAACCCTCAGCGCCGAGGCGAGCGTGCCTTCTCTGCAGTTGGTTGGCTTCAATGAAGCGGAGCAGCAGCGGGTTCTCGAGGCCATCGCGACCGCGTCGTGGTCGGCGGGGAAGCCGCCTCGAAATGCCGAAGGCATGGTGCTCCAGGACGCAGACCGGCTCGACGCGATCGGGGCCATTGGGATTGCCCGCTGCTTTGCCTGCGGAGCGAGCATGCACAGCAGAGCCTGGATGCAGGGAGAGCAGCGAGAGGGTGGGATGTGGCATCCCGTGGATCCGTGGGCACAGAGCGGGCGCTCGGCCGACGATCGGCGCTGGGCGTTGGACCACTTCGAACGCAAACTGCTGCGCCTTCCCGAGGGCATGCATACGACGAGTGCCAGGCAGGAAGCGCAACGCCGGCTCGCGACCATGCAGAACTTCCTCGCAGCGTTGAGGGCGGAGCTGGTCTGAGGGTGCCTGCGGGGGGCGTGGTAGCAGGGTCGCCGAGCGATACGAAAAAAGAGAAGGGATTGTCGCGTGCCGTCCGTGGCACGCACCCTTCGGGCTTGCTTTGCAGCGACGCTCCGCCTCCTGGCTTCGCGTTCCAAAGGGGTAGCCCTTTGGCGGGTGTGGGGCAGCGCCCCACGAAGACAACTTGTTGGGATTCGTTCGCTCTCGCGAGGCCCTCGCAGCGCTGCGCAGGCACATCGGATGCGCCCGCGACAGACGCAGACTCGTGCCTCGCTTCGCTCACTCAAAGGGATGCTCGAGTCGCTCGGACGCCATCCGGGGCTGCGGGTCCCGAGCTTGCTTCTCTCCGAGTCCTCTGCTCCTCCCTGCGAC
Source organism: Myxococcota bacterium (assembly GCA_034002465.1). Taxonomy (GTDB): domain Bacteria; phylum Myxococcota_A; class Bradymonadia; order UBA4248; family JAVFAO01; genus JAVFAO01. The sequence goes on from JAVFAO010000101.1 coordinate 5,074, forward strand.
TTCGGCTGCTGCGTCACGCCTTGACGCCCAGGCTCGTGACAGCTATGCAGCAGCGCGGCGTTTCGTGCATGAGCGCCGAGGCGTTCTCATCAGCAGGAGGCAGAGATGGAGAGCGGTGATATCAGTGCCAGCATCAATGCATTGAAAGCGCGCTTGGAAGAGTTGCGGAGGTATCTTTGACGTCGAGCACATGATGGAAGAGATCGAGCGTCTCGGAATGGAGAGCCAAGCCCCTGATTTTTGGTCTGATTTGGAACGTGCTCAGGGCTTGATGCGCGAGCGTGGGAGGCTCGAGGGACTGGTCGATAGCCTGCAATCCCAGCGTCAGAAGGTCGACGACGCTGAGGAGCTCCTCGAGCTTGCCAAAGAAGAGAACGATCTTGGCGTCTTAGATGAAATTCGTGAGAATCTGCATGAGGTTGACGCGGCGCTCCATGTGCTGGAGATGAACCGCATGCTCAGCGGAGCCCACGACAATGGTCCTGCGGTGGTCTCCATCAACGCTGGCGCCGGTGGCACTGAGAGTCAGGACTGGGCCCAGATGCTGTTTCGCATGCTCTCTCGCTACTGTGAGCGAAAAAACTTCAGCGTCCACGTTACAGATTTGCAGGATGGTGAAGAAGCGGGGATCAAGAGCGCGACACTCAGCGTCGAAGGGGATTACGCCTACGGCCTGCTCAAGGCGGAGAGTGGCGTGCATCGGCTCGTGCGGATCTCGCCATTCGACGCCAATGCGCGTCGCCACACGTCCTTTGCGAGCATCTTCGTTTTCCCGCTCATTGATGACTCCATCGACATCGAGATCGCCGAGTCCGACCTGCGCGTCGACACCTATCGCGCGAGCGGTGCGGGTGGACAGCACGTCAACCGCACCGACTCTGCGGTTCGCTTGACCCACTTGCCCACGGGGATCGTCGTCGCTTGCCAGAACGAGCGCTCTCAGCACAAGAACCGTGCAACCGCGATGAAGATCATGCGCGCACGTCTGTACGAGCGTGAACGGCAAGAGCGCGAGTCGAAGATGGCCACGGTCAATGCCAGCAAGCGCGCGATTGATTTTGGCAGCCAGATCCGCTCCTACGTTTTGCAGCCCTACCGGTTGGTCAAGGACCACCGGACCAACCTCGAGCTCGGCAATGTCGACGCCGTTTTGGACGGTGATCTCGACGAGCTGATCACGACTTACCTCTTGGCCACCGCAGGCGGCGGTGCCAACCACCCGACGATGGACTCATGAGCAGCGACAAGCCAGCATGGCTCGATAACCCAAGCTATCTCAAGGAACAGGGCAGTCTCGTCCAGGCTCGTCTCGACAAGCTCGAGGCGCTTCGCCAGGCTGGCGTGCAGCCCTACGCCAATGATTTTCGCCCACAGCAGCAAGCGGGCGCGCTCCAGGCCAACTTCGCTTCACTGGACGCGGAGGCGCTCGAGGCGCGCGCCGAGCACGTTTCCATCGCTGGGCGCATCATGGCGGTGCGCAGCTTTGGCAAGGCCGCCTTCATCGCCATCAAAGACCGCAGCGGAAGTCTGCAGGCGCATCTGCGCAAGGATCTGCTCGGCGAGGATGGTTTCGAGCTCTTCAAGCGCTGCGACATTGGCGACATCGTCGGCGTGCAGGGTCTGCTCTTTCGAACCAAGACGGGCGAGCTCACGATCAAGGCCGAGCGCTTCGTCCTGCTCACCAAGAGCCTGCGCCCCCTGCCCGAGAAGTGGCACGGGCTCAGCGACATCGAGACGCGACTGCGGCAACGCTATGTCGATTTCATCGTCAATGATGAAGTGCGGGAGGTCTTCCGCAAGCGCGCAGAGCTCATCAAGCACCTCAGAGACTACCTGAATGAGAGGGGCTTCTTGGAGGTCGAGACGCCGATGATGCACGCCACCCCTGGTGGCGCAGCCGCCAAACCCTTCGTCACCCACCACAACGCTTTGGATATCGACCTCTATCTGCGCATTGCGCCTGAGCTTTACCTCAAGCGCTTGGTCGTGGGTGGCTTCGAGCGTGTCTACGAGATCAACCGAAACTTCCGCAATGAGGGGCTGAGCCGTCGGCACAACCCCGAATTCACCATGCTCGAGTTCTACTGGGCCTATGCGAGCTACGAAGAGCTGATGAGTCTGACTGAAGAGATGCTGGGCTCGCTCGTGGAGCGGCTGCACGGCAACAGTCGGTGTCCGTACGCTGGACATCAGCTCGACTTTTCGCGCCCCTGGAGACGGCTGCGAATTCGTGAAGCTGTGGCGCAGCACTATGGGGTCAGCGAAGCGCAGCTCGCCGAGCGGGCCTTTTTGGCCGAGCAATGTGGACGCTTGCCGGAGCCCGTCTCGGCGGCGCGAATCGACGGCATGAGCGATGGCCACCTGCTCATGGAGCTCTTCGAGCAGCGCGTCGAGCATACGCTGGTGCAGCCGACTTTCGTGTATGAATTTCCCGCTTCGGTGTCCCCGCTGTCTCGAAGAAGTGACAGTAATCCAGAATACGTAGATCGTTTCGAATTATACGTTGCAGGTCTCGAAATTGCAAACGCTTTCTCTGAGCTCAACGATCCGATCGATCAACGACAGCGCTTCCTCGATCAGCTCGCAGCCAAGGCTGCCGGAGACGATGAGGCGCATCCGATGGACGATGATTACGTGAGAGCATTGGAATACGGAATGCCGCCCGCTGCGGGAGAGGGAATCGGGATTGATCGGCTGACCATGCTGCTCACGGGCGCCGAGTCCATTCGTGAGGTCATCCTCTTTCCACTACTCCGCCCGGAGAGCTAAACGATGGCCTTCGAGCGTTTCGTCGGCCTGCGCTATCTGATGGCCAAGAGGCAGCGCAATGTACTCTCGGTCATCACCATGATTTCGATCGGTGGTGTCGCCGTGGGGGTGATGGCGCTGATTGTGGTCCTCTCGGTGATGGGAGGCTTCGAAGGCGACCTGCGCGAGAAGATCATTGGTACCAAAGCGCACATCGTGGTATCGGCACAGGATGGCTACATTGCTGACTATGACGTATTGCTCGACGAAATCGAGGCCGTCGCAGGCGTGACTGGCGCGAGTCCCTTCGTCGAGGCGGAGGTGATGATCAATTCCCCTGCCAACTTGCAGGGTGTCATCTTGAGGGGGATTGACCAGGAGCGCATCGGCCGAGTCTCGAATTTGCCGCAGGTCATCGTCGAGGGGGCTCTCGACTATCTGGAGCGTCCGCAGGATTTGCCGGCCACCTCGCGTCTCAGCTCTTGGCGCGAGGACGCGCTGATTCTCCAGGACGACAGCGCGGAGCTCAATCCCAAGCGTGTCGATGAGCTGCGCGCTGCAGGTGCGCGGGCCAAGTTGGGCTTTACGGCTGCCGAGCATGCCGAGCATGTGCAGCAGCTTCTCAATCTGGGTGGGTCGTCTGGGCCTGGCGCAGACGAGCCCGCGCCATCACAACTTGGGGGACCAGGCCAAGCGCCCAATCAACAAGAACTTGGGGGACCAGGCCAAGCGCCCAATCAACAAGAACTTGGGGGACCAGGCCAAGCGCCCAATCAACAAGAACTTGGGGGACCAGGCCAAGCGCCCAATCAACAAGAAGATGCAGGAGCTCGAGGGCTGCCTCGGGTCGAGGTCCCGGCGCCGGCGGAAACAGAGGCTGATCGCTGGCTCGATGGGCCACCCGCGGAGAGCGAGCAAGACTTGGACGAGCGACCGGCGAACGCCTGGATTGGTCCCAAGGGGCAAACCCAGGGTCGAGTGATGAAGGCGGTGCCCGGTCTCGATCCCGGCTCGACGCAGCGCAAAGTGGGCGGCGTCATCATCGGTCTCGAGCTCAAGACCAACCTCGCTGTCTCTCTTGGCTACGAGCTCAACATCATGAGCCCCACCGGCGACGTTGGGCCGGCTGGAGGGTTGCCCAAGAGCCGCCCCTACAAACTGGTAGGAGTGTTCTATTCGGGGATGTACGAATACGACACGAAGATGGCCTACCTCAGCCTGAAGGATGCCCAGACCTTGCTCAACATTGGCCCTCGGGTCAATGGCATCGAGGTACGCATCGAGGAGCTGGAGAAGACCGCCCAGGTCAAGGCTGCGCTGGAGTCGGCGTTGAGTGCCCACGAGGGAGTGCAGATTCAGGACTGGCGCGAGCTCAACGGCAGCCTCTTCAGCGCATTGCTGCTGGAAAAGATCGCGATGTTCGTGATTCTGACCTCGATTATCCTGGTCGCCTCCTTCAACATCTTGTGTCTTCTCATCATGATCGTGATTGAGAAAGGGCGTGAGGTGGCGATTCTCAAGGCGATGGGAGCCGGGCAGTGGGGCATCATGAAGATCTTCGTGGTGCAAGGCGGTGTGATTGGGGTACTCGGCACGGTCATCGGCTGCGCTGCGGGTTTGGCGCTGTGTTGGGTCATCGCCAGCTGGGGTATTCAGCTCCCTGCAGATGTCTATTATTTGGCCCACATTCCCGTCGAGGTTCGGCCAGCGGAGGTGGGGCTGATCTGTTTGGCTGCCGTTGGAATCAGCCTTTTGGCAACGATTCCTCCCTCCATCTTGGCCGCGCGCCTTGACCCGGTGGAGGGACTTCGCTACGAATAGCGCCACTCGCGGCGGCGCTGGACAGCGTTCGGCCGCAGTGGGAAGCCCCATCGCGAACCTCTCGGCCCAACCAGGGCAACGACGAAAGGAGCGCGCGGGCCAGGAACGGTCAGCAAAGGCGAGGGCATGGGGAGCGAAAGGATCTCGCAGCAAATCCAGGTCGTGCACCTGCATAAGTCGTTTCTGCATGAAGGCAAGCGCCTCGACGTGCTGCGCGGCATCCAGGTCAGCTTCGACGCTGGTGAGATGATCAGCATCCGTGGTCGCTCTGGCGCTGGCAAGAGCACGTTTCTTCATATTCTTGGCACCCTCGATCGCCCAACCAGCGGCACCATCCTCTTCGATGGCCTCGATGTATTTCGTTTCGGCTCCACGCAGCTCGCGCGCTTTCGCAACAAACACATCGGCTTCGTTTTCCAGTTTCATCACTTGCTCGCTGAGTTCAGTGCGCTCGAGAACGTGATGATGCCTGCGCTGATCCACCGAGAAACCAAGGCGGAAGCCGAACGACGAGCCCGTCGCTTGCTCGAGATGGTTGGGCTCAGCGAGCGCGTCAGCCACAAACCAGGCGAGCTCTCCGGTGGTGAGCAGCAGCGGGTTGCGCTTGCGCGGGCGCTGGTGATGGAGCCATCCCTGTTGCTCGCTGACGAGCCTACGGGCAACCTGGACAAGACCACCGGCGAAGGGATCCACCAGCTCTTCGTGGAACTCAATCAGGCCCTCAAGCTGAGCATCGTCGTCGTCACCCACGATCCCGACTTGGCCGAGCGTATGCCGCGGCAACTCACGATGGCAGATGGACTGCTGCTCACCGAAGACAGTGATGGCGCAGAAGCTCACGATGCCCTCTCAAGCGATGCCCCCATCCCCCTTGATTCTCCCCACGAGAAACCTCTACTGCTGGCTGAGCGATGAGCACCACCTCCTGCCATTTCCCGCAGCTTCTCCGCCGTCATCGCCCATGCAGCTTCTGCAGGCGCTCTCTTTTGCTGGCAGTCGCTGTCAGCGTTTGGGTCTTTTCTGCTTTCGCCGGTCTTGGCAGCTTGCAAGCCCAGCCCAGGATCGTGCCCGAGGTCGATGGTGAGACCATCGATCTCATTCGGGTGCTTGGAAACCGACGCGCGAGCAGCGATGAGATCCTTTACAACATCAAGCTCGAGCAGGGTACCCCGGTGCAGCTCGAGGTCATCAGCGACGACATCAAGCGCATCTACGCGATGGGCTTCTTCGATGACATACAGGTGGATGCTGACCGCATCGATGGCCAGCTCGTCATCACCTACTACGTCATCGAGAAGCCGGCGATCGCTGCCATCGCTTTCGAGGGCAATGACGAGTTCGGAGAAAGCGACCTGCTCGAGAAGATCGACCTGAGGGTGCCGAGCATCCTCAATGAGGCCAAGGTCAAAGCCAACGAGGAGAAGCTTCGCGAACACTACCTCAAGGAAGGCTTCTACTTGGCTGAGGTCAGCTCCAGCGTGAACCCGAGGAGCGATGGCGACGTCGAGGTCCTCTTCCGCATTCGCGAGTATTCCAAGGTTACCGTTCGACAGATCAGCATCTTGGGCAACGAGGCGCTCTCGGATGATGACATCAAGGCGCACATCTTCACGCGAGAAGCCAGTCTGCTGGGATTTCTCAGCGGCGCAGGCGAGTTCAAGGAAGATGAGTTCAAAAAGGACATGCAGCGCATCGCCGCCTTCTATGCCGACAACGGCTACCCGGATGCGCGGGTCAGCGATCCGCAGGTCTCGCTCAGTGAGGATCGCCGCTCGATGTTCATCACCTTGCGGATCGAGGAAGGTGACCCCTACACCATCTCGGAGGTCGACATCAGCGGAGACTTGCTCTTCGAGAAAGAGGAGTTCCTCTCTGCTCTGCAGCTCGAAGCTGGTCAATCCTTCAAGCTCTCGACGCTCTTTGCCGATATCAAGACGCTGCGTGACCGCTACGCCGACGAAGGCTACGCCTATGTCAACGTCGAGCCCAAGCGGCGTCGCGATGTCGAGGCCAAGACCATTGCGCTGACCTACGATATCGTCAAAGGCAAGCAGGTTCGCTTCGGGCGGATCGAGGTCATCGGCAATCAAAAGACCGCTGACAAGGTCATTCGTCGTGAGCTGCTGATCAGTGAAGGGGCCATCTACAGCGGCACCGCGCTCGAAACCAGCCAGCGCATGGTGCAGCGCCTCGGTTTCTTCGAGAAGGTGGACATCCGCACCCACGCTGCGCGCGATCAGCGCTTCCTGGACGTTCAGGTCGAGGTCACCGAGCGGCCTACGGGCACCTTCCAAGTTGGTGCTGGCTTCAGCTCCATCGAGAGCTTCATTGCGACGATCCAGGTCAGCCAGGAGAACTTTCTGGGTTTTGGTACCTCACTCACCGCACAGGCCAGCTTCTCGGGCCTGCGGCAGCTCTTCAACATCCAGTATTTCGATCCCTACTTTCTGGACACGAACTGGCGTGTGCGACTGACCGGCTTCAAGTTCGACTACATCTTCTCCGACTTTACGCGCTCGAGCTACGGCGGCAACATCGGCTTCGGCTACCCCTTGCTGCGCGACCTCATCCTCGACCTGACCTATGCCCTCGAGCAGGTCGACGTCACACCCGGCGGCTCGTTGGGGCGACAGAAGCGCAACATCGGCTCTCTCTTTCAAGGTGGCTTGAGTAGCTCCTTGGGCGCAACCCTGGCCTGGGACACCCGCGACAACCGTCTCTTTCCAAGTAGTGGGTTCATCCAGCAGATCGGCGTGGAGATCGCTGATGACCTGCTCGTGAGCGAAAACGAATTCACCCGCGTCACTGCGCGCAGCCGCTGGTATTTCCCGCTCTTCTTCGGCCTGGTGATGAAGTTCAACCTCGAAGCTGGCTTGATCTCGGATTGGAACGCCTCAGGGGTTCCGGTGCCCATCTTCGAACGCTTCTTCGTCGGGGGGCCCAACTCGGTGCGGGGCTTTAGAAGGGCGTCGCTTGGACCGACGAGAAAGGTTGCTGCCGATGTGGACGACCCCAGCTCGGCGCTCACCAAGTTCAATGTTGGCGGTGACAAGCAGTTCCTCTTCAACGCAGAAATCGAGATCCCCATCCTCACCTCGGTCGGGATCAAGGGCGTGCTCTTTGCTGACGCAGGCAACGCCTTTGACAACGATCAGGACATCGGATTCAGCCTCGATCTCTTCTCCGAGCAAAAAGACTTTGCCAAAGTACTGCGCACGGCTGTAGGCTTTGGCTTCCGGTGGCTGAGCCCAATCGGGCCGCTGCGCTTCGAGTGGGGCTTCCCTTTGGCGCCGCTCTCGGACGAAGAAGACTTCGTTTTCGAGTTCAGCATCGGCAACTCCTTCTAAGCCCGTTTCCTCGGTGCGTTGCACGATAGGATGGCTCGAGCTGCGCCGCCTTCTGCTTCGCTCGCCTCTTTCAGGAGCCTCCTCGTGCACCTGCTTCGAACAGCCCGAAACTATTTCTATGTCGCTGCGCCAGCCATTCCCTATGGTCTCATCTCCATTGGACTTGGTCCTCTCAGCGACCGCAGCGTCTCCGCGTGGGCGATGCGCCGCTGGTTTCAAGCAGTCTGTGATGGCCTTGGGATCACCCGAGAGCTCCAGAACGGACACCTCCTCGACGCCCACAAACAATGCATTTTCGTCAGTAACCACAACAGTTTACTGGACACACCGGTGCTCGGAAGCCTGCTCGACGGAGACTATCGGTGGCTTGCCAAGTCCTCCATCTTTCATGTCCCGTTCATCGGCTGGCACTTGAGTTTGGCGGGACACATTCCTGTGTATCGCGGCAAGAGTCGGGGCCGCAATCGCGAGCTTCCCGAGCTGCTGCATGAGGCGATTGCGCAGGGCGCCAGCCTGCTCTTCTTTCCGGAAGGCACGCGCAGCCCCGATGCACATCTGCAGCCCTTCAAGATGGGGGCCTTCATGACAGCGGCGCGCGAGAACTTGCCCATCGTCCCGCTCACCATCGAAGGCACGGAGACCCTGCTCTCGAAAGGCAGGCTCGACATCGATCCCCATGCGCGAGACAAGCACTGCCGTGTCACTGTGCTCGAGGCCATCTTCCCCAACGCGCAGCTCTCCGAAGAGGATGCTGCCGAGCAGCTTCGCGAGCAGGTTTGGGAAGCCATGGCGACGCAGCTTGGGCAGTACGATGCACCGCGCATCTCGAGAGTCGCCAGCCTCTGAGTTCGCGCTCGCAGGTCTCAGCGCCTGCTGTCCGTGCGCTGCTCTGCGCGACGCTTCAGAAGCGCTCTTTCGTGGGCAGGGTCGCTAGACTTTTCGGTTCAAGAAGCCCTTGAGCTTCTCCAGGAAGCCGCCCTTGGAACCGCTGTCATCTTGCATTCGGCTTTGCAGCAGACGAAGCTCGCGCGTAGCCTCCGCGTGTTTGTCCTCGATGCTCAAGACGCGCCGAAAGGCGGCAGCCGCCTTCTTATTGTCGCCGTTGAGCTTGAGCAGCTTGGCGTAGAGCAGCACTGGCACCACGCGCTCCTTCTCGTCTCGAGCTAAGGTTCCAAGATCATTCAGAATTTTTTCGGCCTCAGGGCCACGTCGTCCCGCTTTGCTCACGGGTTGGGTCATGAAGCGGGTGAACATGTGAAAAGCGCGGGTGTCTGGGTCATGGGGATTGACCCGCAAAGCCACGGCAAAACGTTCCAGCGCCGCATCGAACTGTCCTCGTTCGACGTGTGCTTTGCCGCGACGAAAGGCGTCCTCGGCCGCAAAGATCTCCTCGATCTGATTCTCGGACACTGCATCAGTGCCATCACCTTGGTCCTGATCGGCTTGGAACTCGAGCGAGGCATCGTATTCAGCTCTGCGCTCGGTGTGCGACAGCGCCTTGTGCGCCTCGCTGATTCGTTTGTTGATCTCATCCAGCAGTGGTGCGGCATCCCCCAGCTCCACCGAATGAAAGGCATCGACGTGAAACATCTTGATCAAGCGTCGGTAGGCTGCGTTGATGTCAGACTTGCCCGCCCCCCGCGACACCTCGAAGAGCTCGTAGTGGTTCTTCGCTGCCATCGCTTCGTGGAACTCGCGAATCATGCTTCGCGCGGCGTCCTGACTCATCTTATCCCCCTCATGCATCGCCGGCTGGTCCCGGCGGTGTCGTTCTACTGGTAGAGAATACGCAAGTGCAGCGCATTGACCAGAGCGAAGGCAAAAAAAAAGCCCCGCCGACGAATCGGCGGGGCTGATGGCTATGGGGGGACTTGAACCACCGACCTAGCGGGTATGAGCCGCTTGCTCTGACCAACTGAGCTACATAGCCAAGAACGCTCCCGAAGGAACGCGAAAAAGCTTCTAGCCGTCTTCGCCGCGGTTGTCAAGCAAAATTGCGACAACGACCCGGAAAACGCCACCACGAGCGCGGCGTCACGCGTGGACTTGCATTCCTTCGCTCTCGGGCACCGACCCCGCTCGGTGACTCGCGGGGATGGAGGGCATTTCTCCCGCCACGGCGGGCGCTGCGACCGCCACTCAGCTCCAACACGCCAAGACGGTCGAGGTGTTGTGAAAGCCAGGGAGCTGACCGTGAAACGAGGAGAGCTCGCCGAAGCTCGCAAATCCCAACAGCGGATGAGAGCCAGCGCCAGAGAGCGTGTCGCTTTGCTCTCGGTAGCGCTCCCCGAGGATGCGAAACCGAGCCGCACAGTCGAAGGCCAGCGCTCCTCTGCACTCCGCCTGAAGCTGGGAGCCGATGTCATGCGTCAGCTCCGCTGCTGCCTTGAGTAGCGAGTCTGGACTCGCCAGGACAATGTTGACCTCGGCGCCCTCCCGGATTGCCGTGGCGAGGACCAAGCTACCGTCCTCCAGCACCGAGAGCGGCACCCGAACCCTCAACTCCGGGCTGAAGATGGTCTTGGCCCCCAGCGCGTACATGGCTACCTGCTGAATCAGTTCCCGCTCAGCAGAGTACAGACCGTGACGTTGGAGGGCTTGGCGATAGGCCTCAGCTGCTGGGATGCCGTTGAGCGAAAGCAGCCGTGTGCCCTCGGCCTTGGTCACCGTCATCCATTCCTGGTCGGCTTCGCGCCAGCCGTGTCGTGTGCCGCCGACGATGGGGAAGTCCGTGGAGATGGCCGCCAAGACCACCGCTCCAGGGAACATCTGCGCTTCGTGGATGACCGAGGCGGTTCGAAACCGCCAGTTGTCTCCAGCGCTCGCTCCAAAACACTGGGTCGCGGGCCCAAGTGCTTGCCGCAACCAGCTCAGCAAGTCCTCACCGTCACACAGGAACGGATCCGCCAGCACGAGCAGCGAGCGCTGGGCACCTTCGCGCCAGCGCAGCCGTGAGACTGCCTGCTCCAGCTTTCGCTCGGGGGCCAAGTGCAGCGTCTCGATCAGCGCCGTGTCGACCTCGAAGTCATCGCCACAGAGCAGTCCGAGACACAACCCATTGGCGATGACGCCGCGCTCGGTAAAACACGCGCCGCCAGTGCTTGCGCCAATCGTTCTACAGTGGAGGTGGGCATGAATCTCACGCAGACACGCTGCTTGAGGGGAATCGGCGGCGCCATGCGGCAGGTAGACGATGGCGAGCCGAGGCGGCTGCCTCAGCTCCGCCAAGGCCTCGTCGATGGCCAACAGGCAAGCATGGGGGTCACCCAGTACAAGCGGACCAACCGTGCGTAGCTCCACATGTTCCCCCAGGAATGCCTGGATTGTGCGAGCACAGAAGGAAGCCTCCCGCCAGGACCAAGCAGAGGCATCCATCAGCGCAGCGCGACCCGCGCTTTGCTTCCTCACCCCAAAGTTAGGCTCATGCAGGGAAAAGCACAAGCTCCTCGGTGTCCTCGGTGCGCAAATACTGGCTCGAGCTCGACAGCAGCGCTCACCAAGAACTTGGGGGAACGGGCCAAGCGCCCAATCGACAAGAAGTCGTAGCCAGGAGGCGGAGACTCGCTGCGAAGCAAGCCCGAAGGGTGCGTGCCAGAGATGGCACGCAACAGCGCATCAATCCAGCACATCCTCGGCGCTGATCTCGTACTTCTTCATGAGCTTTCGGAAGTACTTCCGATCGATGTCGGCCTCGCGAGCCGCATGGGAGATGTTTCCGTTGTTGCGTGTCAGCAGGCTCTGGATGTAGTCCTTCTCAAAGCTCGCCAGCCAGTCCTCTTTGGCATCCTTGAAAGTCTTGTCCGAACATGGAGCCGGGGCAGGGGATGCGTCGCGCGTGGAGGACGAGCTTGGTGCCAGCAAAGGCGCTGCGCCTGCATGCCCAGAAATGTACTCAGGGAGATCGCCCAGGTCGATGCAGTCACCATCCGAGAGAGAGCAGGCCCGCTCCACGATGTTGAGCAGCTCTCGAATGTTGCCAGGCCACTCGTATTTGCTCATCGCATCGAGGGCCTCGCGCGTGATGGAGCGCAGCTTCAGATTGCCGTTGCGATCTCGGTTGAAAGCACTGTTCTTGAGGAAGTGCTTGACCAACAGGGGAATATCTTCAGCCCGCTCGCGCAGCGGGGGAATGAAAATCCGAACCACTGACAAACGGTAGAACAGATCTTCACGGAAACGTCCGTCCCGTACCTCCTCCTCCAGCCGTCGGTTGGTCGCCGCGATGACCCGTACGTCAACCGGAATCGACTTCGCGCTGCCAACCCGTCTCACCTCGCGCTGCTCGAGCACACGCAACAACTTCGGCTGCAGCTCGAGCGAAAACTCACCGAGCTCATCCAAAAACACCGTGCCGCTCTGCGCCAGCTCGAAGAGACCTTGGCGCGTCATGATCGCGCCAGTGAAAGAGCCCTTCTCATGACCAAAGAGCTCGCTCTCGATCAAACTCTCAGGCACGGCACCACAGTCGAAGACCACAAAAGGCTTCTTCGCCCTCAAGCTCATCTTGTGGATGGTCTGGGCGACGACCTCCTTCCCCGTACCCGTCTCTCCTTCGATCACCACGGTCGCGTTGGTCGGTGCAATTTTTTCAAGAATCCCAAAGATCTCACGCATCTTGAGATTGGTGCCGATGATGTCTCCGAAGCGATCCTCCGCCGACGGCACGACCGCAATCTCTTCATCCAACGGTTGAAAAATGAGCTCTGAATTGCCCAGACGCAAAAGACAACCAGGTGAGAGAAAGGCCTCCCGGACCCGTACCTGATTGACGAAGGAGCCATTCGTACTGCCCAGATCCTTGAGCACGTAGGCATCATCTTCCTGAGAGATGGTACAATGATAGCGGCTCACCGTCTCGTCACTCAAGACGATGTCGTTCTCCTCCATCGCGCCCAGCGTGATCGTCCCCTGCTCGAAGACCCACTCTTTGGCCTCGCTCGCCCCGTGACTCACAAAACGGCTCTTCCGAAGATGGATCGTCGTCGGCTTCCCATCGAGATAGGCGATCTTCGTCGGCGCCACATAGTCAGGAAATCTTCGCTGGCGAGCCATATCCGCCTCCTCGAGCACGCTCAGGGATACCCAGGTCGCACCGCAACCCGCACGCCAGATCCTAGGGGCTTGTAGGCCGTCAGTCAAGCAACTGGGGTCAATAAACCACAGTCCCAAGACCCCCGCGCAGACTCAATCATTTCGCCGATTCACTGTGAAAAACGCGCGAAGATGGCGCAACGAGTCAAATCTGCACGGCTCGAGCCCGTGCAGGCGAGCGGGGACATCTGTCCCAGCTTGGACCTCACCGCGTCGAGCGTCGCAGGGCCAGGAAATGAGGCAGCGCCGAAAACCTGAACTGCACTGCCGCCACAACCGTCAGGCCCGCCGCCAAGAGAAA
>JAVFAO010000102.1:0-18126 GCA_034002465.1 Myxococcota bacterium
TTGCTCCGGCGAGGGGGACGCTATGTCGCCCAAGGCAAGAACGCTCCAGTCGCGGCGATGCCGTTGGCAAGAATCAACTGACCGTCGCGCCTACTGTGGCCCCGCGAAGCGGGCTATGTCCAACAACACGGCGTCGTTCGCTCTTGCTTCGCAGGCGCGCAGCGTGTCGACCGCGTGCACGGCCAAGCTCAGCTTCTGACTTGACATGGCTTCACTTGCTCACCTAGTCTGCAGGCGTATGCGGATTTGGCTTTCGTGCGCACAGCAATGGAGTGTCCTTCCGGCCGAAGGGGTACAAGGAGAGAAGAGATGAATCGAGTGACGTGGATTGTGGTGTTGACCGGTTTCGTCTTGTGGGCCTGCGATGACGACGAGGTGAAAACGGATGTCGAGCCAGACGTCTCAGAGACGGTGGATCAGGAGACGACTCAGCCTGACGAGGACATGGCGCAGCCTGACGAGGACACGGCGCAGCCCGACGAGGACACGGCGCAGCCTGACGAGGACACGATGCAGCCCGACGATAACGACGGCGAACAGGTGGAGCCCATCACGGGCTTCATCGCTGACCACCGTGCGCCTGCTGCGTTCGACACCATTCCGGCGGCGACCTTCGACACCGTGCGCAGCGGCTACCACATCTATTACGGTCACACCTCTCATGGCAGCCAGCTCGTCACGGGGATGGAGATGCTTGCCGCCGAGGACGCAAGCACCTACGCGCTGCCTCCGATGCATGAGCCTGGCGGTGATCTTGGCCACAACGGCGACCTCGCTTGGGAACAGAGCACGCGCAGCTACCTCTCCCAGCATCCGGAGACCAACCTGGTCATCTGGTCTTGGTGTGGTGGTTGTTCCGACAACGACGAGGAAGGTATCAACACCTACCTCAACGCCATGAACCAGCTCGAGCTCGATTTCCCGAACGTGCGTTTCGTCTACATGACCGGGCACCTCGATGGCAGTGGGGCAGCTGACGGCGACAACCTACGGGCCAACAACCAACGCATCCGCACGTACTGTCAGCAGAACAACAAGGTCCTCTTCGATTTCGAGGACCTCGAGAGCTACGACCCCGCCGGTCAGTACTATGTCGACGAGACTGACGCTTGTGGCTGGTGTTCGACTTGGTGCGCGAGCCATGACTGCCCATCCTGTTCAGACTGCGCACACTCACACTGTTTCAACTGCTACCAGAAGGGCAAGGCCTTCTGGTGGCTGCTCGCCCGCTTGAGCGGCTGGGAATAGCGCAAGCGCGGTTCTTGACGCAGGCTTGCTCTGGACGAGCCGTGGGGCCGGCTTCCAGCCGGCCGACCGAGGCTTCGGCGTGCTCGGGATGAGACGTGGGGCCGGCTTCCAGCCGGCCGACCGAGGCTTCGGCGTGCTCGGGGTGAGACGTGGGGCCGGCTTCCAGCCGGCCGACCGAGGCTTCGGCGTGCTCGGGATGAGACGTGGGGCCGGCTTCCAGCCGGCCGATCGCCTGGGTTTGCTCGCGCTCTGCGAGCGCATCGCTGTTGTTTGTGGGGCGCTGCCCCACACCCCGCCAAAGGGCTCGCCCTTTGGAATCCCTTTTAGGGTGCAGGTGCGCTTCGCGGCAGCAGCCCAACCTTGCGTACCTCCGCATTGTGCATGCGGTGCAAGCTGGCGACCACGAAACCAAATGGCACCCTCGGCGCTGCCTGTACGCTCACCCCAAACTGCTTGACAAGCTCATTCCCTCGCATGTTCGTCTCGAGCGCGTCCAGACAGGGCTGCCAAGCCGACTTGTCGACACTGCTCGCGTGCGCCGAACAATCCACGATGACCTTCCCCCCAATACTCACCACCAGCTTCTCTGATATCGAAAGCGTCACCGTCTGTGTCTCATCACTCGGCACCGCAGCCGAAGGGGCAAGCACCGGCAGGTTCAAGTTCACCAGCCTCTGCTGTTTGTCGCGGTTCTCGCTCAGCTCCTGTTTGGCCCGCTCTTGCTCGATCAACGGGGTCGCAACCATGAAGATGATCAGCAGCACCAACATCACGTCGACCAGCGGCGTGACGTTGATCTCGCTCATGGCGCTGCCTGGTGTCGAGCTCTGAATTCCCATCTCAAGACCCTGATCGCGGATGACGCAGTCCAAGCTCGCCACCCTCCAAATGCACAGGCAACGAACCCGGCATGGAAGGATACACCGAACGGATGTGCAAGTCTCTCTGCGGGAAGGGAATCTCGATGTTGTTCCGCTTCAGCGCGTCCCAGATGTGGAAATTCAGCTCCCCGCGCAGCCGCCTCTCTGTGATCGTGCGGCAGTCCACGAAAACGAAAAGCGTGAAGTCGATGGATGACTCGCCAAAAGCTTCGAAGAAGACCATCGGCGTCGGACGTGTCAGCACTTTCGGGTGTTGCGTCGCAGCCTCGAGCAAGACCTCACGCACCTGATGAGGATCAGCGAGGTAGCTCACTCCAACCGGAATCGCGACCCTGATAACGCCGCTGCTCAAGGTCCAATTGATGATCGGTTGGTTGATCAGGTCCGATGAGGGGATGATCATCTCGTAGTGATCTGGGGTGGTGCTCGTCACCGAGCGGGCACCCACCCTGTCCACTCGCCCAAAGGTCGATGCAGCAGTCACCCAGTCGCCTTTGCGCACCGAGCGGCCAAAGAGCAACAGCATTCCGCTGATCAGGTTGTGCACCAATCCCTGTAAACCGAAACCGATGCCCACACCCAGGGCGCTCATGAACAGCGCAATGGAGCTGAGGTCGATACCAAAGGAACGGATGGCCAGCAAGAAGCCGATGCAGAGCAGCGCGTAGAGCACCATCGTGTTGATGGCGTAGCCCACACCAACATCGATCTCGAAGCGTGGATAAGCCTTTTCGTTGAGCAGCACGCGAATGACGATGCTGACGAAAAACAGCATCCACCCCACGAAAATGGCGAGGGCTATCCCGTAGACTGAGATCTCCACGTGCTCGAAGACTGTGAAGAAGGGATAGGAGAGCAGTTCGACCAGCCAATCCCAGACCCCAAGAATACTCAGCCCCCCCCATCCCATCAGGATGCTCGCCATGACGACGAGGTTGCGCTCCAGTGACCGCAGCAGGCGCTGGTGTTCGAGATCGATGGCTTCAGTCGCGGCGCGCTGCTGCCGCTCCAGCCAGCGTCCAAGCACTCCCATGGTCGCTCGGAACAGCCACCAGCCAGCGAAAAGCAAGACCAGGACGCCAAGACCCCGCAGCAGGATGTTGATCGCCGCCGTGTTGAATCCCGCAGCCCAAAGCCCCACCATCAACGCGACAGCGATGACGAAAGGCCGAAACTCGCGCAGAAAGGCCGCTCGAAAGCTGCGATAGACCGCGCTCGCGTCGATGCTCGGGATGATCACCGAGAGCTCGGCCTTCAGGGGAAGCAGCAGGAGCACATAGCCGGCGATGCCGACGCGCGTCACGAAGACAGCAAAGGCGTGCAGGTCCAGCGCATCGTCGAAGTACGTCAGGCTGGTGGAGACGGCCATCAACAGGATGGCCCCGATAATCCCTCGATCGAACCATCGCCACAAGCGCCGAGGAGCTTGCTCATAGTGCACGAGCTCGCTGTTGAGCACGACCCGTGCGATGCCACGCAGGAATCTCGCTGCGAGGAGCAGCCAGAGCAGTTCGATACTCAACAGGATAAGCGTTGACGGCTCGCTCAGGGCTGCGTCGAAGATGTAGGCGAGCAGCAGCAACACCGCCGGTGGGAGCAAGCGGATGGAGACGGCCAGGCAGGCATTCAGCAGGGCCTGTCTGGGGCTGACCTGTCGGGCTGCAAGCCAGCGTTCTCGCCACCGTGCAAGCCGGCGGTCGAAGAAGAGTAACCCAGCCACGCCCAGTGCAAGCAGTAGGAAAGGGGAGAGGGCCAGCAGTTTGCCACCGAAGCTTGCTTCAGAGAAGCGAGTCAACCCATCTGAGATAGCTTCCGCTGCTGCACTGAGCCGAGTACCCAAGGTGCTGAAGGTGTCAGCGTCGAAGCCAAGTGGCTCTCGTTCGAAGAAATCGTTCATAGGGCTCGAAACTGCATCCTTATTATCCAACGAGGCTTGGCACTGCAGGGGCGGAGCCATTTCGGCGAAGCAACCCCTCGAAGGCCGGCGAGGTCGCGTGGGCTCCTGTCATGGCGTCGAGGAGGACCGGCAATGAAGCTCTTCACAGCGCTTCGTAGCTGCAGCTCGTTTCGCGGTGGTCACTGCCGGTGAAGGTGAACAGCTTACCCTTGCCATCGACGACGGTCTCGATGTTGACAGGGCGACGCCACAGCTTGAAGAGCTTGGAGAGCACCTCGCGGGCATAGTCGAGGCGCAGCGGTGTGCCTTCGAATTTGTGGTGCAGCAGCAGCTCACCGCGATTGGCGTAGTTGCCGTCTTTGACGTAGATGAAGGGCTGTCCGAAGTTGGTCAGCTCGAAGAGCATCTTTTGCTTGATCTGTGCGAACTCGCGGCTCTGGATCTGGTACTCTTTGTCTTTCTGATTGTAGGCAAAGGTAAAGAGCTGGTGTTTGCGGCAGAAGTCTTCAGTCAGGAAGTCATCGATGAAAGTCACATCGTTGTAGAGCTTGCGGACCTCGAAGATCTTTTGCATGCCCAGGCCGAGCTCGCGGTTCCAGTTGGCGCGCTCGGCGAGGGAGTCGCAGCGCTCCCATTCGGGGCCGAAGCGACCGCTGTTCCAGCGCTCGACGATGTCACGCCACAGCTCGACACCAATCTTGTAGGGGTTCACGCGCATGGGCGAGGAGGCGACGACTGAGGAGTAGGCGTCGGCGTAGTCGAGCAGCTCTGAGGCTTCGAGTGCCTTTTCGGTCATGATGCGGCTGTGCCAGTAGGTGGCCCAGCCTTCGTTCATGATCTTGGTTTGGCCTTGCGGTGCGAAGTAGTAGGCCTCTTCGCGGATGGTCGAGAGCACATCGGCTTCCCAGAGCTCGAGTGGCGCATTGTCGATGATGAACTGCAGCACGTCGCGTTCGGGGCGTTCGGGAAAGCGCTTGCTTCGTTCCTTGTCTTCCTCGAGTTTGCGGCGCTGTGCGTCCAAAAACTCTTTGGGATTGATGTAGTTGGCGAGGTACTCCTTGGAGACGCTGAGCTTGGGGAGGCCGAGCTCGTTGACTTCCTCCTTGGGAGGCTCACTGCGTTTTTCGCGAATGTAGACCGAGAACGGATCGATGAGGTTGTCGATAGAGAGGCAGGTCTCGATGAAGTCCTCGACGAGGTCGATGCCGAAACGGTCGATGTAGCGTCGCACGCGTGTGGCATGGTTGGCCATCTCGTCGACCATGCGCCGATTCGTGTGCGCGAAAAATAGATTATTCTTGAAGAAATCGACGTGGGCGTAGACGTGGGCGATGACCGTCTTGTGGTCGACGAGGTGGTTGCCTTCGAGCAGGTACGCGTATGCGGGGTCGTTGTTGATGACCATCTCGTAGATCTTCGAGAGCCCGAATTCGTAGCTCTTCGATAGATGCTCGTATTCCATTCCGAAGCGCCAGTGGTTGTAGCGCGTGGGGAATCCGCCGTAGGCCGCGATCTCGTTGATGGTCTTGTAGTCGCAGATCTCGAAGTGAGTAGGAAAGAAGTCGAGACCGAAGTCACGGGCGTAGCCCTCTATGCGGTCACGGAGTTCTTGGAGTCGACTGGGAAGATCCATCGTCTTGGCCTGGATGGTGGGGGCGTGGGTCGGATGGGGCTACATGCCTCTTCCGAGGAAATCCTTGATGGACTGAAGAATCGCCTCGCGGTTCTTGATTTCGCTCAAGACGACCTTCTCTTCGGCGGGAAAGATGCTGCGCAGGTCCTTGATGAACTGACCCGAGCCGTAGGGGCTCTCGACCTGTCCGTAGGCGAACATGTTGGAGGCGGGGATGATGCCCTCGCGCAGCACGCGCATGCACTCTTTGGTGTCTTCAGCGGACCAGTTATCGCCGTCTGAGAAGTGGAAGGGGTAGATGTTCCAGTTGGCGGGCGAGTATTCTTTCTCGATGAGCTCGAGGCAGAGCTTGTAGGCGCTCGAGATCATGGTGCCGCCGGACTCGCGGGTGTGGAAGAAGGTGTCGCGGTCGACCTCACGGGCGGTGGCGTCGTGGATGATGTAGCGGTTCTCGATGCCGCGGTACTGGCTGCGCAGCCAGGTGTCGATCCAGAAGGACTCCATGCGCACGATTTCTTTCTGTTCGTTGCCCATCGAGCCGGAGACGTCCATCATGTAGATGATGACGGCGTTGGAGTAGGGGATGGGTTTCTCGACCCAGGAGCGGTATCGTTTGTCCTCGCGGGTGGGGACGACGATGGGGGAGTCTGGGTTGTAGAGCCCGCTGGCGATCATGCGCTTGAGGGCTTGTTTGTAGGTGTGTTTGAAGTGGCGCAGGCTCTCTGGGCCGACGCGACGGATGCCGGTGTAGCGCTCCTTGCTGGTCTCGAGTTTGGCGGTGCCCTTGGGCTGAATCCGCGGTAGCTCCAGGGTTTCGCCCATGATCTCGGCCAGCTCTTCGAGGCTCACCTCCACCTCGAGGCTGTGCTCGCCAGGGTCGCTGCCGGCTTTGCCGGTGCCGCCTTGTCCCTTTTCCTTGCCCTGTCCGATGGGATCGCCTTCTTCGCCTTCACCTTGGCCGACGCCACCAGTGTCCTTCGTTCCGAAGCGGAAGCGGGGGATGTCGATTTGTGGGATGGGGATGCTGACCTTGTCTTTGCCCTTGCGGCCGATGAGCTCGCCGTTGGACATGTAGCGCTTCAGGTTGTGCTTGATCTTCCCGCGGACGATCTGGTGAAAGCGGCTCTGGTCTTGCTTGATTTTTTGTGCACGCAAAGCTCTCTCCGCAGGGGGCGGGCGGCCAGTGGGCCCGCGAAATCGCTGGTAGTGTTTGACACAGGATGCCGTGTCGTGCGCCACGCTCGGCCAAAGGCTGAGCCTTTTGAAATCCCTTTGTCCTCGGTTGGTGCTGGGGTGAACTCGGTGCGATGGGGCGCTCGTCCGGCGACTCGCTGAGACCAGGCGAAAGCGCGAGGCGAGCTCAGTGTTCAGGGGCTGACTTCGCGTCGCCGCGAGCGAAGATGCTGGCGACGAAGTTGAGCACATCCGTTGCAGACTCTTCGTTGTAGCCGTGGTTTCGGATGAGGCGCTGTTTGACGATATCAATCTTCTCTTGGGTGCTCTTGTCAACGACGTTAGAAACCAGCGTGCTGAGCTTGATGGAGTCTTTTTGGTCTTCGAAGAGCTTGAGAGCGAGCGCTTGCCGCAGGCGGTCATTGGTTCGCCAATCGAAGGTGCGGCCTTCGATGGCGAGGGCACCGATGTAGTTCATGATTTCTCGGCGGAAGTCGTCTTTTCGGTTGTCTGGGATGTCGATCTTCTCTTCAATCGAGCGCATCAACCGCTCATCGGGCTCGTCGTAGCCGCCGGTGTACTTGTTCCGAATGCGCTCTCGCTGAGTGTAGGCTTTGACGTTATCGATGTAGTTGGCGCAGAGCTTGGCGGTGGCCTCTTCGTCGGCGCTGATGGCCTGTTGGACCTCGTTCTTGACGATGTCTTCGTATTCCTGTCGGACCACCCCGAGCATCTCGCGATAGCGCTCACGCTCTTCTTCACTGGTGATCAGGGAGTGACCACGCAGACCGGACTCGATCTCGTTGAGCACCATGAAGGGATTGATGGAGGTGTCGCTCTTGTCGGAGACGAGGGCGTTGGAGATCTTGTCTTGGATGAAGCGAGGGCTGATGCCGTGCATGCCCTCGTTGTTGGCTTCCTTGCGAAGCTCCTTGACGTCGTCTTGGGTGAAGCCGGGGATGGTCTTTCCATCGTAGAGCTTGAGCTTCTGGACGAGGGTAAGGTTGTGCTTCTTCGGGTCTTCGAGGCGCGTGAGCACGGCCCACATGGCGGCCATCTCCACGGTGTGTGGAGCGATGTGCTTGCCGCGGATGCGTTCTGCGTTGTAGTCCTTGGAGTAGATGCGGATCTCTTCGGTGAGCTTGGTGATGTAGGGGATGTCGATCTTCACCGTGCGATCACGCAGCGCTTCCATGTACTCGTTGTTGAGCAGCTTGCGGTATTCCGGCTCGTTGGTGTGGCCGATGATGACCTCGTCGATGTCGGTCTGAGCGAACTTCTTCGGCTTGATCTTGTGTTCTTGGCTCGCGCCGAGCAGGTCGTAGAGGAAGGCGACGTCGAGCTTGAGCACCTCGATGAACTCGATGATGCCTCGGTTGGCGATGTTGAACTCGCCGTCGAAGTTGAAGGCGCGGGGATCGGAGTCGGAGCCGTAGATGGCGATTTTGCGGTAGTTGATGTCGCCGGTGAGCTCGGTGGAGTCTTGGTTCTTCTCGTCCTTGGGTTGGAAGGTGCCCAGGCCCACGCGGTCGCGCTCGCTGAGCAGCAGGCGGCGAACCCGGATGTGCTGCATGACCTTGGACCAGTCGCCGCTGTAGTGCGCCATGAGCTGTCGGAAGATCATGCGGCTCGCCGGGTCGAGCTCACCGCGAATGCGGTGGACGTAGTCGTTGTCGGCGATGCCCATCATCTCGAAGGCCTTGCTACGCCACTCGACGGGGATGAGCCGAAGGGGCTCTTCGTGCATGGGGGAGGGAAAGCGCGACTCGCCGCCAGCAATGGAGTTGAGCTCGGGGGGCAGCACCCAGTCGAAGGTGAAGAGGCGGCCAGCGTCACTGCGGCTGTACGCCTCGACGCCGCGCTTGATCATGCGGCAAATGGTGGACTTGGCGCTGCCGACCGGCCCGTGCAGGAGCAGGACGCGGCGCTCAGTTCCGTATTCCATGGCCGCGCTTCTGAGTACGTCAACGAGACGCATCAAGGGGATGTCGAGGCCAAAGATGGAGTCGCCGTCAACGGAATTGCCTGAGAAGAAGGGATAGCGAATCAGCCTCTTCTTGTTGTCGATGTATTCTTCCTTTCCGTGGGAGAGGATCATGTCGTAGACCCGCTGGTGCGCGGTACGCACGATCTTGGGGTCTTCTCGGACGAGCTCGAGGTACTCGTCGAAGGAGCCTTCCCAGTTCAGGTCGCGGTATTCGTCGATGTTTTGGAGCTGAGCAATCTGGTCGACCGAACCCATCGTGTTCTCCCATCGAGCCGAAGGCGTTTGTGGGCGGGCGAGTCGAGGGACTCGGCCGCGGATGTAGGCGTCTGCGCCGAAAGGGCGGCGCGACGCGACAAGACCCCTTGATTGGTATAGCAATTGTGGGGCGATGACAAGCCTTGACGATTGGGCGGACTGGCTGGAGCTGCGTCTGCGCGGGGCTCAGCCTGTGGCGCACCCGTCAAGAGCGGGCGCGGGGGGCCAAGAAACGACAACGGCCAGCGAGGGCTGGCCGTTGGGTTCTAGCTCAAGCGTCGAAGACGACGGAGCAGGCTATTCGACCGTGGCGGTGAAGGGCATGCTGGTGATGCACCAGGTGTCGCCGCCGGGGACGGGGGTGGAGGTGTAAGTGCCGCCTGCGATGGTCACCTCGATCAAACGAGCGTTCTCGAGGGTACCGGAGAAGGTGCCGCCGATATCACCCCAGGAGGTGACGTTGACGGTGCCACCGGTGGCGAAGAAGATCTGAGCGCAGCCAGCGCCGGAAGTGCAGCCGGAGCCAACGAGCACGCAATTTTCGCAAGTGGCGTAGTTCTGGTCGGCAACGGTGGCACCGAGCTCGTAGGCACCCGGGCCGCCAGCGGCGCGGTAGAACTCGACCGTGACGAAGTCATAGGGATCGGTCGTAGAGGTCCGGCCTTGGTAGTAGGTGACAGGGAAGCTGTCATCACGCTCACAGTATTGGTCCACTGGAGTGAAGCCGTCGTAGGTGCAGGCGGTGGGGTCGACGCAGAAGTTCAACTGGCAGACCTCGCCAGCGCCAGTGCAGTCGCCATTGTCCACGCACTCCACGCACTCGCCAGCAACGGTGTCGCAGATTTCACCTGCGGGATCACCAGCGCAGTCGGTGTTGTCGAGGCAGTCGGGGGCGGGCGGCAAGCAGAGCCAGTTCTCGGTGGGGGCGGGCAGGTCGGGGTCATCGCACCACTCGTAATCGCAAGCGGTGTCTTCGGGACCGGTGCAAGCCGGGTCGATGATGCCGCAACCGCAGTCGCAGTCTGCATCGGAGTACCAGGACTCGGTGCAGGTCCAACCGCCGCCGCCTTCGCAGAGCCAGTTCTCGATGGCGTTCACAGTCTGGCCGGGGCCGCAGCGATTCTCGTCGCAGTCGGTGTCGGCAGAGCCAGCGCACTCGGGATCGAGGATGCCGCAACCGCAGTCGCAGACGCCGTCATTGTAGTAGGCAGCGTTGCAGGTCCAGCCAGCGGGGGCCTGGAAGCAGAGCCAGTTCTGGTCGGCAACGGGCACCTCACCAGTGGGGCAGTTGTTCCAGGTGCAAGCGCTCGCCTCGGGGCCAGCGCAGTCGATGTCGAGGGCGCCGCAACCGCAGTCACACTCGCCGTCGCCGTACCAGGTCGCATCACAGGTCCACTCGGTGGGCACGGTGAAGGTCTCGCACAGCCAGTTCTCGTCCTCGTCCACGACGGTACCTTCGGGGCAATTGCGGTAATCGCAGAAGCTGGCGGCCGGGCCGTCACAGTCGATGTCGAGGGCGCCGCAACCGCAGTCACAATCGCTGTCGCCGTAGTAGCTCGGGTGGCAGGTCCAGCCAGCCACTGGGATGCAGTAGCCGTCGGCGCCGCAGATCGGGTTTTCGGTGTCGCAGTCGCCGGAGCCAGTGCAAGCCGTCACGTAGCCGTAGACCGTGTCGATGGCGATGCCGGAGATGCACCACTCGCGGCCAGCAGGCAGCGGAGTGCCTTCGTCGTCGGTCTCGCCGAGGGTGAGGTTGCTCAGGTTGGCAACGAAGGGAGCGGCGAGCTCAGGGTTGTACGCAACGATCTCGATGGAGCCAGCGGTGGCCACGAAGAAGGCGTTGACGCCGCCCACGGCGCGCACGGTGTAGACGAAGAACGAGTCACTGGTGGCCAGATCATAGGTGCCAGCGGTGACGGCGGGATCCATGGAGATGAAGAGGGCGTCCAGGTCGCCGGTCTCGGCGGTGTAGCCCGAGTAGTCCATGCTGCCGTATCGACCGTTGTAGATGATGCCTTCGCTGACGAAGGCAGCGATGCCGTTGAGGTCACAGGCACCGGCTTCGCAGGTGTAGGTGGTCATGTTGCAGACTTCGCCGTCGGTGCAGTTGCTGTCCATCATGCACTCGACGCATTCGCCGCTGGTGGTGTTGCAGATGGCGCCAGCAGGATCGCCCATGCAATCGGCGTTGCTGGTGCAACCAGTCTGCTCGAGCTCGCAGGTGTAGGTCGTCATGTTGCAGACCTCACCGGTGCCGCAGTTGTCGTCGATCATGCACTCGACGCAGTCGCCGCTGGTGGTGTTGCAGATGGCGCCAGCAGGATCGCCAACGCAATCGGCATTGCTGGTGCAGCCAGTCTGCTCGAGCTCGCAGGTGTAGGTCGTCATGTTGCAGACCTCGCCGGTCTCGCAATTCTCATCGACCAAGCACTCGACGCAGAGACCAGAGACGGTGTCGCAGATCTCGCCAGCAGCGGCACCGACGCAGTCGGCGTTGCTGGAGCAATTGGTCTGCTCGGCCTCGCAGGTGTAGGTCGTCATGTTGCAGGTCTCGCCGGTCTCGCAGTCACCATCGATCATGCACTCCACACAGGCGCCGCTGGTGGTGTTGCAGACTTCGCCAGCAGGATCGCCCACGCAGTCAGCGTCGGCGGTGCAACCGGTCAGCTCGAGCTCGCAGGTGTAGGTCGTCAAGTTGCATACCTCGCCGGTCTCGCAGTCACCATCGACCATGCACTCGACGCACTGCTCGGTGGTCGTGTTGCAGACGCCTTCGGCACAGTCTGCGTCGCTCTGACAACCGGTCTGAACGGTTTCGCAGGTGTAGGTCGTGGTGTTACAGACCTCGCCTGCTTCACAGTCGATGGCGGCCATGCACTCGACGCAGGCGCCGGTGCCGGTGTTGCAGATGGGACCAGCCGCATCGCCAACGCAGTCGGCGTTGCTTTGGCAGCCCGTCACCTCTTCGATGTCGGGGTCGACCTGATCGACATCGGGATCGATTTGGTCGGTGTCAGTCTGATCCGGAACCGGATTGTTCGGATCGTCGTCGCAGCCCGCGAACATCGCGAGTGCGGCGAGCAGTGCCATGAGAAGTGCTAGATTCCTGGTCATTCGATGATTCTCCTTTCGAAAAGAGGTCCCCACACGGACATGCGACCGAAACACAAAACTCGGTCGGCGACTCTTCCCACGCACTTTGACGCGATTGTTGCGCCGAGTCAAGCCCTTGTCTGATCTCTATGTCATTCGCGCAGATCTCGCGTTTCTGACTGAAAAACCCAAGTACTCAGTGGCTGACGTAGGGGAAGACGTAGGGGAAGACGTAGGGGAAGACGACGCAAAGCTTGGCAAGTCTTCTCGATTGGGCGACAATGCAGTGCCTCACTTTGCTGGTCGCAGCAGTCATGCAACAACTCATCCCACAGTTTTTGCCCGAACCAGACTTCGACAGCACGTGTTCGTTGACCGAATGCGAGCAGAGCCTGTGCTTTCCACTCCAGCTCTGCTGCTCGAGCAGCGCCTCTTCGAAGCCATCCAGCAGTGGAGCCGCGGACACACACGACCAAACGCGACAGGCGCTAGACTTTGCGAGCGAAAGGCGAGAGCCCCTGCAGATTGTGGTCGAGAAAGATGTGCTCGTCGTCTTGCCCTGCAATCTTCGCTTCGAGCTCGAGCAACCGTTTTCGGTGAGCCTCGGACGCCGACTCCACTCCGAGCAGGAGCTCTGCTCCAAGATGCGCGGGCTAGCCCTCGACGAGGACGCCATCGCCTCCTCAGAGCGCCAACCCCTGCTCGTTCTCGAGCTGCGCCAGCGGAGCGCTTCCGGGGATTGGCAGCGCCTCACTCTGGCAGCGCCCTACGAGGGCATCGACGACATGGCCCTGCTGCAACGCCCGGCCGCGCGCATCGACGCGGGAGACCTGCGCTTTCTGCTCTCTCGCCTGCGCGCCGTGATGCAGCTTTCGGGAGACGAGCGCTGGGATTTCGAGCAAGACCCACAGGCGAGCGCGTCGTTGAAGCTTGCTGGCATTCACCGTTCTGTACCTTCGAGGGTCGAGCTGCGTGCCGTCACGGGCGATGACGCGTCCAAGCCATTGGCGCTGCACATTTACCCCGATTGGGTGCGCACGTTTCGAGTGCGCCTCCCAGCGCTTCTTGCCCTTGTCAGTCCGCTGCTGCTTGCGCTGCTCTGGCTTTCCTCCCTTGCGACAGTGATGGCATTTTTCGTGCTCGGGCTCGCCTTTATCGCGCTGCGCTACTCTGCGTACCCGGCTTTGGAGCTGATGCCGAGATGCCTCCGGCTCGGTCAGCAGAAGTGGCTCTGCTCCAGTATTCGCGGGGTCTACGTGCAATCCCTCAGCGAAACGCCGCTCAGTCAGCGAAGACGATTCGGCATCTCGGTCGCGGCGCGCGGATACCTGGTGCTGGCGCAGTTCGAGTCGGAGAACGGTGTTGGAATTGCGTTGTTGAGTCGCCGTCGGGACCAGGAGTCTGCGCAGTGGCTCGCGGAGGCCATCGCGCTTCATTGCGGGCTACGCCAGCCACAGGACGACAGCTCAGCCCAGTAGGCGGGCTAGCGGAGCTAGCCTCAGGCGCTGTTGCGAGCGTTCGCTGGCTCGGCGGCGATCTGCGCACAGGCCCGCTCGACAATGGCGACCACATCGAGCCCATTGACCCCGTCGCTCAGCGGCCTTTCCCTGTCACGCAGCCTTTCGAGAAAGTGCATCATCTCGAGCCGTACGGGCTGCGCGTTGCCCCGAAAGAGCAGCTCTCCCTCTGGTGCTTCGGGTGAGCTGTGGAAGTCGCGCCGATCGAGGGTCACCGTCTGCGTCAGCTCGTCGTAGACCAGGCTTCCTCGTTCACCCAGAATGATGCACCGCCGCCTGCGCTCAGGCCAGCGCAAGGAAACGTGGAGGTGCGCGCGCATGCCGTTGGCGAAGCGCAGGTGGAGCTGGCTGTCCTCTTGCACCCCGCTGGGACCGAGCATCCCGAAGGCGCGCTGCTCGAGCAGCACAGCGTTCGATAGAAAGAGCGCCACCGCCACGTCGTGTACGCCCAGCGCCCAGAGCGCGTCCTCGGGCGTGCGCTCACGAGGAGGCTCGAGACGTTCGTGGTGGGTCGATAAGACTTGCCCAATGATCCCGCTGCGGGTCAGTCTCAGCAGCTCGTGAAGGGCGGGCTGGTAAAGCAAGAGGTGCCCCACCATCAGAATACGCTCACGGTCTCTGGCGAGGCGGACCAGCTCCCTGGCTTGGGGCTCGCTCAGGGTCATGGGTTTTTCGACGAAGACATCCTTCCCCGCTTGCAAGCAGAGCCGAGCAATATCGAAATGCGAAGCGGAGGGCGTGGCGATGGCGACGGCAGGAATGGGCGCGTCGAGGATCTGCTGGGGGTCGTTGAAGCAACGCAGCTCTGGGCAGCTCTGAGACCAGGCGGCGCAGCGTTCGGCCTCGGTTTCGACGATCGCGCCAAGAACCCCGAGCTCCCTGAGATTCTTGGCCAGGTGCCTGCCCCAGCGTCCGACGCCGATGACGGCGATCTCTGTGGCCATCATGGTGTGTCCTCCCAGCGTTCGAGCCCCGAACCGAGCAGCCACTGGAGGGCTTCGAGGACGATCTGCGTAGCGTTCTCGCTGAGTCCATTCGCGCGCAGCTCGAAGCCGCGCGCCGTGACGAGCCCCAGTATGCGCGACAAGCCCGTCTCTGTCTCGCTTCCGATCGCAAAGAGCAGGCTGTGCGCGCTCAACGCTTCGGCGAAGAGCTCGGGATCGGTGACCAGGTAGACCCCTCCGCTGCGGATCCGGGTACCCAGGCGGGGCTCACTCGAGAGCCAGAGACAATCGCCATCGAGCCCGAAGTACCATCGCTCTGGGACTTGCGACAAGCCTAGCTCAGGCTTCGGGCTCCAGGTCCAGAGCTCACCGTCGACGCTGAGCTCGCCGTGCTTCTGCGCGAGCTCGCGCAAGCGCTCGAAGACCAGAGCTGCGGCTTCAGACTGTTGAGGCGCAATCGCTATCAGTGCGTCGAAGTCGTACTTCGCTGGTCCGCTTGGGTAGAGTGCGAAGCCAAGCTCCCCGCCAATCACTGCAGCAAGTTCGCGCAGACTCAGCCCGAGCTCCGCCTTCAGCCACGTGTCGAGCTCGTTGAGCCGAGGACTCGGGCGCGAGAGGGCGAGATAGGCGCTGTCGAGGGCGCGCATGGGGTCGAAGTAGAGAGAGAACAAGTACTGTGGGCGCGCTCGAAGGCTACGCACGATGGTGCTGACTTCGCTGCGCTGTCGCAAGCCCAGCCTGAGCACGCTGTCTCGCTCCATCAGCAGTCGCGCGCCCAGCGAGAGGCCTGTTGGGCTGGGGCTGAGCTGGGCTGTGAGCTGGGTGCTGGTCAAAGCCAGGAGGCTGCGAAGGGCATCGAGGACTGGACTCGAGGGCTGATGAGTGGCCCACAACAGCGGTGGTCTGACGAGCACACGCAGGCTGTCCGGGGGCATGGGGCAGAGCCAATCCAAAGCCAGCGAGGGGCAGGCATCCTCCGAACAGTCAACAGGATTCGTCAGCGACGCGAGCTCGCTGCTGGCGAGTGGAGGGAGGCAGGAGGGCAGCGCGTCATTCTGCGCCAAGGGTGCCCCTTGGAGCGCGCTTTCGTTGGGCGGGCTTTGCATCCACATCAGCGCCTCTCCGCAGCGCCGCGCCTGTCCCTCGCTCAGGCTGTGGGTGGAACAGCCCTCTGCCTGCTGCTGCGCGTCGGCCAGCGTAGGCAGGGTGGCGTTCGCTGCGCCCGCGGATGCTGCGCCCAGATGCGCGACGGCACCGCAGAGCCCCTCGCTGGGTACCGAGAAGCTCACCATGCTGGGCTCGACCCCCAAGCCGAGCAGCGCGTCGATCGGAGCCGTACACCGAAGGAGATGCTTCCAGGTGTCGAAGGGTGGGCTGAGTAAGAGCAAGGAGGGGAGCTCTGGGCTCAGCCAGCGCAGCGCATCCATGTTCGATGCAGGCGGGCTTGCTGGTGATGCTGTCTGGGGCGTGGGCAGGTCAGCGACCGTTGGGCTATCGCTGTCCGAGACGAGCTCTGCCTTGGGCTGAGTGCCTGGGCTGTGGCCGGAAGGGCGTCTACTTTTGCCCGGCTCACGGCAGGCCAGGCCGAGCAAGGCGAGAGAGGCGGTGGTGAGGAGCAGGGAGCGAGAGAGGCTCCCGAGGCGATACATAGGGAGATGATCCTTCTAGGTGAGTGGACTGTTGGGGAACGAGAATACGGATGCGGGGGCTCTGCCCCACGCCTCGCCAAAGGGCGATACACTTTGGAATCCCTTTGACTTCATCGTGTTGCTGATGCGGCTCAAGTCCTGTCGCTTTCCACGATCGAGTGCTCGCTGCTCGCATCAACCACCCATCACGGACAAGAATGCTCGCACTCTGGTGGGAACCGTTCGACAACAAAGGGAAAGCAGCTATCCCGCCAAGAAGGAGGCTCAGAACGTGGTGGAGAGCTGGAACTGCCAGGCGCTGCTCTGACTGCCGGGTTCGAGCTGCAGCACGTCCTTGCCTGGGGAGGTCCACCAGCCGTAGAGGGCGTAGATGGGAGTAGCGATGGTGGCGGTGATACCTCCTGCGGCATAACAGATGATCCCTGCCGTCAGGAGCCCAGTGGACTCCTCTTCGCCGAAAGACATCGCGGTCATGACCATCCCAGGGATGAGCACGGCGAAGCCAACCCCAAGCATGACCAGAGCGTTGACCTCCCAGTCTTGCCAGTCATCATCCAGGTCGATGGTGGCGCTGAGCGCGTGGTCGCCGTAGCCCAGCTCACGGGGCACCCGGAGCTCGACGGGTTCGTTGCCGTCGACACGCAGACCAATGAGGTAGTAGCCGCTGTTCTCTGGGACCTCGTGAGTGCAGGGCAGCGGGCAGAGCAGCGTGCCGTCACGCTGATGCAGAGACCACTCTCCTCTGGGATGCTTGTTGAAGACGATGGTTCGGGAGTCTTCGGGAAGCTGTGGCGCAACTGGAAGGTCAGCGGTGGGCGTCATCGGCGGCTGAGTATTGTTGTTGACCGCAGGCGTGGCAGCGTTGGTGTCGCTCTTGCTGCAGTGGCGCTCATCGCCAGAGAAGCAGAGGTAGCGATGCGCCAAATCCCCCAAGCCCTTCTCCAGAAGGCGCTGAGAGCTGTCGTCGACGTCGGCGAGGGCCGCGAAGATCTTGGTGTTGTCGTCGGTGTTCCAGACGGTGAGGACGAGACGAGTGCTGCCGCTGTCCGTCAGGCTAGCGCTGAGCTCGATGACCTGCTCGACGAAGAGTCGGCGCGCAGCCTTGAGCTGACACTCGCGATCTTCGCTGAGCGACACCCCCATTTGCTCCCGACACTCCGCAAACACTGTGTCCATCTCGGTGGTGCCAGCGAGGCGAAAGCGACCGCTCTCGAGGACCAAGGCCTCGAAACCCATACCGAAAGCTTCCAGCTCCTTGGCCATCTCGCCT
Source organism: Myxococcota bacterium (assembly GCA_034002465.1). Lineage (GTDB taxonomy): Bacteria > Myxococcota_A > Bradymonadia > UBA4248 > JAVFAO01 > JAVFAO01. The sequence continues at coordinate 17,548 of JAVFAO010000102.1, forward strand.
GTGTAGCGGACAAAGACCCGGTTGGCCTCTTCGGCGACGGCAGGGTTGAGCAGGAAGAACAAGGACAACACTGAGAAGAACGCTGCTTTCATGTGGCCTCTGAGAGGATGAGCGTGCCGGTCGGTGGCAGCCAAAAACGCCCATCACGCTTCACTTTGCCGACGATCCGCCTCGCTTGTCAACCCGCTGGCGAAGGCGTAGTGTGGCAGCTTCCTCGACGCCGAGGCGTCGAAGCTTCTTGTCGATTGGGCATTTGCCCCGTGTCCCCAAGTTCTTCTTGTCGATTGAATACTTGGCCGCTGTCTCCGAGTTGTCGATTGGGCACTTGTCCTGTTCCCCCAACGTGTTAGCTCTGGACCCATGCTCTGGTGGATATGAACGATGCCCTGCAAGTGAGTGACACGCTCTTCTTGGAGACCGAGCTCGAGCTCGAGCCTGGCGCTCGTGAGCATCTGCGTGAAGTCTTTCGCAGACGCCTGTTGGCACATCGCGCGCCGGTTCTGCTTGCGCCCCGCTGCACCTGGGGTGAGGGGCTTCCTCAGCGCTGGCGTGAGCGGCTCGCCAGCGCTGAGGAAGCCC
>JAVFAO010000103.1:0-3776 GCA_034002465.1 Myxococcota bacterium
AGGGTGCGTGCCAGGGATGGCACGCAACAACAGCACCTAGGCTTGCCCACTCCGGGCGCTGCGTCGCAGAAGAGCTGCTGCCCCTTATGATACCAGCAGCGCTGACACTGCCCCTGCTCGTCACACACCCGCCAGTCCCCCTGCTGCAACCCCACAGAATACTCACCGCGCATCCATAACCCACCGGATTCATAATAATACTCGGACTCGCCGTGGAGCTGACCCGCAGCGTACCGCAGGAGCGAGGACAGCTTTCCATTGCCATGCCAGTACTTCTCCCTGACGATCAGACCATAAGAATACACCCGCTCGCCGAGCAATAGCCCATCTTCGCTCCACTGCCGCCACATTCCCTCCGGCTGCCCCCGAGAATAATGCTCTTCACTGAGCTTTGAGCCGTCCTCCCAATAGCTCATCTGCGCCCCGTGCTCAACGCCCGATTCGTACTCGCCAGAGAACAGAATACGACCATCTGCGTCGTAGTCCTTCTTCACACCATGAAGCTCGCCGTAGCGGGTCTCGTATTCGCTGATGAGCACACCGTCTTGATAGTCCCTGATGGCACAGCTCAGCTCCGCGTCATCCTCGAAGCGACAATCGCGCAGCAGCCGCCCCTCGAAATCCCATTCGCGATACCTGCCATCGAGCTTCCCCTCACGGTACTGCGCCTCGAACAACAGCTCCCCTGCCTCATGGCTGCGATAGCGCCCGTCGAGCAGCCCATCGACGTAAGCTTCCTCAGAAAGCAGTTGCCCATCCGTCGTCCAGGACCTCCACTTCCCCTGCGGCAGACCCCGCTCGTTCATCCCTTCCGTGATGAGCTGCTCGTCGATCCACACCCGGTAGGCACCGTGCTGCTGACCGTCCTTCCAATCCATGACCTCATGTTGCAGCACCCCCTGATAGCGTGACCAGGTCTGCTGAGTCCCATGCAACAGCCCACGACGGTACTCCCAGCGACTCTCCAGAAAGCCATCCTCGCGCCAATACTCACAGAGCCCATCGAACACACCCAGCCGGTACGTGCAACGACTCGCCAAGGTCCCATTCTCCCACCAGCTTTGCCACTCTCCCTCTGAAAGCCCCTCGTCATACTGGCCCTGGAGCTTGAGTGGACCGTCATCATAGTGTTCTTCCACCATCCCATGCTGTATACCATGTGCCCACTGCTGCAGCGACTTCAGCGCGCCTGACGGATACATCTGCCGCTGCTCTCCATCCATTTTCCCCTCTTGGTCGTAGCGAAAATCCGCTTCGAGTTGAGCGTTTGGCGTTGGATGGAAAGTCCGCCGCTGACCGACGACCCCCGGCAGCACATAGCTGAGCTCGAGGGAGAGGCCTCCTTCTGAACGAAACACGCGGTGCACACCACTGGGCTGTCCTGCTTCGAACTGCCCCTCCTGCAGCAGCACCCCCGACGAGGACCACACTTTCTGCTCACCATGAAGCCGCCCATGCTCGAACTGAGCTTGCTCGAGCAATACCCCCTCGTCACTCCAACGCTCCAGCAATCCATGCTGCAAACCATCGCTCCACCCGCTTTGCTCGAGCAAGCTCCCATCAACGCTCAGCTTTCGCTGCGGGCCATGAAGCTGTCCGTTGCGCCAGCTCGCATGAAGCACGTACTGACCATAGACATCGACCGCACAGGAAGCGCCCTGCCGCTTCGCTTCGGCGTCGACACAATACAAACCATCAACGGCACCAGACGCATCGGCCACCAAGCTCGTCCCGTCGCCACAAAGCAAGTCTGCACAGCCACGCTCGAGAAGACTGGGCGCAGGCCGCTCGAAGACCTCCCGCTGCGCATCCCGCTCCAACGGCGCCGCAGCGCAACCCCAAACCAGGCTCATCAGAACGAGCAGGCGTGCTCCCCTCTCCGCTCTCATCCCATGCCTCCTCAACAATCGCAGCATGCATCACGCGCAGCATCGAAGCACATCACGCGCCGAGCCACAACGCCCTCAACGACACTTCATTTCAGGGAAGCTCGACCGGGCCTCTTCGACACGCCAGAAGCCCAATGAAATCAAGAGAATTCTGTTGACCCATCGAGGCGTACCGCTTGAGCGAGAGGGAAGACACCGAGCAACTCGAGCACCCCTTTGAGTTGTCTTCGTGGGGCGCTGCCCCACACCCCGCCAAAGGGCTAGCCCTTTGGAATCCCTTCTCTTTTTCGTATCGCTTGGCGACCACTCTTGGCTCTTTCCCCGAACCGGCTCCTATGGGCCCCACACCTCGGACCTCAAAAACGCCGCACCTCGCTGCGCAAAAAGGCCGGCCATGACGGCGTCTTCAAGCTCTCTCCCGGCCCTGGCAGCAGAAACCAGACCTCACCGAGCACCGCAGCGCCTTCAGCGCGCAGCACGTGAAAGCTCTGCGCTGGCATGTACCCCTGGCCGAGCAACGCTACCCGTCGCCCATCAGCGCTCTCTGCGATGTCGAGGATGAGCACCGCGTGCCCAGGACTCCCTCCCTGCACGAAAAAGTCGCCGACCTCCAGCAACTCCGCCTCCTCAACCAGCTGCGCGTCCTTCGACATGGAACGTGTCGAAGCATAGGTGAACAGGTGCCAGAGGTACTTCTTGAAGTTTTCACGGCTCGTCGAGCGCGTGGCGCTTCGCGTGCGCTCGACACGTCCATCGCCTATCCGAAAGCGCTCGCCTTCGCTCCAGTCGCTCCACGCCGAGCGGTCTCCGCTGGTAAAATGGAAAGCGATCTCGTCTTGCCGCCCAGCAGCCCAGAGATACTCAGCGCGCAGCCGCAAAATGCTGTCGGCACACTGCTGCAAATCGCGAGACCCCACATCGAGCGCCACCACCGCGGCAGATGGAGCATCCAAGACTCGACCATCGTAGCTCCAGACCTGCGTCCCCTCGAGCAGCGGCAGCTCCCGCAACCAAGCACCAAACGACCCGTCCTTCAGCGCAACCCGCGTAAAACCCTCAGGAACATCAAAACGCTCAGAGAGGCTGCCACCCAGCGTCTCTGCCGCATCCTCCACGAAGGCGTATTCCATCACCGCCCCGTTCTCCGCAATCACCTCGCCAGCCAAGAGCCACGACGACGCAAGCAAAACGATAAGAGTAACGGCGAGCTGGATATGTTGCATGTCGACTCTCGAGAGTGGCCCCAGTGGGGCAGTCGACTGCTTGAACGACGCTTGACCCAAAAACGATCCAAGAAGCGACGCAAAGCCCATGGGGGTCGAAACTCGAACCTGGCTTCAGATGCGGAAGTGGCCAAGCGCCCAATCAACAACAACGTGTAGGGAACAGGCCAAGTGCCCAATCGACAAGAAGTGGTCGGGGAACAGGCCAAGCGCCCAATCGACAAGAAGTGGTCGGGGAACAGGCCAAGCGCTCAATCAACAAAAATTCCGGGACTAGGATTCGAACCTAGATTAACGGGGCCAGAACCCGTCGTCCTGCCATTAGACGATCCCGGAGCACCAGCCGCCAAAAGCGAACTGGCGAGCGCACATTTGCCAGAGCAGAGCAGCGATGTCAAGCGCAAATTGTGACAGCAATCAAAGCGAGTGAAGGGAGCGAGCGAAATCTCGAAAGCGAGTGAAGCGAGGCGCGAGTCAGCGTCTGACGCGGGCGCATCCGATGCGCACGAGCAGCGCTGCGAGAGGCTCGCGAGAGCGAGCGAAATCTCGAAAGCGAGTGAAGCGAGGCGCGAGTCAGCGTCTGACGCGGGCGCATCCGATGCGCACGAGCAGCGCTGCGAGAGGCTCGCGAGAGCGAGCGAAATCTCGAAAGCGAGTGAAGCGA
>JAVFAO010000103.1:3786-18123 GCA_034002465.1 Myxococcota bacterium
AGCGAAATCTCGAAAGCGAGTGAAGCGAGGCGCGAGTCAGCGTCTGACGCGGGCGCATCCGATGCGCACGAGCAGCGCTGCGAGAGGCTCGCGAGAGCGAGCGAAATCTCGAAAGCGAGTGAAGCGAAGCGCAAAAGCGAGACCAGAGCGAGCAAAACGCAGCCCAACGCTTGCCAAGCAGCAACGAGGTGGGCATGAAGACGAGCGGAGCCAGGCGCGAGTCAGCATCAGCGAGCTGCGCGGGAAACGCTGCGAGCGACGAGAGAGCGAGTCACATGACTGAGCGCTGCACAAAGCTCCTCCCGCTCGAACGAGCGTTGTCTGCTCACGCACCCCAGAGGTTCACCGTGCACCCCACCACCGCTACCATCGAACGACGTCGACTCCAGGTCGAAGGGAGGGTCCAGGGCGTCGGCTTTCGCCCCCATGTCGTCAGACTCGCCCAGGACCTCGCGCTGCCAGGTCTGGTCGGCAATGACAGCAGCGGCGCCTTCATCGAAATCGAAGGGAGCACCGAGCTGCTCGACCTCTTCACCCAGCGTCTGCAACGCGAGCTGCCTCCCCTCGCCCGCATCAGCCAGCTCCAGGTCAAGCGCATCGAGCACACCGGACAAGAGGACTTCGTCATCGTCCATAGCCAAGCACAGACCGAGCAACGCGCCGAAGTCGCACCAGATGTCTGCATCTGCCAGGACTGCGCGCGCGAGCTCCTCGACCCCGACGACCGACGCCACCACTACCCCTTCATCAACTGCACCAACTGCGGACCCCGCTACTCCATCATCCGCGCCATCCCCTACGACCGACCACTCACCAGCATGGCCAGCTTTCCGATGTGCCAAGAGTGCCAGACGGAATACGATGACCCAACACACCGCCGCTACCACGCTCAGCCCAACGCCTGCCCAAGCTGCGGCCCGACGATGTGGCTCGAAGGGCATCAGGAACAACGAGGAGAAGCGCTTCCGGAGGATCCCATCGTCGCCTGCAGCCAGCTCCTGCGCACCGGAAAGATTGCCGCTATCAAGGGACTTGGCGGCTTTCATCTCGCCTGTATCGCAAATGATGAGAATACAGTGATGAGGCTGCGTGAGCGCAAGGGCCGGGACGCCAAACCCTTCGCCATCATGGTCCCAAGCCTCGAGCACGCGCGACTGCTCGTCCACCTCGATAGCGAGGCCCAAGCCGCCCTCTGCGCCATCGAGCGCCCCATCGTCATTCTCCCCAAACGCGACGACGCCCCCATCGCCCCAAGCGTCGCCCACGACCTCGACCAACTCGGCATCATGCTGCCCTACACCCCGCAGCACCTGCTCCTCCTGCAGCTCCTCGACCAAGCCCTGGTCATGACCTCAGCCAATCGCAGCGACGAGCCCCTCTGCTACCGCAACGATGAAGCCCTCGAGCGACTCAGCGGCCTCGCCGATGTATTCCTGATGCACAACCGGGATGTTGAACGGCCCATCGATGACTCCGTCCGTATCGGAAGCGGGCCGATCATCCGAAGAGCCCGAGGATTCGTCCCAGAACCCATCTCTATCCGCCTCCCAGAGCACCCCCAAGTGCTCGCCCTGGGCGCCGATCTGAAGTCCACCTTTTGTATTCTCAAGGATCAACAGGCTGTGCTTAGTGAGCATCTTGGCGAGCTATCGGCAGCACGGACTTTCCGCCACTATCTCAACGCCATCGAACGACTCAAAGAGCTGCTCCGCGCCCAGCCCACCCGCATCGCTTTCGATCCGCACCCAGGCTATCACAGCAGTCGATGGGCCAGACAACTCGGAGCAACAGGCCGAGTGCCCAATCAACAAGAACTTGGGGGAACGGGCCAAGTGCCCAATCAACAACAACTTGGGGGAACGGGCACCGAGCTCATCCCAGTGCAGCACCATTACGCACATCTGCTCTCCTGCATGGCCGAGCACGCTGTCTTCGACACCACGCTGGGCATCATCGCCGACGGCACAGGCTACGGTGACGACGGACAAGTGTGGGGCGGAGAGCTGCTGCTCGGCGACCCACACGGCTTCGAGAGGGTGGGACAGCTCGAATACGTGCCCTTGCTCGGCGGCGATGCCGCTGCCGAGCAACCCTGGCGACCCGCCGCGGCGCTGCTTTTCCACTGCTTCGGACCAGAGGCCGAGCGATACAGAGCTATCGCCCGCGGCCAATGGGATGAAGAGGCATGGGCAGCGCTTCGCCTGCGGGCAGCTCGCGCGAAAGTATTCACCAGCAGCCTGGGTCGCCTCTTCGACGCGGTCTCCTTCATATTGGGATTGGCCAAAGACAACCGCTACGAAGCCGAGGCAGCCATGAGCCTCGAGGCCGCTGCGCGCCGCGTCCCTGACGCTGAGCCGCTGGACTACGCGCTGCGCTGTGTCGATGGACGCCAGGTGCTCGCCCTGCCCGCTCTCTTGGTCTCCCTCATGCAGCGCCTCGCGGCAGGAGAGTCCAGCGAACAGCTCGCCTTGGCTTTCCACCTCGGAGTGTGCGATGCACTGGCTGAGATGGCCAGGCGAGTCGCTGTCGAACGCAAAGTGAAACGGGTCGCACTGAGCGGGGGTTGCTTTGCCAACGAAATTCTGCGAAGGGGTCTGCACGTTCGTCTCGAAGCCGCGGGTTTCGAGGTGCTCGAGCACTCCCGTGTGCCACCAGGAGATGGCGGCCTAAGCCTCGGTCAGGCGCTGGCCGCCGCATGCATAAGACCTGCTTGATCAATAAAGCGGACTCCAGAGCATCAAGGCCTTTGGCGGAAGGTGGAGCAGAGCCACGAACGTATTCGAACACCGCTTTCTCGCCACTCGAACTCATCACCAGGGCAAGCACGCCCACGCTGACAAGGAGAGGCTTCTATGTGCCTCGCTGTCCCAGGAAAAGTCATCGCCATCCACGCGCACGATGACCCGTTGAACCGTATCGGGACCGTCGACTTCCAAGGCAACCAGCTCGAAATCAGCCTCGCACTGGTTCCAGCCGCCGAAATCGGAAGCTGGGTCTTGGTGCACGCTGGCTACGCCCTCGAGCTGGTGCCCGAAGACGAGCTGGCCGAAATCTGGGCCTGGCTCGAGACCGAGAACGAAGCCGCTGCAGACCTGCCGAAGGAGCCCATTCATGGCTGAGCTCGAGGCGCTGCATGCGCGCATCCACGCTGCCTGTGAGGGGCGTCCGCAGCTGCGGCTGATGGAGGTCTGCGGTAGTCATACCATGGCCATCTTCCGCGCTGGATTGCGCGCCATGATACCGCCGAATCTGGAGCTGCTCAGTGGGCCCGGCTGTCCAGTCTGCGTCACCGCCCAGGGCTACATCGACAGCGCCATTGCGCTCGCGCTGCGCGGTGTGGAAATCTGCACCTACGGCGACATGCTGCGCGTGCCTGGAGAAGACGGCAGCCTGGCGCTCGCTCGTGCCCGCGGGGCCAAGGTGAGAGTGGTCTACTCGGCGCGCGACGCGCTGCTCTTGGCCAAGGACCATCCAGAATCGGAGTTCGTCTTTCTGGCCGTGGGCTTCGAGACCACCACGCCAGGCACGGCGCTGGCGATTCGAGAAGCAGCTCAGCTCGGGCTGCGCAACCTTCGCTTCCTGATCGCCCATAAGCTGGTCATCCCCGCCATGTGCGCGCTGCTCGCCGATGGCAGCGCCCGCATCGATGGCTTCATCTGTCCGGGGCATGTCAGCGTCATCATTGGACTCGAAGCCTATCGCCCGGTCGTCGCACATGGCGCGCCCTGCGTCGTCGCTGGCTTCGAGGCAGCGAGCATGCTCGAAGCCATCGCCCTGCTCTGTGAGAGCGTCGCAAGCAACACGCGCTGCCTGCAGAGCGCTTATGGTAAGATGATCAGCGCCCACGGCAACGCCATGGCGAAGCAGGTCACCGATGATGTTTTTGAAGTAAGTTCATGCACTTGGCGAGCGCTAGGAAAGATGGAGCAGAGTGGACTGAGCTTGCGAGAGCAGTACCACCACTTCGACGCCGCCCGACACTATGGTGTGGACCTCGACAAGGATGCAGAAATCCAAGGCTGTCGCTGCGGGGAGGTGATTCAGGGCAAAGTGGAGCCGACGCAGTGCCCACTGTTTGCAAAACGGTGCACCCCCTCTTCTCCGATTGGTCCGTGCATGGTCAGCAGCGAAGGAACCTGCGCGGCCTGGTTCAAGTATGCAGACAGGCGAGAGTCCCGCGAAGACAGAAGATAGCCGACATCGTAGAATACGGTCGCTGCCGCGCATGAAGCATCCGACTCGGGCGCTCCCGTTTTCTCTTCGTGGGGTTGAGCCCTCTCACAGCGAACACTTCAACACCGTCACCAGGAAAGGACCCGAAGCGATGAAAGAAGCGTGTGTAGTTTTGGCTCATGGGGGCGGTGGAGAGCTGACCAAAGCGCTGCTCGAGGAGCACATCCTGCCGAAGCTGGCGAACCAGGTGCTCGACACCTTGAGCGACGGCGCGCTACTCGAGCTGCCATCGGGCAGGCTCTGCGTGGCCACCGACGCCTCAGTCGTGCAACCTCTGTTCTTTGAGGGCGGCGACATCGGCCGCTTGGCCGTGAGCGGAACCGTCAATGATCTCGCGGTGATGGGAGCACAACCGCGGTACCTGACGATGTCCTTTATCCTTGAAGAGGGGTTGCCCCTCGCGCAGCTCGACAGGGTTCTCGACTCGGTGGCGGCCACGGCGCGCGAGGCGGGAGTTTGGGTTGTGGCAGGCGATACCAAGGTCGTGGAGCGCGTCCGGGGCGATGGGCTCTACTTGAGCACCTCGGGCGTGGGCGTGATGCCTGAAGGTGTGTCGCTGGGTTTGAACCAGGTTCAGGAGGGCGATGTGCTCTTGCTGAGCGGCACCATCGCTGACCATGGTCTGGCGATCTTGGCGGCGCGAGGGGAGCTGGGGCTGCGCAGTAGCATCGCCAGCGACGTTGCGCCGCTGAGTGGTCTGTGCGCCGCGCTCTTGGAGCTTGGCAGCGGGCTTCGCTTCATGCGTGACCCCACCCGAGGCGGCCTCGCCGGTGTGCTCGTCGATGTGGCTGAGGGCACGGGGATGAGCGTCGAGGTCGATGAGGAGAAGGTGCCCATCAGCCGCGCCTCACAGCATGCTTGTGAGCTGCTTGGGCTGGATCCGCTGAACGTGGCGAACGAAGGCAAGCTGCTCGTAGTGGTGGCAGCAGAGCTGGCTCAACGTGCGCTGGAGCTCTGCGCGGGCCATGAGCGTGGACGGAAGGCTGCGCTCATCGGAAGGGTGGTGCAACAACAACCGCCCCTGGTGGAGCTGTTGACGCGCTCGGGTGGACGTCGCATCGTCTCGCGCCCCTATGGTGAGGATTTGCCGCGAATCTGCTGAGCCCAGCGAGGAGCTGAGCTCGGCGCGGACAAGTCCAGTGCCCAATCGACAAAAACTTGGGGGGACAAACCGAGTGCCCAATCGACAAAACTTTCTTGACACCCTAGTTTGAATCGGATAGACGCCTGTGGCCTTTCGTGCTGTCTCCCGTCGTTGGGAGCAGCGCAGTCCGTTTGCGCAAAGGACCGTGTTCCATGAAGAGCTACATTGCAAAGCCGGGCGAGGTTGAGCGGAAGTGGTACGTGATCGATCTCGCGGGACAACGCGTGGGTCGGGTTGCGACGAAGGTCGCCTCCATGCTGCGAGGCAAGCATCGTCCAGAGTACACGCCGCACACCGACGCTGGTGACTTCGTCATTGTTGTCAATGCCGACAAGGCAGTCTTCTCTGGCACCAAGATGCAGAAGAAGATGTACTACACTTACTCGGGCTATCCCGGTGGGATCCGCGGTTTGACAGCGGAGAAGCTGATGCAGCGACACCCCGAGGACATCTTCCGCCTTGCGGTGCGCGGTATGCTGCCCAAGACGAGCCTCGGCCGTAAGCTCATGAGCAAGCTCAAGATCTATACCGGCCCCGAGCACCCCCATGCAGCCCAGCAGCCCGAAGTCCTCGAGCCCTGAGCTTAGCCCTGACGGCCCTTCACGGCCCTACGACTCAGAATCGCGTGGCGACCCCCACGGTGCGGGGTGGCCTGAGTGAAGAGAAGGAGCGGTATCCCATGGATCAGTGGATTGCCACCGGTCGACGTAAGTCTGCGGTCGCGCGCGTCTACCTCCGTCCCGGCAAGGGACGTGTTTTGGTCAACCGGCAAGAGCTCGAGCAGTACTTCGATCGGCCGACCCTGCGGATGATCATGAATCAGCCGCTGGTGCTGACCAACACGAAGGACAACTTCGACATCCTGATCAACGTTCGGGGTGGTGGTAAGGCTGGTCAGGCTGGGGCTGTCTTGCACGCCGTTGCGCGCGCCCTCATCCTGTACGATCCCAAGCTCCGCACGACGCTCAAGCATGCTGGCTTCCTGCGCCGTGACCCGCGCGCCAAAGAGCGCAAGAAGTACGGTCTGCGCAGCGCGCGTGCTCGCTTCCAGTTCTCCAAGCGCTGATCCTCGCCGACCATGCGTGCTCGTGTGTGGCTCGCGCGTGGGCGAGCTCAGCCGTTTTGGTGCGGGCACCCATGGGTTTTCGATGGCGCTATCCAGCGTGTCGAAGGCTCAGCCAATGCCGGTGACTTGGTGGAGCTCTTCGATCACCAAGACCAGCGCATTGGTACGGGTTTTTTCCAACCCAACGCGAGCTTGCGCATTCGACTTCTGTCGTTTGGCGCAGAGTTCGCCGAGCTTGACCGCGAGTTCTTCATTCGCCGCTTCAGCGCTTCTCGCGCTCTGCGCGAAGAGCGCCTGAAGCTCTGGCGCGAGGACAACCAGGCCTATCGCCTCTGCAATGCTGAAGGCGATGGGCTCGGTGGGCTCTTCGTCGACGTCTTTGGAGAGCGCCTCTCGGTGCAGCTCTCGACCTTCGGGATGTTGCGCCGCGTCGACGCCATCGTCGAGGCCCTCGCTCATCTCTGGCCCGAGCGTCCACTGCAGCTCTCTGCCAATCGCGAAGCTCAAAAGATGGAGCGCTGGCCCAAAGAGGCCCTCTCCCGTTTGGAGACCGCCAACAGCGAACAGCCACATGCCTTCATTGAAGAGGGCGTGCGCTACCTGCTTCCAACGGGGCAAGGCCAGAAAACAGGCCACTACCTCGACCAGCGCGTCAACCGACGACGCTTCCAGGACCTCGCCTCAGGCGATGTCCTGGATGCCCACTGCTACACTGGGGGATTCGCGCTCCACGCCGCCAAGGCTGGCGCGCGGGTGCTGGCGGTCGACGCCAGCGAACGCGCAATCCAACAGCTCGCCCTCAACGCAGGCCTCAATGGCGTGCCAATGTGCGAGCTGGGCGCTCGAGGACCTGGCATCCAGGCGCGGGCGGCCGCTGTCGAGTCGGTGCTCGTGCAATGCCAGTCCGAGAGCCGCCTCTTCGATGTCATCAACCTCGACCCGCCCAAGCTCGCCCCGCGCATGGCCCACGTCGAGAAGGCCTTGTCGATGCTCGACCGCTTGCTCGAGCTCGCTCTCGCGGTGTTGCGACCAGGTGGCTTGCTCTGCCTCTCGTCCTGTAGCCAGGGGATCGAGCTCGAGAGCATGGCTCGACGCGTCGCCATGGTGGCGGGACGAATGCAGCGTACGAGCTTGCTGCTCGAGCAGGCTGGCCAGCCCGCCGACCACCCCACCCCGGCAGCCCTGCGAGAAGCCCGCTACCTCAGCTTCGGTGTCTTCCTCATCGACTGATTGCGACCGAAGTCTGAAAGCGAAGCTCGGAATGCGCTCGACTCAGGGGGCTTTCACGGGAAAAGCTTCGCCACCTTGCGCCAAGTAGCCTTCGTAGAGCTGCATGCGCAGATGCATCATCGCAAGGTTAATGATGGCGGCCGCCGGGAAAATGCCGACGCAGCAGAAGAGAAACGCCACGAACGCAAACACCGAAGAGAGTAGAAGGAAAACGAAATGCGTGAACAGCGTTGGCTTCCACACTGCTCGGGCATAGCGCTTGAGTGCGGCAAAGTCGAAAGTGGTCGAGATATCCTCGCAGAGCTCCGCGCGAGTCAGCAGGATGCTCGCCAAGACCACCGTCAGCAAGCTCCCCACGACGATGATGAACAGATACATCGCGGCAAGGAGAATGGCGACGACCACGCTCGAGCTCGCGATTGCAAGTGCCATGATGATCAGTGCATTTCCGATCACCACCAGCACCGTCAGCGGCAAGCTGGCTGCCATCTGCGAAAGAAAAGGCGCGATGCCGCGCTGCATGTAGGGCATGAGCTGATCGAAAGAGAGCGGGACGATGGGCTGTGCCTCTCCCCGTGACATGCGCTGCGCGATCTCGGACTGCCAACCGTAGAGCGCAAGCTGACCAATCACCGGGATGAACACGAACACCGAAGCGATCATTAGGTTGTTCTTCCACTCTGGAGCGGTGAAGAAGAAGCGAAAGCTATCCATGACCTTCATGCTGAACCTCTGACAAAGTTTGCGGCGAATCGGTTGGCAGCCGTTCGACACCAAAAAGGAAAGCAGTCAAAGCCCGCCGAGCCTACTCTATGCCTTTCGTGTTTGCGAACCAAGAACGGGACCGGGCGTAATGAGCGGCCGCCCCTGTGCGTCCTTCCAACGTCGATGCAGCCAGAGCCAGCACTCAGGGTGCTCACGCACCGCCTGCTCCACCAGGGCCAAGCACTGCCGGGTCGTCGCTTCAATGCGTTGCCGCACATCCGCGCCGGGGCTTGCCTGGAACGCGCGCCCGAAAGAGACCTCGGTCAAACCAGCCTCACTGCGGCAACAGAATACAGGAACGATGGCGCAATGGCTGCGCACGGCCAGCGTCGCGAGCGCTGCGCTGCTGCGCGCTGGAAGTCCCAAGAAGGCGGCTTCGACGGCTCGCCTCTCTGGGGAGTGCTGATCGAGCGTGAAGGCCACCCAAGCGCCGTCCTCGAGCGCTCGCAGGGCCTGCCGTATCACATCGCTCCCACACAACACCTCGATACCAAAGGAAGCGCGATATCGACGCCACAGCCTATCGAGCACTCCCACGGACATCTGCTTGGACACGACGAAGAGCCGCTCACCGCGAAGCGCCGCAGCGTAACTCGCCAGCTCGAAGTTCCCCAGGTGTGCGCTCAGCAGCAGACCGCCTCCCGCAGGCAGCGCTCCATGGTGGAGAAGTGGCTTCACCCGCAACAGACGCGGTGCAGCCAAGAGCTCGAGCACATTCAGACATTGCTCCTTCCACACCCTCCTGCCTAGCCGACGGCACTGCCGTGGGGAGAGCTCGGGCAAGGCTGCCCGAAGCTGCGCGAGCATCAGCCGGCGACGCCACCAAAGAACGTCGAAAAACACACAGCCCAAGCACGTTCCGAGCAACATGAGAATACGATGAGGGAGCAGCCCAAGCAGCCCCCCGATGAGCCTCACTACGCCCCAGGAGAAACTCACAGGACGCTCGATGAAGGGCCGGGCAGAGCGCAGACCCTGCGCCGAACACGACCCGCCACGAAGAGCAGCAACGACACGCTCATCAGCTCGAGGTTTCGTAGCTGCCAGGTCTCGAAGAATTCTTCAGCCATCCCCTCCAGTACGCTCGGCAGGAGCTCGCTCAGGCTCTCCATCAGCGCCAAGGACTGTGACGGTTCGACGGTTGCCGGCAAGTCGAGCCTGGATGCCAGCAGCGCCGAAGCACCCATGCCAAGCAGCGCTGCTCCGAAAACGACATATGCAAAGCGACAAAAGCGCTCTCGTGGCGACCAGGACACAAACAGAAAAGCCACGCAGAGCAGGACGAAGAGCCACAACGCAGGTCGCCACTCGTGCATACCTCTGGTCCAGTGGAGCACTCCTTCAACGCGCTGCTCCGCGTCATCGCCCACCCAGCGCCGCAGCGCCGACGCAATCTCCGCTTGCTCGAAGGTCCAGCCATGTCGTGTCACTAGAAGAACCTGCTCGAGAACGTCATCCTGGCCGCGGCGCAAGAACATTCGGAGCTCGTCTAGACGAAGCGGATAGCCATGCTTGAGCCAGCTGCGAGCGCGTTCGATATTGTCCCAGGCAGGCTCGCCAATCGCATCACGACTGCGCTGCTCGGAATACGTCCACTGCTGCGGAATACGCTCATCGAGCTTGCGTCGAATACGACCATGCAAGTCGACGCCGGAAAAGAGCCGAAGCAACCCAAAACCGACCCCGGCTGGTCGGCAGCTCCAGCTTGGCCACGAAAAGGGGCTACCAGCGCCGCCATTCTGGCACTCGGGAAGCGCCTCGTAGTGCGCCTCGAGCTTCTTCCAGACCGTCTCCTCCAGCTGCTGTGTAGCGCTGTGCTTGAGCGGTTCGAGCGGCACCGAGAGTTGCAACACGTCGCGCTCTCCCACCAAATAGGCGACCACCAGCTCCACGATATCGCCCTCCCGCTCGCGTACCCATTGACTGGTCAACGCGCGGTCGAAGGCGTCAGCGATTTCGTCGCGGCTCAGACTCAAAGCGGTGGACTCGAGCAGCACCTGATCCTGGGCCGATTCCCTGATGGCGGGCAGGAGCACATGCTCGCGCAGAAAGTCCAGGCTGTTGCTTCGTGCGACCAGGAAGCGGAGCGCTCGAGCGATCTCACCTTGTCGCTCGTAGAGAGGGATGACGAAATCCAAGGTCTCTCGCTCACCGCTCAAGAACGCGGTGAGCAACGGCAGCTTGGCGACGCTCTTCTGAGCTACCCAGGTCTGCGGGAAAGCGGTCTGAATCGCCGCCAGCCAAAGCACCCGATCGACGGGAATACCGAAGGGCAAGCGCGCGGAGCGCGTCATGATTTCATCGACTGCCCGGCCGATTGCCCAGCGATAGATGCGCCCCGCGATGACACTGCTAGGCAGACGACTGCTGACCACCGTCGAGGCCGCGGCGATGCGATCCTCGACGTGGATCTTCACCGTGAAGGGACTGTCCTCTTGCGCCCACCGCACCAGGATGCGCGAGAACTCCTGTGCTTGGGCACGAAAATAGCCCCGATTCAAGACGCTTCGCAGCAGCTCCAAGGTCTCATCGACGGCCGCCTCGGTGATGCCTGGGAACTGCTTTTCCAATCGGCTTCGGGCGACCCTCGGCAAGTACTCGTCGGCGATCAGCCGAAAGCTCCCAGCTTGCTCGAGGTGGCGGGTATAGAACGAGGTCTCGAGCACAGTCGACTCGATCCGCTCAACGAACACGAGTACAGCGAGGCCAAGGCACAAGCTCATCGCCAGCACGAGCTGAACAAGGAAGCCAAGCTGAGCGCTGGACCTGTACTGACGTTGGCTGAGCCCCTTCGAGCTCTGATGCAGCTTCGGCGCGCTCACGGCTCGTGGCCAGCCTCGCAAGAGCATTCAGAGCCGTTGTCTTCGTCCCTGCCGAAGCACGAAGCCAGCGGGCACCCCCTGACTTTCCACGGTGCTCGAGCAGTGCTCGAGCTCGAGCTCTTCGGTGTCAAAGTCGCTCACCTTGACGCCGCGCAAGGTGACGCGGTTGAGGCTTCCAGAGACCCCCTGGAGTTGACGGAGCTCCCCTTCATTGAAGGCGACGCCATGCCAGTCGACCTCATCAAGGGCGAGCTCTGCGAGCGTGCAATCTGAGAATTCCGTATCGGCGAGCTCCAGCCCCACACAGGAGCAGGCGATGAAGCTGCTGCGCCTGAGCACACAGCCTTCAAAGGAAGCGTTGTCGAGGGTGCCCCCCTCGAACTGAGTGCTCAGCGCCGTAGAACCGACGAAGTAGGAGCCACTCAGGTCGACGCCTTCAAAGCGCACGCGGTCGAACATGCAGTCGGACCACTCGGTGTTCGAGAGGTCGATGCCTTCGAGGCGCAAGCCCGTGATGTGGGCGTTCTTGAAGGTCTCGCCGGAGAGGCTGAGCGGCTCGCTCGCGCTCTCGCGCAGCCTTGCGAGCGCTTCCCCGTCACTTTCTCTGATTGCTGATAACAGACTTTTTCGATGGCTCATTGACGCACTCCGCCAGTCGCCGCCATCCCATAGCATCCATTGGCGGTTCTGGGCAAGGTTACGAGGGGAAAAGCGTACACAAGACTTCGCCCTGGACAAAACACGGCAAGGCACCTCGTGTTTTCGCCCTCGCCGTTTGAGGCTATTTTCGACGAAGCGGTGGAGGTTTGACCGTGGGCTCATCGTCGTCTTCGACGAGCTCCTCGAAGAGGGAGTCATCGACAACGATGGTGTCACCCCGCTTGGGTGCATCGAACATCGACTCATCGACCACGATGGAGGGCTCCGTCTTCTCGATGCGCGCCTCGCCAGAGGAGGGTCTGGCAAGCTTCAAGGCGTCTGGCCGGAAGGCAGGCATCTCCATGACGGTGGCTTCGTTCTCGCCATCGTCGTCGGCAGGAGGTGGTGGCGGGTAGGCGGCGAACTCGCGCACAGTTGGAGCGAGCGGAGGTCGAGCGGAGAGGGCGGGCATTTCACGGACGGTGGGTCCGGGGTCGGTGGGTCGAACGGCGACCATCTCGCGCGAGGAGCGAGTGTCCTGCTCGGCGAGTGGTTTGAGGCCGAGCGGCCTCGGCGAGGGGAAAGCGGGCCTTGGGGCTGGTGTTTTTGGTCTAGGAATGGGGTCGAGCTCAGCGGGGGCCGGTTCTGGGGCATAGGCGCCGAATTCGCGGAGCGTGCCTCTGGGTCCGGAGCCAACGCCTTCAGGCGGAGCAGCTGCAGGGGGCGGAGGAGGCGCATAGGCGGCAAAGCCTTGTCGCAAGTGTCCAGGAGGCGGGCTTTCGGCGGCGTCCATGGGAGCAGGCGGGGTGTTGCTGCGCGGCTTCCTGGGTCCACCAGGAGGGGGTGCAGGCATCATACGCTGGGCGGGCATGGGCACGTCGATGGCGTCATTGCGGGCGCGGCTTCGTGGCGCGCGAATGGAGTGAAGTCTTTCGCTGCCGCGAGAGCTAGGAGGGTAGTCGTCTACGGGCTCCCTGCCCATGGGCACTCGCCGCTCGGACTCCTCATGGCGGGGCACGGTGATGGCGGGCGCAGGGGGCGCGGCAGCGAGCGCCGCCCTGGGATTGGCGCGCGCCATGGTCGGGTTGACGGCAACGTAGGAGCCTGTTGCCCAGCGTCCAGGTTCCTCGCGCTCGTCGTATTCTTCAACCTGAACACAAACAACGGTAACGTTGTCTTTTCCGCCGGCGGCCAGAGCCCTCTTGATGAATTCGTGGCAGACTTCAGGCAGTGTCCGCGATGCATTCATCACGTATTCGATATCCTCAGCAGGCACCAGATCGCTGAGTCCATCGGAACACATCATGTAGGTGTCGCCAGCGAGCTTCTCGACGACTTGCACCGCGACATCGACGTAGTCCTTCAAGCCGACAGCGCGAAGAATAACGTTTTTATTCGCGAACTTAGAAGCATCTTCAGGCTTGACCTCACCAATGGAGATGAGGTGGTTGAGCAGAGAGTGGTCCTCGGTCATTTGCTTGAGCACGCCACCGCGCATTCGGTAGATGCGGGAGTCACCCACGTGAGCGAGGACGAAGAAGTCCTTGCTCGCGAGGATGGCGGTGATGGTGGTGCCCATGCCTTCTTTGGAGCGGTCTTTACAGGACTCGATGAAGACGCGCTCGTTGGCATATTTGATGGCATTGACGAGGATGTTGGCCTCGACGGGGAGCTTTTCATCGAAGCTATACGGCAACTTGAAGCCAGGTTGCTTCGCGGCGACGCAGACGAACTCCATGATGTGAGTGACGGCGAGGGTGCTCGCCGTCTTACCCGACGCATGGCCTCCCATGCCGTCAGCGAGCACGTAGAGGCCCTGATCGGGCAGCATGATGAAGTTGTCTTCATTCTCGGAACGCTTCAAACCCACGTCGGTTTTGGCAGCGCTCTTGAGCCGAATCGCCATCGAAGTCGCCTTTTCCTCTCGCGGCCAGGCACCGCCCGCGCCCTGTTGTCGGATTAGTAATCCTGTTCGAAGAGCACCTCGAGGGTGTAGTCGCTACGCTCGACCTCGACGTAGATTTCGAGGTAGTAGACCCCTGGATCAGCGCGGAAGGTGGTTTGCAGACGTGGCTCGGCGCGGTGCTCGATACGAGAGATCTGCAAGCCTGTGGCGTCGCGAACGATCACCACCCCCTTGCCGGCTGGGTTGTCGAAGGCGATGGTCACCTCGACGATACCCTGCAGCGGAACCCGGAAGTATTTCCAGTCCGTCATATCGCCATCGACATAGCTGACATTGTCGATGATGGTGCGGCCCACAGGGATTTCTTCCGCGCCGAGGCGCGTCGCGTTGTCACCACTGTTGCGGTTGGGATCATTCTGGACCGAACAGCTCATCGCCAAGAAAGCAAGCATCATCAGGGGAACCATCATCATTCGCGTCAACATCGAAGTCTCCTTTTGCAGCGCGGCACACAGCCGTCGACACCACATGC
>JAVFAO010000104.1:0-1678 GCA_034002465.1 Myxococcota bacterium
TGCGCCGTCGACCCTCGTCGGGCCACGGCAGGCCGTGGCCGCCCCCCGAAGCCCCGGTCGGCCGGCTGGAAGCCGGCCCCACGTGTCGTCCTGCGCCTCCTACCGCCGAAGCCCCGGTCGGCCGGCGGGAAGCCGGCCCCACGTAGCGTCCTGCGCCTCCTACCGCGGGCTCGGCGGCAGCGTAGCGCTGCCGCCGAGCTCGCTCACTCAAAAAAGAGCTCGTCGAGATAGAGTGCAATCGTCGAGCTGGGGTGGCTCAGGGTGAGTCCAGTGAGCACTGTCGCGCCAGCGCAGGTGGTCGACAGCTCGAACTCCACCAGGGTCCAGTCCTCGCTCAGCTCCACATCCCGCGCTCCTGCGCAGCGCCCGTCCTCGGTGCGCGGCGCGATGCGCACGGTTGCAGTGCCCGAGGCGAGCCGCGCCTGCAGCGTGAGACGTTGATAGAGGTCCACTGGGAAGGGGCTGCGATAGGTGATGTGCAGCCCACTGTCGGGGCTGAAATCGTCCAAGAGTAGGCAAGAGGCGCTGTCCTCGTAGCAGTCCTCGGTCGGTTCCGAGAGGCTGAACGAGCCCCAGCTCGAGCTCGTCCAGCGAACGCCCTCGATGCCACCCCACTCTTCGTCATAAGGAGGCGGCGGCGAGAAGAGACAGACACCGCTGGGCGGCTCGACGGCGCCGAACTGTATTCCAGTGTCGAAGATTGCTTCGTCCCCGAGCTCGCTCCCCAAGATGGCGCTGCCCTCCACCACCTCGCCAGCGGCGCTGCTGAAGCGGAAGCGAGCACCAGGTCCATTCGCCGCAAAGGTCTGCATATCCTCGGCTTCACACCAGCGCGCCAGACAGCGCTCCATCGGCTGCCACTGTGTGGAGCCGACGGGCTGGTACTCCACCTGGCGAATGGGGAATCGATGGTTGAAGAAGGCCAACTTCAGATAGCCCCACTGGTTGCGGTCGCTGATCCGGGCGTGGATGTTGCCGGAGACAGGGCAGGGGACGCGGCGAACTGCCGCCTCCCCCAGCCATTCATCGCCAAGCGCTGCGGCGGTCTCGTTGGACACGTCGAAGTGGAAGTGGCTGCCTGCGCAGCTAGGGTTGCCCTCGATGGGACAGAGATCATGCACCATCACCACCACCGGCTCGCTCCCCAAGGTGTCGAGCTCCCAGCACTCGCCGCAGGCCTCGCCTGCTTCTCCACCATAGGAGCTGCCGTTCCAAGGCTCGGCGATGGCCACCGTCAGCCCCTCTCGGACGAAGGCCGGCAGCAGCGCGTTGCTGCGGTCGAAACCGCACCAGCGCTGCTCGCTTGCAGCGTATTGGGTCATACGCACGCTGCCGCACTCGCTGCTTGGCCCAGGCGGCAGCTCGCCTTGGTCCTGCTCCGAGAGGTCTCCGTCGGGCGGCAGCTCCGAGGACTGCAGTGGTGAATCATCATCGCAAGCGACGAAGAGCGCGGCGCTCATCGCGACGCTGAGGAGCGCGGCGGCAAGCCTTGGGGCGTCTGGCATGAGCCTCTCCCTGAGAAATCTGTGGGGCGCTTCGCGAAGCGGAGGGCGTCCGCGACAGACGTGGACTCGCGTCCCGCTCTTCGCTGCCTTTCAACCCGAGCGCTTGGCCATCCAGATGCCGTGCAGCTTGGCGGCGATGCGCACCGGCAGCAGACAGGGATCGTCAGTCGCGA
>JAVFAO010000104.1:1778-4825 GCA_034002465.1 Myxococcota bacterium
CGTCCGCGACAGACGTGGACTCGCGTCCCGCTCTTCGCTGCCTTTCAACCCGAGCGCTTGGCCATCCAGATGCCGTGCAGCTTGGCGGCGATGCGCACCGGCAGCAGACAGGGATCGTCAGTCGCGAGGAGAGCTTCACCATTCGGACGAAACCACATCGCTGGCTCCTCGAAGACAATCTCATTGATGGTCAGGCGAAAAGTGCGCTCGCCGTCGAGCCGGGCCAGCGGTTCGCAGAGGGGCATTTGGGAGAGCTGCGCGAGCATCGCCCGCAGCTCTTCAGTCTCGGCGTCATCCAGGCTTGCGCTCTGTTGCGGAGGGTGGATGCGCTGGTTGTTGATTTCCACACCCTGCATCGACCACCCATCTTTGGTGGTCATGCGGCCGTCAATCGACCACTCACCCGATTCCTCGCGGGGAATGACGAACTGGACCTTTGGCAGTTCAGCCGTTTCGCCCTGGTCTGCGGTGTTGCTTCCCTGCTCCATGCCTTCCCCCTGCGCCTGCGTTGTCTTCGAGTCTGGATGATACGATGGGTCGTCAGTGGTCTGGGCCATGGACGGGCCACAGCTCCAGAGCAGCGCCAAGAAGAGCGCCGTCGAGAGAAGCTGGCGAGCCTGAGCACGAGGCTGAGAAAAGGTGTGGTGCAGAGGTCGAGGCATGCGCAAAGCTCCCTTCGTCGAGCCAACGCAGACACGATAGCAGAGGCCCGCTGCGAAGCAATCCTCGGACTGCTGCTTTCTGCGACAGTCGAGTTGAGTCACTGCCGACGCGACAGGATTTGGGCGCGCCAGCAACAATGCAAAATCAAGGGGATTCCAAAGGGCGAGCCCTTTGGCGGGGTGTGGGGCAGAGCCCCGCGAACGTATTCCATTCCACCCATCCTAGGGTTGGCTGAGCCAGCCTGCCATCTCGTCGGTTGGCGCTGGCATCCACCAGAGTGAGGCAGGGTACGAGCCGTCAAGCTCGGAGAGCGAGAGCTCGAAGCGCTCAGGCATGGGCTTGCCGTCCAAGGCGGTCAGGGGCAAATCGCTCGCCGCGCTGAGTTTGTCTAGACCAACGAAAGTCACTGTCTTTTCCAGAACCTTCTGGGGACATTCGTACTCTCGCAGGGTTGCTGTCGAACGTGGGCGGGCAGGACAGGGCTCGCCATCTCCGAAGACCGTCAGCTCCGCTTGCTCACCCAAGGGCTGTGTGAACTGAAGCTGCACCAGAGGTGGACGCTCTTCGATGCTCTGCACGCTGATGCGCCGCACCATCATGATGGAGCTTGGGTGAAAGATGGTTCCGGACACCTTGGCCACACCTGAGTCGCGAAGCGAAACGCCCTCGACCGGCTTCGAGAAGCTGAGCCAGTGCCAGCTCTCCTCCAGCTCGTCGATAGGGTTGACGGCGATCGTCGCCGCCTCGCGCCACTCCTGGAGCTCCGCATCTGGTGCCGGGTTGGTCCAGGTTGCGGTCACAGGCACCTGCACACCGTCGGAGAGGCGAATCAGCACGATCGCGTCGATGATGGCCTGCACCTGCTCGGGGTCGTAGCGGGGTCTGTCGTCGAGCTCGAGCATGAGGCTGGGCCTCTGTCCCAGATCGGACATATAGGTGGCAGGCTGCACCGAGACGGAGATGGGGAGGATTGGCTCCTCCACGACGTCCTCCTGCGGCTGGGATGGATCCCCTTCCTCTGTGCAAGCCGCGAGCAGGAGCATGCCACAGCAGAGCAGACTTGGAAGACACCTAGGCATCATGAGTTCATCCTTCCATCGATTGCGCACTGTGCATTCGACCCAGGGCATGTGCACTTTCTCTGTGCTTGGGCTCCTACGGGACCACTCCTTCATGTATGCTACGGACGGGCGCCAGTGTCAAGAAGCACCGCACGATCACCTTCACTCGATGTCGTCGCAGCAGTCGGGTGAGGCCCTCCCAACGACGCGAGAATCAGCATGGCCTACAATCCTGACCGCCACAACCGCCGTTCGTTTCGTCTTCGGGGATACGACTATTCGCAGGCTGGAGCATATTTCGTCACGGTCTGCACGAAAGACCGCGAATGCCTGTTTGGCGAGGTAGTGGATGGGGGGATGCGGTTGAACGAGGCCGGGACCATTGTGAGCAATGTCTGGAACGAATTGCCGTCACATTTCCCGTGCGTGCAGCTCGACCAAGTCGTGGTCATGCCGAACCATGTCCACGGCATCGTCGTGTTGACGGACGATGAACGCGGCGTAGGGGCGCAATTCATTGCGCCCGCAATGGGTACAGGCACGACCTCAGCAGGCGCACCGAAGAAGGGCGCGATCAATCGCGCCCCTACGTTGGGCGCCGTTGTTCGCGGGTTCAAAGCGCGGGTCACGGCGGCCATCAATGACCTACGCTCGCTCTCGGGCACAGCAGCAATTCCTTCGGAAGGTCGAGAGGATACGTCCCCTTCGTTTGCTTTCGATTGGATCGGCCAAACACCACGCGTTCCGGTCTGGCAACGCAACTACTACGAACACATCATCCGCGACGATGACGACCTGAGCCGCATCCGGCAGTACATCATCGACAACCCGGCCCAATGGGCATTCGACAAGGAGAATCCCGCGGTCGTTGACGCCGAAGCCGTAGTGAGACGAGCGGAGGTCAAGTCATGACCAAACAAGTTGGGGAAACAGGCCCAGCGCCCAATCGACAAGAACTCGAGGCAGGCAAGAAGAGCACGGGGGCGCGCGCTCACCTTCACTCGATGTCGTCGCAGCAGTCGGGTGAGGCCCTCCCAACGACGCGAGAATCAGCATGGCCTACAATCCTGACCGCCACAACCGCGGTTCGATTTCGCAGGCCGGAGCATATTTCGTCACGGTCTGTACGAAAGACCGCGAATGCCTGTCCACGGCATCGTCGTGTTGACGGACGATGAACGCGGCGTAGGGGCGCAATTCATTGCGCCCGCAATGGGTACAGGCACGACCTCAGCAGACGCACCGACACATTTCCCGTGCGTGCAGCTCGACCAAGTCGTGGTCATGCCGAACCCTGTCCACGGCATCGTCGTGTTGACGGAC